>NZ_CP023737.1:2374854-2679708 GCF_002752655.1 Methylosinus trichosporium OB3b | reverse complement strand
CGGCGGCGGGAAAATGTGAGCGGCCGTCGATCAGCACGCCCCAGACGTCGCAGAAGAGCGCGTCATAGCGTGGAGCCAGCGCGGCAAGGCCCGAGATCTGCGGTACCGGCGCCGTATCGGCGGCAGGGCTCGTCACTCCTCGGCTCCTCTCTCACATCCGCGGGTCGGCGAAGGCCGACTCATGCGCCCCGGGCGCGACCTGGCGATATTGGCCCGAGTCCTCGTCCAACGCCAGAAGGCGCCCGTCCATCACACGGAAGTAGGCGCCGTGGAGCCGCAGATAGCCGCGCTGCTCGAGCGTCTGCACCATCGGAAACCCGCGCAGATTCGCGAGACCCTGCTTTATCGATTCGAGGGCCAGCCGCTCGACATAGGCGGAGGTGAGCGGCTCCGGAGCAGCGCCGGCGCGCTCGGCCGCGGGGGCGAGGAGCTCGGTCCAGCGGCCGATGAAATCGCCGGTCGAGAGCGGCCGCGTGTAAGGATCGGCCCGGTTCTCGGCATAGGCGCGCACACCGCCGCAGAGGGCGTGGCCGAGCACGACGATATGCTGAACCTTGAGCGCCATCACCGCATATTCGAGCGCCGCCGAGGTGCCGTGATATCGATCGTCCGGCGCATAGGGCGGCACCAGATTGCCGACATTGCGGATGACGAACAAGTCTCCGGGGCCGGCGTCGAATATCGCCTCGGGAGCGACACGCGAATCGCAGCAGCCGATGACCATGGTCTTCGGACGCTGGCCCTGCTCGGCGAGCTCGAGAAATCGCTGCCGCTCGTCGCGGAACCGGCCGGAGAGGAACGTCTCATAGCCCTCGGAAAGATGCCTCGGCAACAGCTCCGCGGGCGCCGCGGCGGCGCCGGTGTCGTCCATTCTCGATCCTGACTTCGCGCCCGAGGGCGATGGCGCGCCGGCCTTCGCTCCTTTATTGTGGAGGCCAACCGACGAAGCAAGGGGAGAATGACGGCGCCATGATGTCACGACTGCGACGCAGCATGCTGGCCATGCCCGGATCGAACGCGCGCGCGCTGGAGAAGGGCAAGACGCTCGCAGCCGATGTGCTGATGTTCGAGCTCGAGGACGGGGTGGCCGAGAGCGCCAAGGACGCCGCGCGCGAGCAGGTCGTCGCGGCGGTGCGCGGCGGCGGCTATGGCGCGCGCGAGATCGTCGTGCGCGTCAATGTCTTCGATTCGCCCTGGTATGCGGCCGACATCGCCGCCGTGGCGGCGGCCGGGCCCGACGCGATCGTGATCCCCAAGGCCAACAGCCGCGAGGATATTCTGCGCGCCGCGCGCGACATCGCCGCCGCCGGCGCGCCGGCCCATACGGCGCTCTACGCCATGATCGAGACGCCGCGCGCCCTTTTCGACATAGAGAAGATCGCCTCCGCCGCCGCCGAGGCGCCGCTGGCGGCGATGGTGCTCGGACCCAATGACATCGCCAAATCGACGCGCGCGCGGCTGACGCCCGGCCGGCCGGCGCTGCTCTCCTGGCTCTCCTCCGCCGTGCTCGCCGCGCGGCTGCACGATGTCGACATCATCGACGGCATCTACAATGATTTCAACGACGCCGAAGGGCTGCGCCGCGAGGCGGAGCAGGGCCGTGACCTCGGCATGGACGGCAAGATGCTGATCCATCCGTCGCAGATCGCCGTCGTCAACGAGGTGTTCGCGCCCTCGCCGGCGGAGATCGCCTTCGCCCGCCGGATCGTCGAGATTTTCGACGCGCCCGAGAACGCCGCCGTCGGCGTCGCGCAAGTCGACGGGCGCATGGTGGAGCGGCTGCATCTCGACGGAGCCCGCCGCACGCTGGCGCTCGCGGGCGCTGCAGATTGAGGAGCCCGAGCGCGGCGCTGCGGCGCGGCTCGGCGCTCTCTATGTTTCGCCTTCCGCCGGGCTCGTCTATAAGGACGGGCTCGTCTATAAGAAAGCGCGGCGAGGAGCCCCCGAAATGGCGCAAGACGAGAAAGACCCCGAAACGCGTGGTTCCGGAGCCTTGGACGCGGCCGCCGCCGACCGCCCCTCGGTCGAGCCCGCCGATTCGGTCGAGGCGCAGCCTGCTCTGCAAGCAACTCCGGCGCCGATGGAGGCCGCGCCCCCGACGCGCCGCAAGAACCGGCTGCTCATGACCTCGGCCGTGGCGATTCTCGGCCTCGCAGCGACCGCCGGAGCGATCGCGGCCTATCGCTTTCGCGACAAGCACGAGAAGCTCGCCGCTTTCGCCGCTCTCGTCGACGACTATTCCGCCCGGCCCGAGAAGCTCGTCGCCTCGCTGCGCGAAACGAGCGTGAAATGGCTCGGCGACGCCGCGCGGCCGAGCAAGAAGCCGCCGAGCCCTGCGCCCGAGCCGCG
This sequence comes from Methylosinus trichosporium OB3b, assembly GCF_002752655.1. NCBI lineage: Bacteria > Pseudomonadati > Pseudomonadota > Alphaproteobacteria > Hyphomicrobiales > Methylocystaceae > Methylosinus > Methylosinus trichosporium. Next base: position 2,677,359 of record NZ_CP023737.1, on the reverse strand, counting down.
CCCGCCGCTGCACGCCGAAATCAAGCCGACCGAATCGAAGCCGGCCGAGTCGAAGCCAGCGTCGCCGAGCGACGACGGAGAGCGAATCACCTGGTCCGCGCCGCCGCCGATCGATGCGCCGACGCCGCCGCCGCGGCCCGTTCTCGAAGCGCCGCCCGCTCCCGCTCATGAACCGCCGCCGGTCGTCGCCGCCCTCCCCGAGCTGGACAGCGAGGCTCGCGCGGAGATCGACGCGCTGACGAAGCGCCTCGGCGAGCTGGAGCAGATCGCGCGCTCCGCGCTGAACCTCGCCGAGCAGGCGCGCGACGCCGCCGCGAACGCCCCGACCCCCACGCCGAGCGCGCCGGCGGCGAGCGCCGCGACGCCGGAGTTTCGCGACCTCAACGACAATGTCAGCGGGCTCGAAGGCCGGATCGACGAGCTCGGAGACGAGATGAAGGCGCTGCGCGAGCGGCTCGATTCGCCGAAGGATGAAAGTCGCCTGCCGAAAGAGGCGATGATCGAGCCGCCGCAAAAGCCCGCGGAGGACGAGCCCAATCCCGCCGCCGTCGTCGTGATCGCCCATTCGCTGCAAAAAGCGCTGGAGCGCGGCGCGCCCTTCTCGACCGAGTTCGCCGCGCTCGCCGCCCAGGGCGCCGACAAGGAGGCGCTGGAGCGTCTCGCCGCTTCGGCGGAGACCGGCGCGCCGACGCCCCATACGCTGAAGACGGCGTTCCATCCGCTCGTCAAGCGCATGGAGACGGCGGCCGAGCCGCACGCCGAGGAGTCGCTCTCCGACCGACTGATCCACGGCGCCTCCAAGCTGGTCAAGATGCGGGCGCCGGGCGAGGCGACCAAGATCGAGATCGCCGAGATCACGACGAAGATCGAAGCGGCGCTCGGCCATGAGGATATCGGCGCCGCGCTCGCCGCTTTCGCCGATCTGCCGGAAGACGCCCGGGCGCTGGCGCGGGAGTGGGAGGAGTCGGCGCGGCGCCGGCTCGAGGCCGACAGCGCCGCCGCGACCATTCTCTCGAGCGCGATCGCGGCGCTCGGCAAAAAGGGCAAGAGCTGAGGGACCGACCGATCATGCTTCTGCTGCTCATCTTTCTCGCGGCTCTCGCCGCCCTCTCCCTCGGCCTCCACTGGATGCTCGAGCATCCCGGCTCCATCACGCTGGATTGGGGCGGCTATCATATCGAGACCTCGCTGCTCGTCGCGATCGCCGCGACGCTCGGCCTCATCGCCCTCGTCATCATCGCCTGGGCGATCCTCGTCTCGTTTTTTCAAGCGCCGACGCGGCTCGCCCAGAGCTCCCGATCGAGACGCCGCGAAAAAGGATTTCAGGCGCTCTCGCGCGGCATCATCGCCGCCGGCGCCGGCCATGTCGGCGCTGCGAAGAAGGCGTCGAAAGAGGCCGAGAAATGTCTCGCCAAGGAGCCGCTCACCTTTTTGCTGAAGGCGCAGGTCGCCCAGCTCGAGGGCGACCGCGTCGGCGCGGAGACGGCGTTCCACGAGATGACGCTGCTCTCCGAGACGCGCCTGCTCGGCCTGCGCGGCCTGCATATCGAGGCCAAGCGCCGCAATGACGCCGAGGCGGCGCATCTCTTCGCCGATCAGGCGCATCAGCTCGCGCCCGTGCCCTGGGCCGGCCATGCGCTGCTGGAGCATCACGGCTCCAACGCCGATTGGGAGGAGGCGCGCGTCGCCATCGAGGCCAATCTCAAGGCCAAGGCGATCGATCTGCCGACCGCCCAACGCCTGCGGGCGGTGGTGGAAACGGCGCTCGCGATGGAGAAGCAAGTCGATTCGCCGAGCGAGGCGCTGCATCTCGCCCGCCAGGCGGTGAAGCGCGCGCCGACGCTGGTGCCGGCGATCGCGCTGATCGGCCGGCTGCTGGCGCGCCATGGCGATAGCGCCAAGGCGCTGAAGCTGCTGGAAAAAGCCTATGCGGAAAATCCGCATCCCGACATCGTCGCCGCTTATCTCGACGCTTCGCCGAGCGAATCCAACGCCGAGCGGCTGGCGCGGGTGAAGAAGCTCGCTTTGGCCGCCCCCAAGGCGCCCGAGAGCGGCGTCATCGTCGCGCGCGCGGCGCTGGCGGCGCGCGACTTCGCCATGGCGCGGCGGGCGCTCGCTCCGCTCGTCGCCGAGGGCCAGGCGCCGACGGCGCAAATCTGCCTGCTGATGGCCGAGGTGGAGGACGCGGAGAACGGGCCGAGCGGGCCGGTGCGCGAATGGCTGGCGCGCGGCTCGCGCGCGCCGCGCGATCCGGCCTGGATCGCCGACGGCGTCATCTCGCGCAGCTGGGCGCCGGCGTCGCCGGTGACCGGCAAGCTCGACGCTTTCGTGTGGACCACCCCGCCGGAGCCGATCCGCGGCCCGGCCGAGGACGCCCGCGCCGGCATTCCCGCCGCCTTCCTGACAACCCGGCAAGAGCGCCTGCTGGAGGCGGCGGAGATCGACGCCGACAGCGGCGCGGCGGAGTAACCAGCTCCCTCGCCCATCTCGCCTTCTGGAGCCTCCTTCCAGGGGACCGAACCTTAGGCAACACGGCGAAATAACAGCTTCATTCCGACTCTCGACGCGCGTCCCTTCTCCCACTTGTGGGAGAAGGCGGCCCTCGCTTCAGCGAGGGTCGGATGAGGGCGCTTCCGGCTCGCCAACAGCGCTTCGCTTTTGAATTCGAAACAGTTTTTCCGGGAGGGCCCTCATCCGACCCCGCTTCGCGGGGCCACCTTCTCCCGCCCTGCGGGAGAAGGGAGAGCGCCCTATTCGACAACGGAATGGATAAGCGGTTCATTTATTTCGCCGTATCGCCTTACCCCGGCTTGCCGCGCCCGGCGCGGCGGATCTGCACATAGAGCGCGCCTTCGCCGCCGTGATGGCGCGCCGCCTCGCCGAAGCTCACCACCAGATCGCGCATTTGCGCGCCTTGCAGCCACAGCGGCACGAGCCGGCGCAGCACGCCGCCTTCCTCGCTGCGCGCTCCCTTTCCCGTGACCACGATCGCCATGCGCGCGCCGCTCGCCTGCGCCCGGCGCAGGAAGGTGACGAGCGCGTCCTGCGCCTCCGCCTGCCGCAAGCCATGCAGATCGAGCCGGGCCTCGACCTCGAGCGTGCCGCGCCGCAGCTTGGTGCGGGTGCGGTGATCGAGATCAGCCGGCGCCGGCGCCTGGCGCGGGGGCGGCGGCGGCTTCTTCGGCGGCGCCGTCGCAGCTGCAGGCGGGCGATCGGCGGCGGCGCTCTTCGTCGCCGCCGGCTCCCCGACCGCTTCGGACGAGGGCGCGCGGCGGCGCGAGCGGCCCAGAGCTGGCCGGACATCAGCCGTCACCTTGCGCCAAAGATCGACCTCTTCGGGAGTGAGAAAGCGCGCGCGGCCGCGGCGAGGTGGGTCCCGGCGCGGCGGCTCGTCGCTCACGGGTCGCCCTCCGCGGCGCGCGGCAGCAGGACGACGAAATCGGCGGGATGGCGAATGCGGCCGGCGCGCGCGCCGGCCTCGTCGCCGGCGCCGAAAAAGAGATCGGCGCGCGCGGCGCCGAGGATCGCCGAGCCGGTGTCCTGCGCGATCGTCAGCCGCGCGAATGTCGCCTCCGGCAGCGCCGCCGAAATCCAGAAAAGCGTCGCATAGGGCCAGATGGAGCGATCGATCGCGATGGAGCGCAGCGGCGTGAGCGGAACGCCGGCGCCGCCGATCGGCCCGATCCGTCGCTGCGGCGACTCGTCGGCGCAAAAGAACACGAAGGAGCGGTTCTCCTGCATCAGCCGCGCGCCGGCCTCGCCCGGCCCCGCGCCCATCGCCCGAATCGCCGCTTTCAGCGCGTCGAGCGACATCACATCGGCGGCGACGATCCCTCGCTCGATCAGCACCCGGCCGATCGACGTATAAGGCCGGCCGTTGCGACCGTCATAAGTGACCGGCAGCTCGCTTCCATCGGCGAAGCGCAGCCGGCCGGAGCCCTGCACCTGCAGCAGAAACAGCTCGACGCGATCGCGCAGGAAGGCGATCGGCCGCAGCGTCGCCGCCTCCGGACCGTCCTCGAGCGCGCGCCGGTCGGGGTAGGGCTCGAGGCCGCCATCGCCGCGTCGCCGCGCGCTGGTGAGAGGCTCGCCATTCTCGCCGGCGATCGGCGCGTCATTGAGGGTGACGAGATCGGCCGGACGCGCCGGAACCGGGACGGCGAATTCGGCGTCCGGCGATCGGCGCGCGGCGATGACCGGCTCGTAATAAGCAGTGACGAAGCCGTTGCCGCGCAGCCTGTGCGGACGAAATGTCTGCTCGAAGAAGCGTCGCGCCGCGTCTTGCGCGCTCGCCGCCTCGGCGTCGGCGAGCGCGGCGCGGCAGACGCGCAGCAGCGCCGCATCGGGCCCGACGCCGGGCCGCAGAACCGCGACCTTGCCGACGAGCGCCTCCGCCGATCGGCGGAACACACGAAACGCCTCGCAGAGATCATCCTCGGCGAAGCCGGCGAGCACGTCGAAAGCGATCGGCTCGAGATCGACGGGCAGGCCCACGCGCGGCTCTAGTGAATGGTTTCGGTCGCGACCAGCTTCCAATTCGGGTCGCGCGAGGAGATGTCACGCGCGAATGTCCACAGATCGGTGATGTCGATCGGGCGTTCGACGTCGCCCTCGATCACCTCTCCCGCGCTGTCGCGGCGCGCCGAGATCAGCTTCACGACGAAACGTATGGCGACCTGCGCCCGGCCGCGCTCGACCTGGGCGTCCTCGACGCTGGCCGTCTCGATCGCGACGACCCGGGCTTCGGCGCTCTCGCCGCGCTGCTCCCGCGCCGCTATGGCCTTGGCGAAGCTGTCATAGACATCATTGGCGAGGAGATTGCGCAACATCTCCCGGTCGCCCTTGGCGAAGGATTCGACCACGAGCTCATAGGCCTTCTTCGCGCCTTCGAGAAAATTCTTCGCGTCGAAACCGCGGTCGGCGGCGGCGAGGGCGTCGAGCCCCGCCCAGCCCTTGCTTCCCGGCTCCGCGAGACCGTCCCAACGGCTCTGATCCTGGGGCGGAGCGGCGAAACCCGTGCTCGCGGGCGGCGGAACGACGCCGAAGCGCCGACCGGGACTCGGAACGCGACCCGCGGCGGAGTTCTCGCGATCGGTTCGGACGCCGAGCACGGACCATAATTTCCATACGACGAAAGCCGCTAGCGCGGCGAGAACGAGGATCGAGGGATCGAAAGCTTCATTGGCCGGCAAAGGGCGTCTCCCGGTCGGAAGGATTGTCGCGTATCATGTCGCAACCCAAATGTCACGAATCAAGCCCCTGCGATCAGGCCGCAAGCTCGCAGGAATCGCATTTTCCTCATCCCCGCGAGGACGGCTCGAGCGCCCTCGACACTCTATCGGGTCGCTCGCCGCGCCCCTCGGGACAGCCGGGCTTCTCGGTCGAACTCGGCCGATCCGCCGAAACGGAGGACGATCGTGAACAAGTCGAAGCTCGTCGCTTACGTGCTGGCGGCCTGGCTCGCCATCGAGATCATCGCTTTCGTCTTCGTCGTGCAGGTGCTCGGCGTCATTGCCGCCGTCATGCTCGGCGTCGGCACGACGCTGCTCGGCCTCGCCGATGTGAAGCGCCTGTTCGTCTATCTGCGCCAGCGCCTCGCGCAGCCGCAAGCGGAGACGGGACGCGGCGCCAATCTGCTCGAGGGCGGCATAGAGGCTTTCGGCAGCCTGCTGCTCATTCTGCCCGGCTTCGCCTCCGATCTCGTCGGCCTCGCTCTGAAGGCGCCCTCTGTGCGCGCGCGCCTCGCCGACCGCCTGCGCGGCAAGGTCGAGGCGACCAAGGGACCGAGAACCATCGATCTTTCGCCGAATGAATGGAAGGCCGTCACCGAGGAAAAGCCGCGCAAGCGCCGGGCTCCGGCGCGCCGCGCGCCGCCGGCCGGAGCGGCGTAGAGGGTTTTCCGTTCGATCGGAGCGCGTTCTCTCCGCGCGCCGATTCCCGTTGTCGCTCGAAAGGAGGCATGTTACGCGGGCGCCGTGGCGAGGGACGATCGGGTTCGCGCCGTTCGGGAGCCGAAATCGGCAAGGAGCTCAACGATGACCGACACGAATGGAAGCGGCGCCGGCGCCGGCCAGGCGGAAGGGCCCGCGCTCAATGTGCTGGTGCAATATGTGAAGGACCTCTCCTTCGAAAACCCCAATGCGCCGCGTTCCCTCGGCCCGCGCGAAGCGGCGCCCGACATCGGCATTCAGGTCAATGTGAACGCCCGCCAGCTCGCGCCCACGGATTTCGAGGTGTCGGTGACGCTCGAGGCCTCGGCCGGCCAGGGCCCCGATCTGATGTTCAAATTCGAGCTCGATTATTGCGGCGTGTTCCGCCTCTTGAACATTCCGCAGGAGCAGATTCATCCCATCGTGATGATCGAATGCCCGCGGCTGCTGTTCCCCTTCCTGCGCCAGATCGTCGCCGACGCGACGCGCAACGGCGGCTTTCCGCCGCTCTACATCGACCCCATCGACTTCATGGCGCTGTATCAGCAGCGCGCCGCGCAATTCGCGGAGCAGCAGCAGCCCCCCGCCAACGCCAATTGAGCGGCGGCGGCCGCGAGCGTCACGCGCCGACGGCGCGAGACGCCTCGGCCTCCGGCTCGGGCGTGAGATAGCGGCTCCAGATCGGCGCCTTGCCGAGCGTCGCGGCGAAGCGCTCATGCGCCGCGATCTCCTCCTCTGCGAGACGCGGCGCGAGCGGCGCGGGGCGGCTGCGCAAGAGATCGGCGCCGAGATCCTGCGCCGCTGCGGCGACCGAGGTCTGCAGCACGAGAGCGGATTGGCGCCCGCCCATCAGCTCGGCATAGACCTCCGCCAGCAGATAGGAATCGAGCAGAGCGCCGTGCTTGTCGCGGCGAGAGGAATCGACGCCATAACGCTGGCACAGCGCGTCCAGCGAATTGGCGGCGCCGGGATGAAGCCGGCGGGCGATCGTCAGAGTGTCGACGACGCGATCAGCCGCGATCGCCTCGAGGCCGAGCATTGCGAGCTCGGCGTTGACGAAGCGCATATCGAATTCGGCGTTATGGGCGACGAGCTGCGCATCGGCGACGAATTCGAGAAAAGCCTCGGCGATCTCGCGAAATTTTTTCTGTCCCGTGAGGAAGGCGGTCGACAGCCCATGCACGCGAAACGCCTCTTCCGGCATGTCGCGCTCGGGATCGAGATAAAAGTGAAAGGTGCGGCCGGTCGGGATCAGATTGGAAATCTCGACGGCGCCGATCTCGACGATGCGATGGCCCTTGGCCGGATCGAGGCCGGTCGTCTCCGTATCGAAGACGATCTCGCGCATGAATGCCTCCTCATCGAAAAAATCACCGCGCCTTCGGCTCGCGCGATTTCAGCTCGCGTAGAATTAGCCGAACCTGCTCGCGAGCGGAATCGACTCCACGATCGGTATGAACAATGAAATCGGCGCGGCGGCGTTTTTCCGCGTCCGGCGTCTGCTTGGCGCGGATGGCGGCGAATTTCTCCTCCGTCATGCCCGGGCGCGCCAGCACCCTCTCGCGCTGAACCTCCTCGGGCGCGGTGACGACGACGACGACATCGACATCGGCGTCGCCGCCGGTCTCGAAGAGAAGCGGAATATCGAACAGCACGAGCGCATCATCGGCGCGGCGGCGCTCCTCGACAAAGGCCGCGCGCTTCTCCAGCACGAGGGGATGCACGATCGCCTCGAGCCGCCGCAGAGCCTGCGCATCGCCGAGCACGCGAGCGGCGAGCGCGGCGCGGTCGACGACGCCGTCGACGAGGATCCCGGGAAACAGCGCTTCGATACGTGCGGCGTCGGGGCCGCTGTAGATCTCATGGACGGCGCGATCCGAATCATAGACGGGGACGCCCTCGGCGCGAAACATGTCGGCGGTGGTGGATTTGCCCATGCCGATGGAGCCGGTGAGGCCGATGGTCAGCATGACGCCTCGCCGAAATCGCGCGCGCTCATGAGAGGAGCGCGCCTTCGCGCCGCAGCGCCTCGAGCAGCGGAGGCAAAGGCAGGCCGAGAATGGTCGAATGGTCGCCTTCGATCCGCTCGAAGAGATGAACGCCGAGACCTTCGATCTGATAGGCGCCGGCGCTCGTCGTGACGCGCGCGCCGACGCTGTCGAGATAGTGACTCAAGAACGTGTCCGAAAACGCGCGCATGGTCAGATCGGCGTGCGCCACCGTCTCGAACAGCAGCGCGCCATCGCGGGCGAGCGCTACCGCCGAATGGAGGCGATGCGTGCGGCCAGCCAGATAGCGCAATTGCGCCGCGGCGGCCTCCCTGTCGGCTGGCTTGCCGAAGCGCCGCCCCTCGCAGCTCGCCAGCTGATCGGCGCCGATGACCAGCGCGCCGGGACGGCGGGCGGAGACGGCCAGCGCCTTCTCGCGCGCGAGCCGCGCCGCGATCTCGTCCGGTCCCCCGCCCTCGGCCGCCACTCGGGCCTCGATGGCGCGCTCGTCGACATCCGCCGGGTCGACGACGAAGACCGCGCCCGTTTGCTGCAAGAGCAGCCGGCGGCCGGCGCTCTGCGACGCGAGCGCCAGCGGCGCGCCCCGGCGCCAAAGAGAGTCCCCGGGCTCGATGGTCACGCGCGCTCCTCGCCGAAAAGGATTCACAGGGCCGAAGGAAAACCCGGCATTGCGGGGATAAGATCGCCCATGGCGCCGGCGGCCTGTGAATAGCTGCGCATATCGATCGCGATCGATCAACAGGCGAGTCGGCAGGGGCGGAAAGAGCCGCCTTGGTCGTGAATGGACGAAACTCTCTGCTATCCTCTCGCCATCCGCAGGGTGGTTCTCGTACAACACGTTGATAATTAAATTTGTTCATGGAATTTTGCACAGGGGTGGACATCCTGCCTACAGCCATGGTCACGGTACGTAGGGTGTGGACAAAAGGTTGATGAAAATTAACCTTCGTGAAGCGAGTGTTAATAAAATCAAAAAAATCTCTTAAAGATTGAATTTTCTTTTTGTGTCGATTTGAGATAGCTCCTCTTTCCGGGATGCGAGGCGCATGCCGAGAGCCCTCGAAACGGAGGCCGAACGACATGGGTGAGGAGAAGCCGCTGATCGCCGTCCTGCGTGGCGAGGCGCTTCCGGTTCCGCCGGTCTGGCTGATGCGCCAGGCGGGACGGTTTCTGCCGGAATATCGCGAGCTGCGCGCCCATGCGGGGAGCTTTCTCGACACCTGCTACAATCCCGAGATCGCGGCGCGGATCACTCTGCAGCCGATCGAGCGCTTCGGCTTCGACGCGGCGATCCTGTTCAGCGACATTCTCGTCGTTCCCGACGCGCTCGGGCAGAAAGTCTCGTTCGAATCCGGCCATGGTCCGAAGCTCGAGCCGATCGGCGAACCGAAGGATCTCGAACGTCTGGCGCCGGTTTTCGACGCCGATCGGCTCGCTCCCGTCTATGAGACTATCGCCCGGGTGAAGCGCGAGCTGCCGGAACGTGTGGCCTTCATCGGCTTTTGCGGCGCGCCCTGGACCGTCGCGAGCTATATGATCGCCGGCGAAGGCACCCCGGATCAGGCGCCGGCGCGGCTCTTCGCCTATCGCCATCCGGAGGCGTTCGGCCGGCTGATCGATCGTCTGGTCGATGCGTCCATCGCCTATCTCACGCGCCAGATCGACGCCGGCGTGGAGGCGCTGCAGATTTTCGACAGCTGGGCCGGCGTGCTGCCGCCGCAGGAATTCGAGCGCTGGGTCGTCTCGCCGTTGCAGCGGATCATCGCCGAGCTGAAGCAGCGCCGCCCCGCTGTTCCGATCATCGCTTTCGTGCGCGGCGCCGGACCGCATCTTCCCGATCTCGCGCAACGGCTCGGCGCCGACGCGCTCGGGCTCGACACTTTTGTCCCGCCGCAATGGGCCGCGCGCGAGGTCTCCGGCGGCGTGGCGTTGCAGGGCAATCTCGATCCGCTCGCGCTCGTCGCCGGCGGTGAGGCGCTCGATCGGCAGACCGACGCCATCCTCGAGGCTTTCGCCGGACGGCCGCATATTTTCAATCTCGGCCATGGCGTGCTGCCGGAAACGCCGCTCGACCATGTCGCCCGTCTGGTCGATCGCATTCGCAACAGGGGATAAGGCGATGTTCTTGTGGATCAAGGCGCTTCATGTGATCGCCATCATCGCCTGGATGGCGGCGCTCCTCTATCTGCCGCGGCTGTTCGTCTATCACGCCGAGGTCGGGACCGGCGCGCAGGCGGAGCTGTTCAAGAAGATGGAGCGGCGGCTCGCACGCTACATCATGGCGCCCGCCATGGGCGTCGCCTGGCTCGCCGGGCTGGCGCTCATTTATTTGGGGGAGTTTCACGGCGCCGGTTGGTTCCACGCCAAGCTCGCTCTGGTCGTGCTGCTCACCGGCGCGCATTTTTATCTCGGCTATCTGACCCGCGTCTTCGCGCGCGACGGCAACACGCGACCGGCGGGTTTCTATCGCGCGATCAACGAGGTGCCGACCGTGCTGATGATCGGGATCGTGATTCTCGTCATCGTGAAGCCCTTCTGAGCGAGCTCCGGCAGGCCGCGCGCTCGCGCGGCCGAAGCTATTGACTTTTTTAATGATTCACAAATTCGTCACGACGCGTTCCCATTCGTGTTGCGTTCTTCGGCGAAACGGATTAATTGCTTGAATCGCTCACCACAGGCAGATCGTCTTCCAGACGACCGCCGGAACTGACCGGCGCTTCGGGACCTTGCTTCCCGCCCTCACCTGCCGCGTCCCACAGCCCCACCTACCGTGAAAATTTCGTCGAGGATTGTCCCACATGGGGGAAATCAAGCTTCAAGACCTGAAGTCAAAATCCGCTGCCGAGCTGCTCGCTTTCGCCGAGGAGCATGAAGTCGAAAATGCTTCGCTCATGCGTCGGCAAGAGCTGCTGTTCGCGATTCTGAAACAATTCGCCGGTCGCGAGGTCGAGATCGTCGGCGAGGGCGTCGTCGAGGTGCTGCAGGACGGCTTCGGCTTCCTGCGCTCGCCGGACGCCAATTATCTTGCCGGGCCGGACGACATCTATGTCTCGCCCTCGCAGATTCGTCGCTTCGGCCTGCGCACCGGCGACACCGTCGAAGGCATGATTCGCAGCCCCAAGGAGGGCGAGCGCTATTTCGCTCTGCTGAAGGTCAACTCGATCAATTTCGAGGACCCGGAGAAGATCCGGCACAAGGTCCCCTTCGACAATCTGACGCCGCTCTATCCGGACGAGCGCCTAAAGCTCGAGATCGAGGATCCGACCCGCAGGGATCTCTCCGCCCGCGTCATCGATCTCGTGGCGCCGATCGGCAAGGGCCAGCGCGCGCTGGTCGTCGCGCCGCCGCGCACCGGCAAGACCGTGCTGCTGCAGAATATCGCGCAGTCGATCACCACCAATCATCCGGAATGTTATCTGATCGTTCTGCTCATCGACGAGCGTCCGGAGGAAGTGACCGACATGCAGCGTTCGGTGAAGGGCGAGGTCGTCTCCTCGACCTTCGACGAGCCGGCCGTGCGCCATGTGCAGGTTGCGGAAATGGTGATCGAGAAGGCCAAGCGCCTCGTCGAGCATCGTCGCGACGTGGTGATCCTTCTCGACTCCATCACCCGTCTCGGCCGCGCCTACAACACCGTGGTTCCCTCCTCCGGCAAGGTGCTGACCGGCGGCGTCGACGCCAATGCGTTGCAGCGGCCGAAGCGCTTCTTCGGCGCCGCGCGCAATATCGAGGAGGGCGGCTCGCTGACCATCATCGCCACGGCGCTGATCGACACCGGCTCGCGCATGGATGAGGTGATCTTCGAGGAGTTCAAGGGCACGGGCAATTCGGAGATTATTCTCGACCGCAAAGTGTCCGACAAGCGCGTGTTCCCGGCGATCGACATCACCCGCTCCGGCACGCGCAAGGAAGAACTGCTGGTGCCGCCGGACATCCTCAAGAAGATGTATGTGCTGCGCCGCATCCTCAATCCGATGGGCACGGTCGATGCGATCGAGTTCCTGCTCGGCAAGCTGCGCGAGACGCCGAAGGGCAACGCCGCTTTCTTCGATTCGATGAACACCTGAGGCGCGGCGTCGGGACGGACTCGGAAATTCTTTCGGTCGGTGGCGAAACTCGGTAGAGCGACGCGGAACGAAACGTTTTTCCGGGACCAACGATGTCGAGCGACACGATCTTTGCTCTGGCGAGTGGAGCCGGCCGTGCGGCGATCGCCGTGATTCGGCTGTCGGGGCCTTTGGTCTCGCCGCTCGTGGAGGCGGTGGCCGGGCTCACGCCGACGCCTCGCTTTGCTCATTACGTGCGCTTGCGCGACCCGCGGTCGGGGGAGACGATCGATCGCGGGCTGCTGCTGTTTTTTCCTGTCGAGAGCTCGCCGACCGGCGAAGATTACGCCGAGTTGCAGATTCATGGCGGTCGCGCCGTGATTGACGGATTCTTGACTCTTTTTTCCGAGACTCCGGGGCTGCGCCTCGCGGAACCGGGCGAATTCGCGCGGCGCAGCTTCGCCAATGGCCGCATGGACTTGTCGCAGGTCGAAGGCCTCGCCGATCTGATCGATGCGGAGACGGCGAGTCAGCGTCGTCAAGCGCTGCAGGCGCTCGGCGGCGGATTGCGCCGTCGCGTCGAGGGCTGGCGCGAGGCGGTGATTTGCGGCGCCGCCCTCGTAGAGGCCGAGCTGGATTTTTCCGACGAGGGCGATGTGCGCGACCCGGCGGAGCAGCTGCGGCCCTTGCTCGAGCCTCAGGCGCGAGACATGGAAGAGATGGCGCGACAGGCGCCGGCGGCGGAACGGCTCCGCGATGGCTTTCTGGTTCTGCTGCTCGGGCCGCCCAATTCGGGAAAGTCGACGCTGTTGAATGCTTTGGCGCGTCGCGATGTGGCGATCGTCTCGGCCATTCCCGGCACGACGCGCGATATGATCGAAGTTCATCTCGATCTCGGCGGCTTGCCGGTGACCTTGGTCGATACGGCTGGCCTGCGCGAGGCCGAGGATGAGATCGAGCGGCTGGGCGTCGCGCGGACGCGGGCGCGGATCGGAGAGGCCGATCTCTTGCTATGGCTCTCCGAGGGCGGTGAGACACTGGTGGGGGAAGAGATCGTGGCCGGCGCCGCGGACAGCCTTCGCCTCGCCACCAAAACCGATATTCGTGCGGCGGGAGCGTGCGATCTTGCAATTTCGGCGCAGACGGGGCTTGGATTGGAGGCCTTGATCGCCGAAATTCGGTGGCGCGCCCAGCGGCGCCTCGGCGACGGGTCGAGCGCTGTGCTGACGCGTGAGCGGCACCGGCGGCTGGTGGAAGAAGCGGCCGCCGCGCTTCGCGTGTGCCTGGAGCCAGGCAAGCCGCTGGAGATCGTCGCCGAGGACTTACGCGCCGCTAATCGGGCGCTCGGTCGGATCGTCGGGTCTGTGGATGTGGAGGATGTGCTGGATGCAGTCTTCGCGCAATTCTGCATCGGCAAATAGGGGCTGTTTCACGTGAAACAGGCGTCGACTGGGCCGTCATTGTGAGCGAAGCGAAGCAATCCAGCGCCACAGCGCGGCGTCTGGTTTTCTTCGCCGCTTCGCCATGACGACAATATTGGCGGATGAATTCTCGGATTGGAGAGCATGACCCGTTCATCCTATGACGTGATCGTGATCGGCGGCGGACATGCAGGCTGCGAAGCTGCAGCTGCTTCCGCCCGGCTCGGCGCGCGCACGGTTCTGGTCACGCATTCGCGTGACACCATCGGCGCCATGTCCTGCAATCCGGCGATCGGGGGATTGGGCAAGGGCCAGCTCGTTCGCGAAATCGATGCGCTCGACGGACTCATGGGGCGCGTCGCCGACGCCGCCGGCATTCAATTCCGTCTCCTCAACCGCTCCAAGGGGCCCGCGGTGCGCGGCCCGCGCGCGCAGGCGGATCGAAAGCTCTATCGCGCCGCCATGCAGGCCGCGATCGCTGCAATTCCGGGACTGGACGTCGTCGAAGGCGCGGTAGAACGGCTCGTCGTCGCGGATGGGCGCGTCTGCGGGGTCGAGATCGGCTGCATGGTTGTGCGCGCCGGCGCTGTCGTCTTGACCACTGGCACCTTCCTGAATGGCGTCATCCATATCGGCGAGAAACGAATTCCGGCCGGCCGCATGGGCGAGCAGCCGGCGATCGGCCTCGCCGAAGATTTGCGCCGGATCGGCTTTGCGACGCGGCGGCTGAAGACCGGCACGCCGCCGCGGCTCGATGGCAGGACCATCGCCTGGGAGAAGCTCGAGCGGCAGAGCGGCGACGAGACGCCGGAACCTTTCTCCTTTCTGACGACCCGTATCGGCAATCCGCAGATCGACTGTCACATCACCCGCACCAACGCCGCGGCGCATAAAGTCATTCTGGACAATCTCGATCGTTCGCCTTTGCGCAGCGGCGCAATTTCCGGTCCCGGCCCGCGCTATTGTCCCTCGATCGAGGATAAGGTGACGCGTTTCGGCGACCGCGAGGCGCATCAGATTTTTCTGGAGCCGGAGGGGCTCGACGACGATACTGTCTATCCGAATGGCGTTTCCACCTCGCTGCCGGAGGAGGTTCAGCATCATTTCATTCGTAGCATAGAGGGGCTGGAGCAGGCGCACATTCTGCGGCCGGGCTATGCGATCGAATATGATTTCGTCGATCCCCGCGAGCTCGGCGCAAACCTCGAGACGAAGAAGATCGAGGGACTGTTCTTCGCCGGCCAGTTGAACGGCACGACCGGCTATGAGGAAGCGGCGGCGCAGGGTCTCGTCGCCGGGCTCAACGCCGCGGTGCGCGCCAGCGGCGGCGCGCCAATCCTGTTCGATCGCGCCGAGGCCTATATCGGCGTGATGATCGACGATCTTGTCACCCGCGGCGTCAGCGAACCCTATCGCATGTTCACCTCGCGCGCCGAATACCGCTTGTCGCTGCGCGCCGACAATGCCGATGAGCGGCTCACGCCGCGCGGTCTCGCGATCGGATGTGTGGGCGCCGAGCGCGCCGCCGCGTTCGGCGAGCGAAGGACGCGGCTCGATAACGCGCGCGCGTTGTTGGACGGACTGACGCTGACCACCGCGGCTGCGGCGCGGCATGGCCTGCCGATCAATCAGGATGGACAGCGGCGTAGCGCCTTCGCGCTTCTGTCCTATCCGGGAATCGATCTCGTCCGTCTTCGCGACATCTGGCCGCAGCTGTGCTCGATCGACGACGAGACGGCGGCGCGAGTCGAGACCGACGCGCGCTATGCCGTCTATCTCGAGCGCCAGACCGCGGACATCGACGCCTATCGGCGCGACGAACAATTGACCCTGCCGGAGACGATCGATTATCGCCAGATCGGCGGCCTGTCGGCGGAGCTGCGCGCGAAGCTCGCCTTTTTGCGCCCGCGCACGCTTGGTCAGGCGCAGAGGATCGAAGGGATCACGCCGGCCGCTCTGACCCTTCTCGCCGCACGGGCGCGACGCGGGTGAGTCGAGATCGTGACGCCGCACGCGATCGCGACGAGGCGCTGGCGCTGGCGCCGGCCTTGCGCAGCCATATTCGCGAATTCGAGACCTATGAGGCTCTGCTGCGCAAATGGCAGAAGTCGACCAATCTCGTCGCCGCCGGAACGCTCCCGCATCTCTGGACACGGCATTTTGCCGATTCGGCGCAAATCCTCGACGCCTTTCCCAATATCGACGCTGTTTCCAAAATCGAGACTTGGGCCGATCTCGGCGCCGGCGCCGGCTTTCCGGGAATGGTGCTGGCCATTTGCCTGAAGGATCGTCCCGGCGCTCGCGTTCATTTGATCGAGAGCGATCAGCGCAAGGTTTCCTTCCTGCGCGCCGTTTCACGTGAAACAGGGGCCGCGGCCGAGATTCATCTCGGTCGAATCGAATCTATTCTGCCCTCGCTCGAAGACCGCGTCGTCGGCGTCACCGCCCGCGCGCTGGCTCCCCTGTCTCAACTCGTCGACTGGTCGCGCGAACTCTTGTTGAAAAACGCTGTCGGCGTGTTTTTGAAAGGCGAAGATTGGGCCGCCGAATTGACCGACTCACGGGCGGCAGATAGTTTCGACATCAGAACTTTCGCGAGCCGCACGCATTCGTCCGGACGCATCATCGCCATCGCGCGGGATTTTGGAGTCTGACGTGACCGGAGTTCCTCGGCCCCGCATATTGGTGATGGCCAATCAGAAGGGCGGCGTCGGCAAGACGACCACCGCCATCAATCTCGGCACCGCGCTCGCCGCTGTGGGCGAGACCGTTCTGGTGATCGATCTCGATCCGCAAGGCAATGCCTCGACCGGCCTCGGCGTCGATCGCAAGGCGCGCAAAATCTCCACCTATGACGTGCTGCTCGGCGAGAGCAGCCTCGCCGATGCGATCGTCGCCACCGCCGTTCCGCGCCTCTCGATCGCTCCCTCCACGCTCGATCTGCTCGGCGTCGAATTGCAGATCGCCGGCGACAAGGATCGCGCCTTTCGCCTGAAGCGCGCCGTCGCCGAGCTGATGGCCGCCGAGCGTCACGAGCAGATTCCGGCTTTCACCTATGTTCTGGTCGACTGCCCGCCCTCGCTCAATCTGCTGACGATCAATGCGCTGGCCAGCGCCGATTCGGTCGTCGTGCCGCTACAATGCGAATTCTTCGCGCTCGAAGGTCTGTCGCAGCTATTGTCGACGGTCGATCAGGTCAGGAAGACGCTGAATTCTCGGCTGACGATTCACGGCATCGTGCTGACCATGTTCGATCCGCGCAATAATCTCGCGACCCAGGTGGTCGCCGATGTGCGGCGCTTCATGGGCGATAAGGTCTATGAGACGGTGATTCCGCGCAATGTGCGCGTGTCCGAGGCTCCATCCTATGGCAAGCCGGTGCTGCTCTATGATCTCAAATGCAGCGGCAGCCAGGCCTATCTGAAGCTCGCGACCGAAGTGATCCAGCGCGAGAAGCAGCTGCGCGCGGCCTGACGCGCGGCCGGATTTGAAAGAGGCGATAACGACATGGCCGAGGAAGTTCGCACGCGATTGGGGCGCGGCCTCGCCGCCCTCATCGGAGAGGCTGGCGATGAGACGCCGGCGGTGGAGCGGGCGCGCGGCCAGCGCAAGGTTCCGATCGAATTTTTGCGTCCCAATCCGCGCAATCCGCGCGTCGCCTTCGGCGAGGATGATCTCGCCGATCTCGCCGCCTCGATCCGCGAGAAGGGGATCATTCAGCCGATCCTGGTGCGCACCGTTCCCGGCGTCGCCGACGCCTATGAGATCATCACCGGCGAGCGCCGCTGGCGCGCCGCTCAGCTCGCCAATCTGTCGGATGTGCCGGTGCTGGTGCATGAGGCCGACGACCGCGAGGCGCTGGAGCTCGCCATCATCGAGAATGTCCAGCGCGCCGATCTCAATGCCATCGAGGAGGCGCGCGGCTATGAGCGGCTGAGCGGCGAGTTCGGCTATTCGCAGACTGAGCTGGCCCGCATTATCGGCAAGAGCCGCTCGCATGTCGCCAATACGATTCGCTTGCTCAATCTGCCGGAGGCGACGCGGCGCCTCGTCAGCGATGGCGCAATTTCGGCGGGCCATGCGCGCGCGCTGCTGGCGGTCGAGGACCCGGACGCCGTCGCGCGCAAGGTGGTGGCCGATGGGCTGAGCGTGCGCGACGTCGAGCAGCTGGCGCAGCGCGAATCCGGCGCGACCGAGGCGAAGCCGCGCAAGTCGCGTGTCGAGAAGGACGCTGATACGATCGCGATCGAGAAAATGCTGACCGACGCGCTCGGCCTCAATGTGAGCATTCAGCACCGAGGGGAGTCAGGCGATCTGCGCATTCGCTATACGACGCTCGAGCAGCTGGACGGGCTGTGCCGGAGACTGACGGGCTGAAAGACGAATAATGTGGGCTCGCCCTTCTCCCGCGTGTGACCGCGTGTGGGAGAAGATGGCCTCGCGAAGCGAGGTCGGATGAGGGCGCCTCAGAAAAAGGCGCTGTTCGGCTGCCGGACCTCGCACGCCTATCGAATCGACGCGAGCCTGAAGGACTCTCATCCGACCCGGCTTCGCCGGGCCAACTTCTCCCGCCTTGCGAGAGAAGGGGTGCAGCGTCGAGAGCCTGCTTATTTTCACTCGCTCGTCTGCGCGGTCCAGCTCACATGCTCGACGCCGGAGATCTTGCCGAGATCGGCGGCCACGGCGTCGAGTTCCTTCGGATCGACGCTGGTCGAGGTCAGAATGGCGATGAGCTCGACCTCTTCGTCACCGCGCTCCAGCTCCTCTATGTCTCGGACCGGATAATTCGCCGCTTCGAGCTTTTCCACCATCAGATCGCGCAGCGCGTCGCGCCGCGTCTGGGTGACCGTCACATGCAGGCGGTAGATCGCCTCGGTCGCGCGCTCGTCCAGCGGCGCGCGCTCGATGCGATGCACCAGCGGACGCAGGAACATGTTGCCGATAAGGGTGAAGACCGCCATCAGCGCCGCCTCGGCCTCATGGTCGGCGCCGGCGAAGGCGCCCGTCACCGCCGAGCACCAGATCGTCGCCGCCGTATTGATGCCTGTGATATTGGCGCCGTCCTTGATGATGACGCCGGCGCCGAGAAAGCCGACGCCAGAGGCGATATAGGCCAGCACTTGGGTCGCGCCGACCTGACCGTTGAGCCGCAGGCCGAGATCGACGAAAGCGGCGGCGCCGAGTGCGACCAGAGCATTGGTGCGCAAACCCGCCGTGCGCTGCCGATATTGTCGCTCGGCGCCGATCAGCGTGCCGAGCAGAAGCGCAACACTCAATGAAATCAAAGTATTCAAGAATTCAGCCGGATTGAAGCTCAAAAACGCCGCCATGATTTCTCTCCGCTTCGGCCGGCCCGTCAGTCCCGTATGCGCGACAATGGCACGAATTTGAGACAATTTCTCATTTATGCGCGCGATAGCAGATTGATTCTTCTCGTCGATTGTTTAGGTTGCGTCCGTCGTTTCCAAAATTCAGGGGGAATTCATGGAACGTCGTGACTTTGTTACCGCTTTCGGCGCGCTTGCCGCCGCTGCCGCCGCCTCCTCCGCTTTCGCGGGAGAGGATCCTCATGCCGGCCACAAAATGTCTCATGGCGCGAAATATAAGGCCTTGCTCGATTCGAGCAGCCATTGCGTCGCCGTGGGCGAAGACTGCCTGCGTCATTGCTTCGAGATGCTGGCGATGAACGACGCCAGCATGGGCGCCTGCACCAAGGCGACCTATGACCTCGTCGCCGCCTGCGGCGCCCTGGCCAAGCTCGCCGGCACCAATTCCGCTTTCACGCCGGCCTTCGCCAAGGTCGTCGCGGATGTGTGCGCGGCCTGCAAGAAGGAATGCGACAAGTTCCCGTCGATCGCCGAATGCAAGGCCTGCGGCGAAGCTTGCCAGGCTTGTGCGGAAGAGTGCCATAAGGTCGCCGCCTGAGTTCTCCGACATTGTCGAGACGCGCCCGCGCGTCTCGATTCCGGTCCCGCGCCTCCTATCTATTCTGTGGCGGAACGGCGAAGTCGGCGAACTTCGGAACATGACGGCACAGCGCGCCGATCGTCCTTCGCCTCATCTTCGGAACGGCTGAAGCCGTCACTGCGGAGTGAGCGTCCATGATCGATCACGCGCGAAACGTCGTCGCGCCGCCGGCGCGGCTCGATAGTCATTCCTCCTTCCTTCTTCGTCAGTGGCCCTATTTCGTCATGTTGGCGTTGGCGCTGTTCGGGGTCGCCTACACCAGCGTCACGCGCCAGGGCATGACCACCTATTGGGTGTTGCTGGCTCCGATCTTCGGCGCCATCAGCGTCGCCGCCGGCTGGCGTGAGGCCGATGACGCCGAGGCCAAATGGCGTCTGCTGCGCACGCAGGCCCTGCATTGGGGCGCCGTGCTGGCGGCTATGCTGCTCGTGTTCATCGGCGATGTGAGCCGAATGATGAATACGGACGCGAGCGCGCTGACCGTGCTGACGGTTCTGGCCCTCGGCTCCTTCACCGCCGGCGTTCACGCCGACGCTTGGCGCGTGTCGCTGGTCGGCGTCATTCTGGCGCTCGGCGTGCCGGCCATCGCCTGGCTCGAGGAATCCACGCTGATGATCCTGCTGGTCGTCGTCGTGCTGCTGGCGATCGCCGCTATGGTGTTTCTCCGGGATCGGCGACCCCAGCCCGGCTGACACTCTACCCCGACGGGGTGGGCTTGACCGGACTCGACCTTCCGCGCGAGCATGAGGCGAGAGCGCAAAGCTGCGGATTCGCGGCTAAAATCGCGCCGGGAGGAATGGGAGCCCATGACGCCGAACGAGGCGCCCGAGTCGGGCGCGCTTCTCGCGCGCGCGCGCAGGATCGTCGATCCGGTCGACCGCGTTCAGGCGCAGGCGGCTCTCGCCCGTGTGCTCGAATGTGACAAGAATGGCGCGCTCGCCGCATTGCTCGCCGAACGGCCCGAGGCGGTTGCTCTCCTCGAGGGGGGCTTCGGCTCCTCGTCCTATCTCACCGATCTTTCCGCACGCGACCCGGCCCGGCTCGCGCGGCTGCTCGCGGCCGATCCGGCGCGGAGCATGGCTCGCATCGTCGACGCGATGAAAGCCGGTCGACAGAGCGAAGCCGAGTTGATGCGGGCGCTGAGGCTCGCCAAGCAGGAGGCGGCGCTGCTCATCGGCCTTGCCGATCTCGCCAAGGCGTGGACGACGCTGGAGGCCACCGCGGCGCTGACGCGGCTCGCCGACGCCGCGCTTTCGGCCGCCGCCGTCTTCGCCTTGCGCGAGGCCGCGGCGGCGGGCTGGCTCGAGCTCTATGACCAGCGCATGCCGGAACGCGGCTGCGGTTGGATTTTCCTGGCGATGGGCAAACAGGGCGCCCATGAGCTGAATTATTCCTCCGACATCGATCTCATCGTTCTGTTCGACCGCCGCCGCGCCCGGCTCACGCGGCCCGACGAAGACGTCGATCTCTTCGTCAGGCTGACCAAGCGCGTCGTGCGGATCGTCAGTGAAATCACGCCCGACGGCTATGTGTTCCGCACCGATCTGCGCCTTCGGCCCGATCCCGGCGCGACGCCGATCGCCATACCGCTCGAGGCGGCCTTTTCCTATTACGAGAGCATGGGCCAGAATTGGGAGCGCGCCGCCTTCATCAAAGCGCGCGCCGCCGCCGGCGATCGTCTCGCTGGTGAAGAATTTCTCGCCGAGCTCGCGCCCTTCGTCTGGCGCAAGAATTTCGACTTCGCCGCCATCGCCGATGTGCATTCGATCAAGCGGCAGATTCACGCCTTCAAGGGGCATGGCGAGATCGCCGTGCTCGGCCATGACGTGAAACTCGGCCGCGGCGGCATTCGCGAGATCGAATTCTTCGTCCAGACGCAGCAGCTCATCACCGGGGGCCGCAATCCCGATCTGCGTGGCCGCGCCACTCTGCCTGTGCTGGACGCGCTCGTCGCCGCCGGCTGGATCGAGGCGTCGGTGCGCGACGATCTTTCCGACGCCTATCTGTTCCTGCGCGATGTCGAGCATCGCATCCAAATGGTCGCCGATCGCCAGACTCATGCGCTGCCGAGCGACGAGACCGAGGCGCTGCGCATCGCCCGTATGATGGGCTTCGCGACTCTGGACGAATTTTCTGCGGCTCTGCTCCAGCGCCTGACGAAAGTGCAGGGGCATTACGCGCGCCTGTTCGAGAGCGCGCCTCAGCTCTCCTCCGCTCTCGGCAATCTCGTCTTCACCGGCGGCGAGGACGATCCGGATACGCTGGAGACCCTTGCGCAGCTCGGCTTCGCGCGGCCGAAGACGGTGACCGAGACCATTCGCGGCTGGCATTTCGGCCGCTACGCTGCGACGCGCTCCACAAAGGCGCGCGAACGGCTGACCGAGCTGACCCCGGCGCTGCTGGAAGCTCTCGCCTCGACCGACAATCCCGATCAGGCCTTCCTCGCCTTCGATCGGCTGCTCGCCGGATTGCCGGCCGGCGTGCAGCTGTTCGCGGTTCTGGTGTCGCAGCCGCGGCTGCTGCATCTGCTCACCGCGATCCTCGGCACGGCGCCCAAGCTCGCCGCCGCCATTTCGCGACGCCCGCGCGTGCTCGACGCGCTGCTGGAGCCGGCCTTTTTCGACCATCTGCCCGATGAGGCGGAGCTCGCGGCGGCGTTGGAGCGAAGCCTGCGCGACGCGCGCTCCTATGAGGAGACGCTGGACCGCGCGCGCATCTTCGGACAGGAGCAGAAATTCCTCGTCGGCGTGCGAATATTGACTGGAGCGCTGTCGGTCGCCGAGGCCGGCGCCGCTTATGCGCGGCTCGCCGAGGCTTTGATCGCGGCGCTGATGGCGCGCGTCTCGGCCGAGTTCGCGCAGGCGCATGGCGAGATCGAGGGCGGGGGCGTCGCCGTGGTCGCGCTGGGCAAGCTCGGCGGGCGCGAGATGACGGCGGCGTCGG
Source organism: Methylosinus trichosporium OB3b (assembly GCF_002752655.1). NCBI lineage: Bacteria > Pseudomonadati > Pseudomonadota > Alphaproteobacteria > Hyphomicrobiales > Methylocystaceae > Methylosinus > Methylosinus trichosporium. The sequence continues at coordinate 2,655,043 of NZ_CP023737.1, read as the reverse complement.
ATCTCGATCTGATGCTGCTCTATGACGCCGACCAGAACGCCGAGTCGAATGGCGAGCGGCCGCTCGCCGCGCCCTCTTATTATGCGCGGCTGACGCAGCGGCTCATCGCGGCTTTGTCGGCGCCGATGGCGCAGGGGCTGCTCTATGAGGTCGACTTCCGGCTGCGCCCTTCCGGCAGCAAGGGGCCGCTGGCGGTGAGTCTGCGCGCTTTCGAGGAGTATCACGCCGAGGAGGCCTGGACCTGGGAGCATATGGCTTTGACGCGTGCGCGCGTCGTCGCGGGTGAGCGCTCGTTTTCCGCGCGCGTCGAGGCGGCGATCGGCGTGGCGCTGACGCGTGCGCGCGACCCCGAGAAGCTGCGCGCCGATGTGCTCGACATGCGCAAGCGCCTCGAGCGGGAGAAGCCGGCGAAGAGCGTCTGGGATTTGAAGCAGGCGCTGGGTGGGCTGATCGACGTCGAGTTCATCACGCAATATCTGCTGCTGCGCCATGCGGAGGCGCATCCGGACTGTCTCGCGACGACGACTGGGCTCGCGCTCGAGCGCCTCACGCGTCTCGGCCTGATCGAGCCGGATGCGGCGGAGACTTTGATCGCCGCCGTTCGCCTCTATCAGGGCCTCATCCAGTCGTTGCGTCTCGCCATCGACCAGGATTTCGATCCGCGTCAGGCGCCGCGCGGCCTGTTCGATCTGCTGCTGCGCGCCGGCGAAGCGCCGGACATGAAACATCTCGAAGCGCATCTCGTGGAGACGCAGACGCGCGTGCGCGAGATTTTTGCGCAGATCGTCGGAGGGGAGCGAGCCTGAAGGCTCGCTCGGCGTCAGCGGTCGGCGAGCCGCCGCGGCACGCAGGCGATCACGAGCACGCCGCTGAGCGCCAGAAAGGCGGCGAGCGCATAGGTCGCGACATCTGCGCCATGCGGCAGCTCCTTCAGATAGCCGACCATATAGGGGCTGGCGAAGCCGGCGAGATTGCCGAGCGAATTGATGAGCGCTATGCCGCCGGCCGCCGCCGCGCCGCGCAGAAAGGCCGTCGGAAGGCTCCAGAACAGCGGCAGCGCCGACAGAATTCCGGCGCTCGCCACGGTCAGGGCGAGCAGCGCCGGAATCGTCTGAGCGGCGTAGACCGCGCTGAGAACGAGTCCGACGGCGCCGAAGGCGCAAGGCAGCGTGATGTGCCAGCGCCTTTCGCCCCACCGGTCCGCGCTGAAGCCGACGAGCACCATGGCGACGCTCGCCGCCGCATAGGGCGCCGCGGATAAGACGCCGATGTGCAAAGGGCTCTTCACGCCGGTCGCGGCGACCAGGGTCGGCAGCCAGAAGCCGACGCCATAGAGCCCCATGGCGAGGCCGAAATAGACGAGGCTCAATATCCACACCAGTGGCCGTCCGACTGCGTCGCGCAGCGAATGAGAGGCGGCGGGCTCCGGGTCGGCGGCGAGCCGCGCGCTCAGCAACGCCTTCTCGCTCTGCGTCAACCAGGACGCTTTCGCTATGCTGTCGTCGAGCGCCAGCAGCACGAGAACGCCGGCGAGAATGGAGGGCAGGCCCTCGAGCAGGAACAGCCATTGCCAGCCGGCGAGGCCGTGGACGCCCGCAAAGCGCTCCAGAACCCAGCCCGACACGGGGCTGCCGACCACGCCGGCGATCGGCACGGCGGTCATGAACAGGGCGGTGATGCGGCCGCGGCGGGCGGCCGGATACCAGCGCGTGAGATAATAAATGACGCCGGGGAAGAATCCGGCCTCCGCCGCGCCGAGCAGAAAGCGCATGACATAGAACATCGTCGGCGTGGTCACGAACAGCGTCGCGGCCGAGACGAGGCCCCAGGAGATCATGATCCGCGCGATCCACAGCCGCGCGCCGACGCGGTGCAGGATCAGATTGCTCGGAACCTCGAGCAGGAAATAGCCGAGGAAGAACACGCCGGCGCCGAGCCCATAGACCGCATCGCCGAATTGGAGGTCGCCGAGCATCTGCAGCTTGGCGAAGCTCACATTCACGCGGTCGAGATAGGCCAGCACATAGCAGAGAAAGAGCAGCGGCAGAACGCGCCGCGTGACCTTGGCGTAGGCGCGCGCCTCGTCGGCGTCTTCGGAGCGGATCGCTGTGGTTACGTTCATTGTCGTCTATCGGTCCCTTTTGCGGCGAGCGTCTCGAAAAAGCCTTAGTGAGCGGTGATGCGAGGCTCGGCGCAGCTTCCGCAGCGGCGCCGCTCGCGCCTCGGCCGCTCGCTTGCGCCAAAATGACTACGACTCGAACGTTGCAATATGTTCAACCGACGACCCTATAGAGCCGTCGGCGATCGTCCGCGCCGCTTCGTCAAAATCCATGTTCCACTTTCCGCGGACTTGTTCTAGTGGAACGCCGTCGCGACAGGCCCTTCGGCCTGTCGCTCTTTGTTGGAGACCAATATGCCTCACCTCGAGACCAAGCGTCTTCGCGGCCGGGGGGCCGTCGTCGCGCTCGGCGTCAGCGTTCTGCTCACGGCCGTCGCGCTTCCGGCGCAGGCCAAGGTTCTCGCTAAAGTCAATGGCGTCGAGATCTCGGACGACGATGTGAAAACAGCGCTCGACGATCTCGGCTCCGGCCTGCCGCGGCAATTGGAGGGCAAGGCCCGCGAGAATTATGTTCTGGATTTTCTGATCGACGAGCAGCTCGTGGTGCAGAAGGCGCAACGCGACAAGCTCGGCGAATCGCCGGATTTCGCCAAGAAGCTCGCCTATCTGCGCGACAAGGCGCTCATGGAATCGCTGCTCGGCAAGATCGCCAAGGATGCGGTGACCGAGGACGCGATCAAGAAGACCTATGACGAGGCCGCCAAGAACCAGAAGCCCGAGACCGAGGTCCACGCCCATCACATTCTGGTGCCGACCGAGGACGAGGCCAAGGCCGCGCTGAAGCGTGTGAAGGGCGGCGAGGATTTCGGCAAGGTCGCGGACGAGGTTTCCAAGGACCCGGGCGCGCGCGGCGGCGATCTCGGCTGGTTCACCAAGGACCGCATGGTGCCGGAGTTCGCCGAGGCGGCTTACAAGCTCGAGCCGGGACAGATTTCCGATCCGGTGAAGACGCAGTTCGGCTGGCACGTCATCAAGCTCGACGAGAAGCGTCCGAAGGTGTTCCCGCCGCTCGACCAGGTGCGCGAGCAGGTTTCCCGCTATGTGGCGCAGAAGGCCCAGTCGGACCTCATCGTCCAGCTGCGCGAGGGCGCCAAGATCGAGCGCACTGAAGCGCCGGCCGAGGAGAAGCCCGCCGAGAAGAAGCCGGAAGAGAAGAAGCCGGCCGAGAAGAAGAAGTAAGAGCGGCAGTCGGCGTTTGGGCGATCGGCAGTCGGATGCGGCTGCCGACGCCCGATCGCCGAAGGCCGATTGCTCTCGCGCATTGCACAGGGACCATTATTCCGCCATGGCCAAGGCCGCTCCCGTCTCGCCGCTCGCTCCCAAGACCTATCCCGAGATTCCGCCCATCGAGGGCGTTCGCTTCGCCGTCGGGCAGGCGGGCGTGCGCTACGCCGACCGCACCGATGTGATGCTCGCTCTCTTCGATCCGGGCACGCAGGTCGCCGGCGTGTTCACGCGCTCGAAATGCCCCTCGGCGCCGGTCGACTGGTGCCGCTCTCGCCTTGAGGGCGGCAAGGCGCGGGCGCTGCTGGTCAATTCCGGCAACGCCAACGCCTTCACCGGCAAGGCCGGCAAGGAGGCGGTGAAAGCCTCCGCCAAGCTCGTCGCGGCGGCCGTGGGAGCGCCCGAGAAGCATGTGTTTCTCGCTTCGACCGGCGTCATCGGCGAGCCGCTCGACGCATCGAAATTCGATGGCGTGATGGACAGGCTCGTGACAAGCGCGCGGCCGGACGGCTGGCGCGAGGCGGCCTCCGCCATCATGACCACCGACACCTATCCCAAGCTGTCGACGCGCGTGGCGCGGCTCGGCGAGGTCGAGGTGCGCATCGCCGGAATCGCCAAGGGCGCCGGCATGATCGCGCCGGACATGGCGACCATGCTGTCCTTCGTCTTCACCGATGCGCCGATCGCCGCCGAGGTTCTGCAGACACTGCTGTCGCGCTCGGTGCGCGGCTCTTTCAACAGCATCACCGTCGACAGCGACACCTCCACTTCCGACACGCTGCTGCTGTTCGCCACCGGCGCGGCGGAAAAGCGCGGCGCGCCCTGGATAGAGAAGGCCAGCGATCGCGCGCTCGCCGATTTCCGCCGGGCGCTCGACGAGGTGCTGCTCGATCTCGCGCAGCAGGTGGTGAAGGACGGCGAAGGCGCGCGCAAATTCGTCGAGATCACCGTGGACGGCGCCGAGAACGCCGCCGCAGCCAAGCGCATCGCCCTCTCCATCGCCAATTCGCCGCTGGTGAAGACGGCGATCGCCGGCGAGGACGCCAATTGGGGCCGCGTGGTGATGGCGGTGGGCAAGGCGGGCGAGGCCGCCGATCGCGACAAGCTCGCCATCTGGTTCGGCGGCGTGCGCGTCGCCCACAAGGGCCAACGCGATCCGGACTATGACGAGGCGCAGGTCTCGGAGATCATGAAGCGCGACGAGATCGCGCTGCGCGTCGACCTTGGCCTCGGCAAAGGCTCGGCGCGCGTCTGGACCTGTGATCTCACCAAGGAATATGTCGCCATCAACGGCGACTATAGGAGCTGAAAGGGGCGCGACATCGCCCCGCGGCTCTGCCGAAAAGGGCGCTCCCTTCGCCCGCAGGGCGAGAGAAGGTGGTCCCGCGAAGCGGGGTCCGTTATTCGAGCGTCGTCAGCGCTGCAAGCCTCACGGCGTCCAGGCGGGCGCCGGCTCGACGGGCGCTTCGGCCCGCTCGGCCGCTTCGCGCGCCGCCGCGAGTCCGCGCAGCGCCTCGGTCACGCCCATGCTGGTGGCGGCCGATAGCAAGAGAAGCGGCCGCTTCTCCTGGCCCTCGGGGCCCCAGCTGGTCATGGCGCGCTTCAGCCGCTCTTTCTGCTTCTTCAAATGCTCTGGATCGACGGCGTCGATTTTGGACAGAGCGACGATCTCGGTCTTCTCGTCCAGCCCCGCGCCATAGGCGGCGAGCTCGAGCCGCACGGTCTTGTAATCGCGGCCCGCATGTTCGCCGGTCGCGTCGACGAGATGCAGCAACGCCCGGCAGCGCTCCACATGGCCGAGGAAGCGGTCGCCGAGCCCATGGCCCTCATGCGCGCCCTCGATCAGCCCGGGAATATCGGCGAGCACGAATTCGCGATCGTCGATGCGCACCACGCCGAGGCCCGGATAGAGCGTGGTGAAAGGATAATCGGCGATCTTCGGCCTGGCCGCGGAGACGCTCGCCAGAAAGGTCGATTTGCCGGCGTTGGGCAGGCCGATGAGGCCGGCGTCGGCGATCAGTTTCAGCCGCAGAACGATATTGCGCTCGATCCCTTCCTGGCCGGGATTGGCGCGGCGCGGCGCGCGATTGGTCGAGGTGGTGAAATGGAGATTGCCGAAGCCGCCATTGCCGCCGCGCGCGATCACCGCGGTCTGCCCGACCTCGGTGAGATCGGCGATCAGCGTCTCCTCGTCCTCCTCGAAAATCTGCGTGCCGACCGGGACCTTCAGCACCGCGTCCGCGCCCTTGGCGCCGGCGCGGTTCTTGCCCATGCCATGGGTGCCGGTCCGCGCCTTGAAATGCTGCTGATAGCGATAGTCGATCAGCGTGTTGAGCCCGTCGACGCAGATGGCGACGACATCGCCGCCACGGCCGCCGTCTCCGCCGTCCGGTCCCCCGAACTCGATGAATTTCTCGCGCCGGAAGGAGACGCATCCCGCCCCGCCGTCGCCGGAGCGCACGTAGATTTTCGCTTGATCCAGAAACTTCATTATGTCGCGCTCACGTCGATTTGAGCCGGGGACGCCTCGAGGCGAAAGTGGTGGGGATCGCGCCGCGGCGCAACTCCAGCATTTCGACTTCCACCTCGCCGCCGCGGGCCGGCGCCGGGAACAGCCCGCGTCCGGTATGGATGAATCCCATCGCCTCATGCACACGCAGCGAGGCGGCGTTGGACGGCAGCACCGAGGAAACGATCCGCTCGATGCTGGTGAGGCCGAAGGCGAGGTCGACGAAAGCGCCGACGGCCTCGCTCATCAGGCCCTGTCCCCAATAGGGCCGGCCGAGCCAGAAGCCGAGCATCGCAGGCGCGCGCGGCGCCGAGCCGTGCAAGCCGATCACGCCGATCGCCTCATTGGGCTGCCGCTTCAGCGTCAGCGCGAGGCAGAGCCCCGAGCCGCTCCCATTCTCGGCGCGCGCGGCGCGGATGAAGGCCTCGGCGTCGCTCGGCTCATAGGGATGAGGAATGCGGGCGGTGCTGGTGGCGACCTCGGGATCGCCGGCGAGCAGGCAGAACGCTTCCACATCGGCGGTGCGCGGCCAGCGCAGCCACAGCCGTTCGGTCTCCAGCCGAAAGATGTCGTCGCGCGCAATTTCCGGAAACATGAAACGCTCCTCGGGGCCCGAAAAGACAAAAGGGGAGCGGCTCCCCGCTCCCCCTATCGGCCCTTTACGGCCTTTTTCCGGACTTTCCGCTGGAGCTCGGCCATTTGCCGAAAGACGAGCGTCGATCCGCCGGGAGTGGAGGCCGGCGGAGGCTCGCTGCTCGATCCTCCGCCTATTCGGCGGCCGCAACCGCGGCCGGGGCCACACATACATAAGCGCGGCCGCTGGTCGTCTTGAATTCGACCGTGCCCTCGACGAGGGCGAACAGCGTGTGGTCCTTGCCCATGCCGACATTGCGGCCGGGATGCCATTTCGTGCCGCGTTGGCGGATGATGATGTTGCCGCTCACCACCTGCTCGCCGCCGAACTTCTTCACGCCGAGACGGCGGCCGTCCGAATCGCGCCCGTTGCGCGAGGAGCCGCCCGCTTTCTTATGAGCCATTGTCCTTGCTCTCGTCTCTTGCCGCCGGTCGGCCGGTTTTCGGCCTGAGGCGGGGAAATTCCGATCGCGTCCCGTAGAAAGACGCCGTGTGAAGTCTATACCGCGTCTGGCGCTCGCGCGCCACGTCCGCGGATCAGGCCCCCGCCTCGATGGCGGTGATGCGCACCAGGGTCAGGTCCTGGCGATGGCCGCGCTTGCGCTTGGAGTTCTGGCGGCGGCGCTTCTTGAAGGAGATCGTCTTGGGGCTGCGCGCCTGCTCGGCGATTTCGCCGGCGACGCTCGCGCCTTCGACGCGCGGCGCGCCGATCTTGGTCGCGCCCTCGGCTTCGACGAACAGTACCTCGTCGAACACCACCTTGTCGCCCGCAACGCCATCCAGCGCCATGACGGTGATCGTATCTCCGGCGGACACGCTATATTGCTTGCCGCCGGTTCTGATGACTGCGAACATCTCGTTAGTCCCGTGTTCGTCCCGGCTCTGGCGAAGGTTCGCCGGCCGGCTTTTTTACAGTTGGACCGGTTGGGAGCTTCGGTCGCCGCCGCTCGCGCGGACAAACGAAAAGCGCGGCGAAACCGCCGCGCCGAAGCGAACCTAGCCGATAAAGCCGTGCGCCTGGATTGTCAACGGTTTCCGATTCGCGCTCAAGGCTCCGAATCCGGGTTTGCCGCGTTTCTCGCGGCCCTCCACGCCGTGACGGAGCCTGGATTCGGGGCGAAGAGCCGCCGAGCTACATCATTGAACGCAGCCGCTTGATGTCTTCGAGATGCCCTTCGACGACAGGGGCGGCTTCGGCGGCGAAGGACCTCAGCTGCGCGTGATCGCCGCTGTCCCTGTAGGTTTGCATCAGCGTGACCGTCTCTTCATGCGCCATCAGCTGCTGGTCGAGATAGGTCGAATCGAAGGAATCGTCCGGCGCCTCCTCGAGGTGATCGACCATGGATTGCCGACGGCTGTCGAGCGTCTGCGGCGGCCGCGCGACGTCGCGCGCCTCGCTCGTCGAGAGCTTGTTCTGAAGGCGACGGGTGTTCTCGGTGTGATCCTCGATCATCTTCTCGGCGATCGCGCGGACAGGCTCGGAGCGCGACCGCTTCAGCGCGATCTTCGCGGCCGTGATCTCGTACATATCGCCGATCGCCGCATTCTCGACGAAGCTGTCCGCGTTCGTCGACATGGAGGCGCCCATTCGACCGACCATGCCGCCGATCGTATCGGTCACTTTGCCGACGAAGTGCTTCAGCGTTCCGCCTTGCTGTTGGTTCGCCATGGCTCGAGCTCCCAGTCGCGCCTCCGAAAGGAGGGCGCCGCGTGTCGCCATACAACGGTGAGCCGGCGCGCGGGTTCCCTTGTCGCCGTAGCGCGGCCGTCAATTTCCCATCGGCTCGCGAAATCTCGTCCGCGACCAATCGCGTCGGCGCGCATAGCCGTGGGGAAGCAGAAACGGCAGGCTGCTGGGCGGAACAGCGCTCAATTGCAGATCGACGCCGAAAACCGAGGCGACGAGACTGTCGGACAATATTTCGCCGGGCCGGCCCGCGGCCATGATGCGGCCCCCGGACATCACGACGAGCTCATCCGCATAGGCCGCCGCAATGTTGAGATCGTGCAGCACGACGAATACCGCGGCGCCCGCGTCGGCGATGTCGCGCGCGGCGTCCATCAGCGCCAGCTGATGGCGCAAGTCCAGGCTCGCGATCGGCTCGTCGAGCAGCAGCGCCTGGCGCGCGTCGACGCTGCGGCCGGCGAAGAGCTGGCAGAGCGCGCGTGCGAATTGCACGCGCTGCTGCTCGCCGCCGGACAGGCCGGAATATTCGCGTTCGCAAAGATGCAGCGCATCGGCGGCGGCGAGGCTGCGCGCCACTATGTCCCGCCGCTGCTGGCGCGACGAGGCGCGGCCGACGATGTCGAGCCCGAGGCTCGCGACCTCATGGACCGTGAAGGGAAAGGCGAGGCGGGCGCTCTGCGTCATCACTGCGCGGCGGTTGGCGATGCGCCAAGGCGGCAGACGGTCGAGCCTCTCGCCGCAATAGGAGATCTCGCCGGCATGCGCCGTCGCGGCGCCGGCGAGCAATGACAGCAAGGTCGATTTGCCGGCGCCGTTGGGGCCGATCACAATGGTGAGCCGGCCCGATTCGAGTCGTAGATCCGCTTGGTCGACCAGCGCTCGGCCGTCGACGCGGAAGGTGACGCCGCGGGCTTCGATTATCGCGCTCATGACCACACGCTCCTGTTCCGCCGCAACAGCAGCCATAAGAAGAACGGCGAGCCGATCGTCGCCGTGAGCACGCCGAGCGGCAGCTCCGCCGGCGCGGCGAGCACGCGTGCGAAAGCGTCCGCCGCGACGAGCAATGCGCCGCCGAGCATCATGGCGAGCGGCAGCAGGCGGCGATGATCGGGACCGGTCGCGAGCCGAACGATATGCGGCGCGACGACGCCGACGAAACCGACGACGCCGGCCGCCGCCACGCTGGCGCCGACGGCGAGCGCAACGAGCAGAATCGTGGCGGCCTTGATGCGCTGGACGCGGATGCCGAGATGAAACGCCTCGGCCTCGCCGAGCGCCAGCGCATTGAGCGCGCGGCCGAGCAGCGGCGCGGCGAGCAGCAGGGGCGTGACGATCGCGGCGACGATCGCTGTCTTGTTCCAGCTCGCGCCATTGAGGCTGCCGAGCGACCAGAAGGTCAGATCGCGCAGCTGGCGATCGTCGGACAGAAATGCGAGCAGGCTCGTCGCGGCGCCGGCGAAGGCGCTGAGCGCGACGCCGGCGAGCAGCATGGTCGCCATCGACGTCCGGCCCGCGCGCGTGGCGATGGCGTAGATGAGCAGCGTCGTGATGAGGCCGCCGCAGAAGGCGCCGATGGGGAGAAGCGCGAAAGGAACAGCCTCGCCGGCGCCGGCGAGCAGCCGGTCGCCGAGCACGATGGTCGCGGCGGCGGCGAGCGCGGCGCCGCTCGACACGCCGATCAATCCGGGATCGGCGAGCGGATTGCGGAACAGCCCCTGCATCAGCGCGCCCGAGGCGGCGAGCGCTGCGCCCACTTCGAGGCCGAGCAGAACGCGCGGCAGACGCAGATCGAGCAGCACGAGCGCGTCGCGATCGCCAGCGAGCGCGGCGTGGTCGACAATGGCGCCGATGAGAATGTGGAGCGTCTTGCCCGGCGGGATGGCGACGGCGCCATTCGCGAGCGCCAATACGAATGTGATGACGCAGATTGCGGCGAGACCAGAGGCGACGATGAGAAAGCGTCGACGCCGGCGCTCGACGAAACGCGCGATCGCCGTCGTATCGGGCTCGACGACGGCGGTCATCTGTCGCCGTCCAGCGGCGAAGAAAGAACTGGCGCGTCGGGATAGAAGGCCGCCATCAGCTCGCGCGCGGCCTGCGGCGCCCGCGGGCCGAAGCCGATGAGATAGAGCCCGTCGCGGATGAACAGCGAACGCGTCTGCGCCGCGGGAACGCCGGAGAAGCCGGGCAGAGAGAACACGTCCGGCGGCGGCGCGTCCGTCCCCATCATCACGATGGTCTCCGGCGCCGTGGCGGCGACCGCCTCGAGCGTCATCGGCTTATAGCCTTCGATGTCGGCGGCGACATTCTCACCCCCGGCGAGCGTGATGATCGCATCCGCCGCGGTGCCGCGTCCGCCGACCAGCGGACGTCCGTTCTGCAAAGAGAGCACGAACAGCGCGCGACGCTTCGTCGTGATCCTGGAGCGCAGAGCCGCGAGCTCGTCGAAGCGCGCGCGCACATCGGCGGCGAGCCGCGCTGCGGCGTCATTCGCATCCGCTGCGCGGCCGACGGCTTCGATCTTGGCGACGACGCCTTGCGCAGAGGGCGAGTCGGGAATCGTCGCGACGCGCACGCCCGCGTCGATCAGCGATTGGATCGCCGGCGGCGGACCGGCGCCCTGCAGAGCGAGAACGAGCGACGGGCGCGTCGATAGAACGCCTTCCGCCGAGAGCGCGCGGAAATAGCCGACATTGGCTTTCTCCTTCAGCGCCTGCGGCGGATAGAGGCTCGTCGTGTCGATGGCGACGAGCCGATCCTGACGTTCGAGCGCATAGAAGATCTCGGTGATCGCGCCGCCGACGGCGACGATGCGATCGGTCTCGGCGCCATGAGCGCGCGTTGCGATCAGCGCGACGGCCGTCAGCAGCGCGCGCAGGCATCGGAGTGCGGAACGTTGCGTGCTCACGGCTCTCTCACTTCGTCAGGATCAGCTTGTTGTTCGCGGTGATGCGCAGGCGATAGCGCTCGCCCGCGTGAAGGATCAGCGCTTCTCTGGCTTCGCCGAGCAGCTCTCCGATGGGAATTTCGCGCGGCTTGCGCGGCGCGTCGAAGGGCGGATCGGAAGCGGGAGCAGTGTGGTCTTTTTGCATGATCATCTCTCGCGATCATGAAGCATCGATAGGAGAGGCGCCCGCGTCAATCGCGCTCGACCTTTATTGGAAGGCTTGCAGACACAGCATCTGGAAGTCTTGTAAAGATGATTGGCCCCGATCGACCTTGAACAGGGCCGCCACTTGCGCGAAGCTACGTAAGCGTCTTCACGGGCGCCGAACAGCCAGCCAGCGGGGCCGTCGCGCCGAGCCAGCCAGCCAGACGAAAAGATTGCGTCCGGAGGGCTCATGCATCGCTCGTATCACCGCGCTCGGGCAAGCGCGGCTCTGGTTTTCTCTTCGACATTCGCGCTCGCGGCTCCGGCGCATGCCCAGTCTCCGCGCGCGGATTTCGAAGGATTGGAGACGATCAATGTCACGGCGACGAAGACGCAGGAGGCGCCTGTCGAGTCGATGACCGCGTCGAGCGTCGTCACGCGGAAGGAGATCGAGCGCTTTCAGCCTTCGACGCTCGCAGACATTCTGCGCAACGTTCCCGGCGTCGCGACGCAGGAGAGCCAGAACGATCCGGCGCAATCGATCAATATTCGCGGCTTGCAGGATTTCGGCCGCGTGAATGTCCTCATCGACGGCGCGCGGCAGAATTTTCAGATTTCCGGCCACAACGCCAATGGGACGTTCTATCTCGAGCCCGAATTTCTTTCGCAGGCGGATGTCGTGCGCGGTCCCGTCTCCAACATCTATGGCTCTGGAGCGATCGGCGGCGTCGTCTCGTTCCGCACGCGCGGCGCCGACGATGTGCTCGCGCCGGGCGAAAGATATGGAATCATCCAGAAGCTCGGCTCCGGAACCAATGGACAAGGCCTGCTCGAGAGCACGTCGCTCGCGACGCGGCCGACCGATTGGGCCGATGCGTTCGGGCAATTCGTCTATCGTCGGCGCACGCCCTATGAGGATGGCGAGGGAAAGACGGTCGCCGACACCGGCAGCGAATTGGTCGGCGGGCTGATGAAGCTCGCGGTCCGTCCCGACGAGGGTCATGCGATCACCGCGACAGCGCTGATGCAGAATTATCGTTTCGCCAACAATGGCACGAGCGGCTCGGGCACGCGCTTTTCCGACGATGTCGACGCCAACACATTCACGCTCGGCTATCATTTCGCCAAGCCCGACGTTCCGCTGCTCGATCTCGACGCGAAAGTCTACTACACGGAGACGCGCAATCGGCAGACGGTCCTGTCGCCGACCGCGACCTATCGCGCGCTCGGCGTCTCCGCCGGCGCCGGGCTCGAGGATCACATCGGCACATGGGGCCTCGACGTCCACAACACCGCGCGCTTCTCGACCGCGATGATCGATCATGCGTTGACCTTCGGCGGCGACAACGCCGAGGATCATGTGACGACCATCGACAACGCCGGCAAATTCGTCTCGGCGCTGACGCCCTCTGGCGATCGGCGTCTCTCCGGCGCCTTCGTGCAGGACGAGGCGCGCTATGGATCATGGCTGCGCGTGCTCGGCGCCCTGCGCTTTGACGATTACGCGCTCTCGGGCGGCGCCTATGGGTCGAGCGGCAGCCGATTGTCGCCGAAGATTACCGTCGGCGTGACGCCGCTTGCGGGCGTCGAGATCTATGGGACCTATGCCGAGGGCTATCGGGCGCCGTCGATCACAGAGACGCTGATCTCGGGGACGCATCCGTTCCCGGCGTTCAACATCCTGCCCAATCCCTATCTGAAGCCGGAGGTCGCGCATGACGTCGAGGTCGGCGTCAATGTCAAATATGAGGACGTGCTGAAGCCGGGCGACAAGATCAGAGGCAAGCTCAACCTCTTTCAGAACAGGATCGACAATTTCATCGATTTCCAGACGGTGGGGGGCTCCTATCTCGTGCCCTTCATCCCCGGCATGTCGACCGTCGTCTGCAACTTCGCGTCCTATCTCTGCTTCCCGATCACGTCCTACCAATATCTCAATGTGGCGAGGGCGGAGATTCGCGGCGTCGAGGGCGAAGGGGTCTATGATTGGGGCGGCGGCTTTCTCTCGGTCGCCGGCTCCCTCAACAGCGGCAAGGATCTCTCGACCAATGCGCCGCTCTACAGCGTGGCGCCGGGACGTATCACGACCAGTTTGGCGTTCCGCTTCCTCGACGCCGCGCTGACCGTCGGCGGCCGCTACACGGCGGTCGATCGCAGCCCCACCACGGTCACGACGCCGACGAAATCCTACGACTACATCGATCTCTTCGCCAATTACGCCGTGAATGACGCAGTGACGGCCAATCTGCTGCTGTCGAATGTGACGAACCGCAAATACACGCAATATCTCAACTCGCTGCCGAGCGCCGGCTTCACCGTGAAATTCGCGGTCGCCGTGAAATTCGCCTCGAATTGACGCGCGGCCTCGTGGAGACGTCGAGATGACCATGGTTTTTGCGAGCGGCGAAGCCGACGCCGCGCAGCCGATGGCGCGGCGAGCGCTCGCGCCGCCGACCCTGCGCCGTGATCGCGAGTCTTTCGTCTCGACCGTGTTGTCGCTGGCCGGTCATGGCGTCGTCCTCGCGATCTTCACGCTGACTGCGAGCCAGAGGCTCGCGGCGCCCAAGGGGGGCGAGCGGGCGCTCGAGGTGCAGATCGTCGCCGGCGCGCAGGAGAGCGTGGCGGCGCGGACGGCGGCGAATTTCGGGGAGGCGTCGGCGACGGAGCCGATCGCCGAAGCGCCGGACGAGACGCCGCTCGCATCCGCGCCTCTCGTCGAAACGGCGCCCGACGCGATCGTCGCGCCGCGGCGGGCGCCGGCGGCGCAAAAGCTCGAGCGGCGCGAGAGGCGGCCACGCGCCCATGCGCGCGTTCTGCCGAAAGGCGCGCCGCAGGCGCGTCGTCGCGAGCCTTCGGCGGACGACGGCGACGGACGGGAGCGCCTGCGCAGCCGCGCCGAGACTCGCGGCGGCGAGGCCGGCGGCTCGACCTTCGCCGGAACTGCGAGCAGCGCCAGCTATCGGGCGACGGCGCTCGCGCATCTCGCGCGCTTCAAGCGCTATCCGAACGAGGCGCGCGACCGTAATATCGTCGGCGTCGCGGTGGTGCGCTTCATCTTGTCGCCGGGCGGCGCCGTTCTCGCGGTGGCGCTGGCGCGATCGTCCGGCGCGCCGTTGCTGGACGAGGCGACGCTCGCCATGGTGCGGCGCGCGGCGCCCTTTCCGCCGATGTCGGACGGGGCGTCGAGCATGAGCATCACGGCCGGCGTCGATTATAATCTCAGATGACACCGATCGCCGCCGGCGATCCGCAGACGAGGAAAACAGCATGTTTATCGCGATGAATCGATTCAAGATCGTCAAGGGCGAGGAAACGGCCTTCGAGGCGATCTGGGCTTCGCGCCGCTCGCGGCTCGACGAGATGGAGGGCTTTCTCGCCTTTCATCTGCTGCGCGGCCCGGAGCGCGAGGATCACACGCTCTATGCGTCGCATACGATGTGGCGCGACAAGGAGAGCTTCCTCGCCTGGACGACCTCCGAGCAGTTCCGCGACGCCCATAAGGACGCCGGCAAGAACAAGCCGCTCTATCTCGGTCATCCGGAGTTCGAAGGCTTCGACAGCGTGCTCGAGCAGACCAATCCGGGGATCGCCGCGGCGGCCGAATGACTGGATCGCGGCGCGCGACAGTCGCCCCGCGTCGCGTCCTCGAACGTCGCCATTGCGCAGGGCGGCGGAGCAGAAAATTCGGCGCCGTCACGACCAGCCCCTATCTTAGGAGGGTTAACCGATCCGATCGGATCCGATAACGTTCCCGACGACAGAGGCGAAAGACGACAGGGCGGCGAATGTGGCGGCGCTTCGAAACCTCGACCGCGGCGGCGGGTCCCCTCCCCGACGCGGCCTATGTCGAGCTCATCGACATGCTGATGCGGCCGATCCTGCCTCCAGCCTTCATGGGCGCGACGTTGACCGCGGTCGGCCTGCTGCTCGCCTCACGCAAGCATGATGCGCTCATCCTCGTTCTGACCCTGCTGGCCGCGCTCGTCTGCGTCGCCTGCGTCGGCTTCGTTCTCGCTTATCGGAGGCGCGCGGCGGCCGGGCCGATCACGCGGGCCGAGGCGCGGCGATGGGAGCGCCTCTATGACGCGGCCGTCTACGCCTATGCGGTGATGCTCGGCGCCATCAACGCGCATGCGCTCACCATGGGCCACCCGCCCGATTCGGCGCTGGTGCCGATGCTGGCCTGCACTCTCGCTTTCGTCTTCGGCAGCGGCGCGACCTCCAATGTCGGCTTCGGTCCCAGGCTGTGCAGAAACGCCCTCGCCCTTTCGACCGGACCGACGGTCGCCGGCTTTCTCTATCGCGCCACCGGCGCCGCCGACCCCCATATCGTCGCCGCCTTCCTTCTCGAAGCGGTTCTGCTGACCGGATTCGCCTGCGCGGTGGTGCAATGGGCGTCGCGCAATCATGTGACAGCCCGCCGCCAGCTGATGACGAAGCTGGATCAGGCGGCGCTGGCGAGGCGCGACGCTCTGACCGGCCTCGCCAATCGCGTCCATCTGCGTGAGCGTTTCGAGGATAGCGTCGCAGCGCTCGGCGCAGAGGACGGCGCGCTGGCGATCCATTGTCTCGATCTCGATCGGTTCAAGGCCGTCAACGACCTGCACGGCCATCTCGTCGGCGACGCCTTGCTGCGCATGGCGACCGAGCGCCTCGTCGGGACGCTGCGGAGCGAGGACACGGCGGCGCGCCTCGGCGGCGACGAATTCGTCATCGTGCAAACCGGCATTCGCCACGAGGACGAAGCGCGGCTGCTCGCGCATCGCATCATTCGCGTTCTCTCCGCGCCTTATGAGATCGATGGGCGGGAGATTCGCATCGGCGCCAGCATCGGCGTCGCTCTCGCGCCGCGCGACGGTCTGGCGCTGGAGATATTGTGCGAGCGCGCCGACGCGGCGCTCTATCGGGCCAAGCGCGATAATCGGGGCGGCGTGGCGCTCTGCGGCGATGCGCCGCCGTCCTCCCTCGCGATTTCCTGACCTTCGGATCGTCGTCCGATCCGGACGGCCGCTCTGGCGCTCTAGCCGGGCGGCGTGTCGTGTCTCGGGCTCTGCTTCTGCCGCTCATAGGCGTCCACGATCGCGCGCAGCATCGGGCCGAAGCGGTCGGCGAGCTCGGCGCAACGCGTGGAGCTGATCATCTCGACGCCGCGGCGCTCGCTGCGGATCAAGCCGGCCTCTCGCAGCACGCGAAAATGCTGAGACAGCGTCGATTTGGGCAGGCGGCAGTCCTGGACCTCGAGAAAGGTCGAGCAGTTGCGCCCGCATTCGGACGCCGCCAGCCGGGCGAATATTTCCACGCGCACCGGGTCGGCCAAGGCGTAGAGAATTCCCTCGACCGTGATCTCGTCGAGGCGCGGATGGTGGAGCGTCCTCATGACCCGGCACTAGCACGATTTGACAGATCGCGCTTTAGTTCGTAAAAACCGAACTATTGAATTAACAGAAGGGCCGAGAACATGGGCAAGCTCCAAGGAAAGATCGCGGTCGTCACTGGCGGAAGCAGCGGAATCGGGCTCGCCACGGCGAAGCTCTTCGCGGCGGAAGGCGCGAAGGTCGTCATCACCGGGCGACGAAAGCCGGAGCTCGAGGCCGCGGTGGCCGAGATCGGCTCCAACGCCTTCGGCGTGCAAGGAGACGTCGCCAAGCTCGACGATCTCGACCGTCTCTACGCGGAGGTGAAGGCTCGGCATGGGCGCATCGACATTTTGTTCGCCAACGCCGGCCTGGCGCGGCTCGCGCCGCTCGAAGCCGTCGACGAAGCGCATTTCGATCTTTTGTTCGGCGTGAATGTCAAAGGCCTGCTGTTCACCGTGCAGAAGGCGCTCCCCTTGTTCTCCGCCGGCGGCGCGATCGTCCTCAACTCGTCGGTCGCGAATACCAAGGGAATGCCGGCCTTCGGCGTCTACTCGGCCACCAAGGCCGCCGTGCGCTCCTTCGTGCGCAGCTGGACCTCGGAGCTGAAGGATCGCGGCATCCGGGTCAATGCGATCAGCCCCGGTCCGATCGAGACGCCGATCTTCGACACGCTGGGATTGCCAGCCGAGCAGGTCGCCGAGTTCGGCGCGAATATTTCGCAGAGCGTGCCGCTCGGCCGCTTCGGCCGGCCGGAAGAGATCGCCGCGGCCGTGCTGTTTCTGGCCTCCGACGCGGCGAGCTATGTCGCAGGCGTCGATCTCTACGCCGACGGCGGCATGGTCGCCGTGTAATCGCGCGATCGCGCTTCGCAGAGGCGGCGCCGCATTCGTCGGCGCCGCCCGCCACGGGCCAATGCGCGCTGCGGCAATTTCCGGCAAAGCGCGACGCGCGCCGGCCGCCGCGATTGACACGCCGCGCCGGCCATTAGCTAATCGCCTCCTGCCGCAATGGCGTCCTCACGAGGCGAAGATTCCGTGTCGATCAAGGTCGCGCTCCACCATGTCACTCATTATAAGTATGATCGGCCGGTCGCGCTCGGGCCGCAAGTGGTGCGTCTGCGCCCGGCGCCGCATTGCCGCACACGGGTGCCGAGCTATTCGCTGAAGATCCTGCCGACGGGCCATTTCATCAATTGGCAGCAGGACCCGCATGGCAACTGGCTGGCGCGGCTGGTGTTTCCGGAGAAGGCGGAAGAATTCCGCATCGAGGTCGATCTCCATGCCGAGATCGCCGTCTACAATCCCTTCGACTTTTTCATCGAGCCCTTCGCCGAGCAATTCCCCTTCGCCTATCCGCAGGAGCTCGAGGCCGAGCTCGCCTCCTCGCGCGAGGTCGAGGAGCTGGGCCCGCTCGCGCTCGCCTTCGTCGAGAGCGTGCGGCCGAGCGCGCCGGCCCGAACGGTCGACTATCTCGTCGAGCTGAACGCGCGCCTGCAGCGCGACATTCGCTATGTGATCCGCATGGAGCCCGGCGTGCAGGCGCCGGACGAGACGCTGGCGCTCGGCACGGGCTCCTGCCGCGACTCGGCCTGGCTGCTGGTGCAGGTTCTGCGCAGCCTCGGCCTCGCGGCGCGCTTCGTCTCCGGCTATCTCATCCA
Organism: Methylosinus trichosporium OB3b; assembly: GCF_002752655.1. Classification (NCBI taxonomy): domain Bacteria; kingdom Pseudomonadati; phylum Pseudomonadota; class Alphaproteobacteria; order Hyphomicrobiales; family Methylocystaceae; genus Methylosinus; species Methylosinus trichosporium. The sequence goes on along the minus strand of NZ_CP023737.1, from coordinate 2,636,766 downwards.
GCTGAAGGCCGACGTCGATCCGATCGAGGGGCCGACGGGAACCGATCACGACTTCACGGATCTGCACGCCTGGGCGGAGGTCTATATTCCCGGCGCCGGCTGGATCGGGCTCGACGCCACCTCCGGCCTCTTCTGCGGCGAGGGGCATCTGCCCTTGTGCAGCGCGCCGCATTATCGCTCCTGCGCGCCGATCACCGGAATCGTCGAGCCGGCGGAAGTGGAGTTCGGCTTCGAGATGCGCGTCGAGCGCATTCGCGAGGCGCCGCGGATCACCGCGCCCTTCTCGGACGAGTCGTGGGCGCGGCTCGACGCGCTCGGCGAACGGGTCGACGCCGATCTCGCCGCGCAGGATGTGCGGCTCACCATGGGCGGCGAGCCGACCTTCGTGTCGATCGACGATTTCCAGTCGGCCGAGTGGAACACCGCCGCCGTCGGCCCCACCAAGCGCGCGCGCGCCGACGATCTGGTGCGGCGGCTGCAGCAGCGCTTCGCCCGCGGCGGCTTCCTGCATTATGGCCAGGGCAAATGGTATCCGGGCGAGAGCCTGCCGCGCTGGGCCTTCGCGCTCTATTGGCGCAAGGACGGCCAGCCCGTCTGGCGCGATCCCGATCTCGTCACCCGCATCGGCGCGCCCAGCGTCCCCACCGCCGAGGACGGCGAGCGTTTCGTCAATGATCTCTCCGAACGTCTGGGCCTCGGCCCGCGCTATGTGATCCCGGCCTATGAGGACCCGGCGCACTGGCTGCTGAAGGAGGGCTCGCTGCCGATCAATGTCGATCCGCTCGATTCGAAGATCGACGACGCCGAGGAGCGGGCGCGCATGTTGCGCGCCTTCGAGCGCGGCCTGTCGCGCCCGACCGGTTTCGTGCTGCCGGTGCAGCGCTGGAACGCGCTCGCGGAGCGGCGCTGGGTGTCGGAGCGCTGGCCGCTGCGGCGCGGCAAGCTGTTCCTCATGCCCGGCGATTCGCCGATCGGCCTGCGCCTGCCGATCAATTCGCTGCCGTGGATTCCGGCGGCCTCCTATCCCTATTCCTGGCAGCAGGACCCGACCGAGATTCGCCGGCCGCTGCCGGATCCCTTCCATCTGCAGCAAATCTACGAAACCAACGCGCTCGCCGCGCCGCCGGACGTCAGCCCGCAGTTGGAGGTCGAAGGCGCGGTGCGCACCGCGCTCGCCGTCGAGCCGCGCAATGGCGCGCTCTGCGTGTTCATGCCGCCGGTCCCCACGCTCGAGGATTATCTCGAGCTGCTGACGGCGGTCGAGACCACCGCCAAGGCGCTAGGACTGCCCATTCACATCGAAGGCTATCCGCCGCCGGTCGATCCGCGTCTCGAGGTGATCAAGGTGACGCCCGACCCCGGCGTCATCGAGGTCAATGTCCATCCCGCCGATTCCTGGCGCGACGCCGTGGCGACGACGACCGGCCTCTATGAGGACGCGCGCAACGCGCGGCTCACCGCCGATAAATTCATGGTCGACGGCCGCCAGACCGGTTCGGGCGGCGGCAATCATGTCGTGCTCGGCGGCCGCACGCCCTTCGACTCGCCCTTCCTGCGCCGTCCGGACCTCTTGAAGAGCCTGATCCTCTATTGGCAGAGGCATCCCGCGCTCTCTTATCTCTTTTCCGGCCTCTTCATCGGCCCGACCAGCCAGTCGCCGCGCGTCGACGAGGCGCGCCATGACTCGCTCTATGAGCTCGAGATCGCCATCTCCAATGTGCCGGAGGCGGGGACGACCGGCTTCCCGCCCTGGCTCGTCGACCGCCTGTTCCGCAATCTGCTCGTCGACGTCACCGGCAACACGCATCGCGCCGAAATCTGCATCGACAAGCTCTATTCGCCGGACGGGCCGACCGGCCGGCTCGGCCTCGTCGAGTTTCGCGGCTTCGAGATGCCGCCGGATGCGCGCATGAGCCTCGCGCAGCAATTGCTGCTGCGCGCGCTCGTTGCCTGGTTCTGGCGCGAGCCGCAGCAGGGCGCGCTCATTCGCTGGGGCACGGCGCTGCACGACCGCTTCATGCTGCCGCATTTCGTCTGGCGCGATTTCCTCGACGTCCTCGGCGATCTGCAGCGCGCCGGCTATGCGTTCGAGCCGGAATGGTTCGAGGCGCAGCGCGAGTTCCGCTTCCCGCTCGCCGGCCGCGTCGAGCATGGCGGCGTGCAGCTGGAGGTACGGCAGGCGCTGGAGCCCTGGCACGTGATGGGCGAGGAGGGCGCGGCCGGCGGCACGGTTCGCTTCGTCGATTCGTCGGTGGAGCGCGTCGAGGTGAAGGCCGACGGCTTCGTGCCGGGCCGGCATGTGATCGCCTGCAACGGCCGCCGCGTGCCGATGTCGAGCGCCGGAGCCTCCGGCCTCGCGGTCGGCGGCGTGCGCTACAAGGCGTGGCAGCCGGCCTCGGGGCTGCACCCGAACATAGCGGCCCATTCGCCGCTCACCTTCGACATTATAGATTCATGGAGCGAGCGCTCGCTCGGTGGCTGCGTCTATCACACGGCGCATCCGGGCGGTCGCAACTATGATACGTTTCCGGTAAATTCACATGAGGCGGAGGCCCGCAGGCTCTCGCGGTTCCAGGATCACGGCCACACGCCCGGCCGGGTGCGGCCGCCGCGCGAGGAGCCGGCGGGAGAATTTCCGCTGACCTTGGACTTGCGGAGGAGCTGTGCCGGCTGAACGTCCGATCGACCCGAACGGGGAGGCGTCGCGTCGCGTCGCCTCCTGGCTCGAGCGCTATGCGCCGCCGGCCGGCGTGCCGGACGAGCTGGTCGGGCTGGACGGGCGCGTGCGCGCGCATTGGAGGCGGCTGCTCGACACTCTGGCCGGCCTCGGCCGCGACGACATCGACGATCGCTTCGCCGCCGCCGGCCGGCGCATTCGCGACATGGGCGTCTCCTATCGCGTGCTCGGCGAGAGCAAGGAGCGCAGCTGGCCGCTGAGCCGGTTGCCGCTGCTGCTGCCGCAGGCCGAATGGCGCGAGATCGAGGCCGGCGTCGCCCAGCGCGCCGAGCTGCTCGATCGCGTGCTGCGCGACGTCTATGGCGAAGGGCGCCTCGTGAAGGAGGGCGCGCTGCCCGCCGCCGTCGTCGCCGGCTCGCCCGAATATATCCGCCCCATGGCCGGCGTCGCGCCGCCGGGCGGGCGCTGGCTGCGCTTCTACGCCGCCGACATCGGCCGTGGGCCGGACGGGCGCTGGTGGGTGCTCGGCGATCGCGCCCAGGCGCCGTCCGGCGCCGGCTATGCGCTGGAGAACCGGCTCGTCCTCGCCCGCACCTTCCCGCGCCTCTATCGCGACATGAAGGTGCAGCGGCTCGCGCCCTTCTTCCGCGATTTCCGCGCCGGCCTCTCCAAGGCGGCGCAGCAGAAGGACCCGCGCATCTGCCTGCTGACGCCGGGACCGTTCAGCGAAACCTATTCCGAGCAGGTCAATCTCGCCCGCTATCTCGGCCTGCTGCTGGTCGAGGGCGCCGATCTCGTCACCAGCGAGCGCAAGCTGCATGTGCGCACCATCGCCGGGCTGAAGCGCGTCGACGTCGTTTGGCGGCGCGTCGACGCCGACTGGTGCGATCCGCTGGAGCTGAACGCGGCCTCGCAGCTCGGCGTGCCGGGCCTCCTCGACGCCATCCGCGACGGCAATGTCACGCTCGCCAACATGCCCGGCGCCGGCCTCGTGGAATCGCGGGCGCTGCTCGGCTTTTTGCCGGCCCTCGCGCGCCGCCTGCTCGGCGAGGATCTGCGGCTCGCCAATATCGCCACCTGGTGGTGCGGGCAGGACGCCGCGCGCGACGAGGTGATCGCCTCGCTCGAGGAGCGGGCCGTCGCCCCCGCCTTCGGCGAAAATCTCGCCGGCTTTCCGGGCCGGCGCGTCGCTTTGGGCGGAGAGTTCGACGCGTCCGAGCGCGCGCGCCTCGTCGATCTCATGCACGCGCGCGGCATGGATTATGTCGGCCAGGAGGTCGTGCAATTGTCGACGACGCCGGTGTGGCGCGAGGATGGTCTCGCGCCGCGCCCTTTTGCGCTGCGCGTCTTCGCCGCCGCGACGGCGGACGGCTGGCGGGTGATGCCCGGCGGCTTCTGCCGCGTGTCGGACCGGCTCGACGTGCGCGCCATCACCATGGGCGCGGGCGCGCAATCGGCGGATGTCTGGGTGCTGGCCGACCGGCCGATCGACAACGCCTCCCTGCTGCCGACCAGCGACGACATAGAGATCGTGCGCATGGTCGGCGATCTGCCGAGCCGCGCCGCCGATAATCTCTTCTGGATGGGCCGCTATATCGAGCGCGCCGAGGCGACCTTGCGGCTCGTGCGCTGCCTCTGCAATCGCCTCACCGAGGCGGATGCGCCCAATTACAGCGGCCGCCAGCCGATCGAGCGGCTGGAGCGCATCCTGCTCGCCTGGGGCGCCGCGCCCGCCAAGACTCCGCGGCTCGCGGCGGCGGAGTTGGCGCAGGCGGCGGCCGCCGGCTCGGAGGCGCCGGGATCGGCGCTCAGCGTCGCCCGTTCCGCGCGTCAGGCCGCGTCCATCATCCGCGAGCGTCTCTCGCAGGACATTTGGCAGCTGATCAATCGGCTCGAAAGCCGGCTGCAGGAGCTCGGGTCCGGCCTCTGCTCGGAGCCGGAGCTGCTCGAGACGGCCGAGCAGTCGCTGCATATCGTCGCCGCGCTCTCCGGCCTCATCGACGAGAATGTCAATCGCGTCGCCGGCTGGTCCTTTCTCGATCTCGGCAAGCGCGTCGAGCGCGCCATCAACGCCTGCCGCTTCGCCCGGGCCTTCGCCGACGAGGGCGCCACCATCGACAGCCTCGACACGCTGCTCGAGCTCATCGATTCGCAGATTACCTATCGCTCGCGCTATCTCGCCGGCGCGGCGCTGGCGCCGGCGCTCGACATGGCTTTGCTCGATCCCTACAACCCGCGCTCGGTGTGCTTCCAGGTGACGCGCATCGACGAGCATCTCGCGGCTCTGCCGACGCTGCGTCACGACGGCTTGCTGGAGCAGCCGCGGCGGCTCTCGGTCAAATTGCGCGCCGAGATCGAGGTGGAGGACGCCGTCATGCTCGACGCGACGCGCATCTTCGCCATCGAGCAGCGCCTCATGAGCCTTGCGGACGCTCTCGCCGGCCGTTACTTCCTGCAAGGCTCCAACGCCGCGCATTTCGAAGAGCCTGTCCGTCTCGCGTGATCTACGACATCACCCATGTGACCACCTACAGCTATGAGGCGCCCGTCGCCTCGGCGCGCTGTGCTTTGCGGCTGCTGCCGCGCAGCGACGGCGGCCAGAGCGTGCTGTCCGGCCGCATCGATGTGACGCCGGCGCCGCACGATTGGCGCGAGCGCGTCGACTTCTATGGCAACCGGGTTGCCGAGGCGCGTATCGACGCGCCGCATGTGAAGCTCGGAATCGCTATGCGCTCGCGCGTGCGCGTCGAGCGGCCGGCGCCGCCGGCCGAGGCGGCGACGCTCTCCTGGGAGCGCGTGCGCGCCGATGCGATCGGCGCCGCCTCGCTCGACTCTCATGCGCCGGCCCATTGGCTCTATCCGAGCCGGCTGGCGCCGCTCTACGAACCCGCCACGACCTATGCGCGCGCGAGCTTTCCGCCCGGCCGGCCGATTCTCGAGGGCGCGGCGGAGCTGATGCGGCGCATAAAATCCGATTTCGTCTATGACCCGAGCGCGACCCACGTCGCCATGCCGCTCGCCCGCGCCTTTCAGATGCGCAGCGGCGTCTGCCAGGATTTCACCCACATCATGATCGCCGGCCTGCGCGGCCTCGGCCTGCCGGCCGCCTATGTCAGCGGCTATATTCGCACCATCCCGCCGCCGGGCGGCGCGCCGCTCGAAGGCGCGGACGCCTCGCACGCCTGGATGTCGCTGTGGTGCGGCGAGACCGACGGCTGGATCGACCTCGATCCGACCAACGCCATTCTGGTCGAGAACGACCATGTCGTCATCGCGATCGGCCGCGACTATGCCGATGTCTCGCCGATCGACGGGGTGATTTTTTCCGCGGGCCGCCAGAAGCTTGACGTGAGCGTCAGCGTCACGCCGGTCGAGGCCGCGGCCGCCGCCGCAGGCTAGAATTCTTCGCTCGAGCGAACGGCCTCCCCTCGACGTCCCTTCTCGGGACGCGTGTCTGCTCTCGCAAATTGCGTCGCGTCTACAATTTATGCGCGAGATAATTGCCAACTGTCACGAATAAGTTTAATTTATATGCAACTCATAGTTGAGTGATTGCAGCAGGCGGCGTCCCGACATGCGTCCTCGCGTCCTTTTTGCGCTCATCCTGTGTCTGTCGCTGCTCGCGCAGGCCTTTCCGGCCAGCGCCCTGTCCTCCGCCGTTCTCGATCAGCGTCTCGCAGCGCGTGTTTGCGCCAACGACAGTCACGATGACCCGGCTCGCGACGATCGGCGCCAGCGCTGCGATCATTGCCTCCTCTGCGAATCGTCCTCCGATCATCCATTCCTGCTCGAGCCGGCGCGCTGCGCCGCCGCGCATGAACCTGGTCCGCGCGTCCTGCCTGCGCGGCCCGACGCCGATCGCGACGTCCCGGAGCGCCTGCTCGATTCCCACAGGGCCCGCGCTCCACCCGCCTGAGCGTTCTTCTTCCTTTCCGTTCCGATCCTGAAGAGCCGTCCGTCCCTCGCCGTCGCTCATTGCGCGGCGAGACGGCCGGGCTCGTCCCAGACGCCGGCCGCAATGGCCGTGGGAGACGCTCATGTCCAACGAATTTGTTTCCGCTCGAGCGACGCGCCGCTCACCCGCTTGCGTAGCTGTCGCGCGCAACACGGCGCCGGCGCGAAGCTCCGACACGATGACGGCTTGCCGGGGAGGGCGCCGCTGATGCGCTTCTCGCCCGCCGCCATCGATCAGCTCTATCGTCGACACAACCGTGCATTGCAGGGGCTCGCGCGCCGCCAGGTCGGGCGGGAGGACGCCGAGGATGTGGTGCAGGAGGCCTATCTCCGCCTGCTCGAGCTCGAGAACGCCAATCGCATCGTCGACGCCCGCGGCTATCTCTATCGCATCGCCGCCAATGTGGCGCTGGACCTCCTGCGCAAGCGCAAGACGCGCTCCGCCTGCGTCGTCGAGGATGTGGAGTACGAGGCCGTTTCCGGCTCCGATTCGCCTTTCACCACGGCGGCTGAAGAGGCCGTTCTCCTGCGCAATCTGCAGGCCTCGCTGGCGCAGCTGCCGAGCGCCTGCTGCGAGACCTTCCTGCTCAGCCGGCTCTATGGCATGACCTTTCCGGAGATCGCCCGCCGTCTCGGCATCTCGCTGCGCACCGTCAACCGCCATATGAGCCGCACCGTCGATCATTTGCAGACGGCGCTCGACGGAGGGGCGGGGAGGTCGGCCGAGGCCGAGCCCGAGGCGCGCGCCGCTCGAGCGCGGTCGCGACCGCGCGCCGAGCTGCGGCCGTCGGTCGCATAGAGTAGAAAGCGGAACGAATCCGAGGAGCCCCGGGGCTCCTCGCTCTCGCGTCTCTGGACTCGGCCGGGGTCTTTGCCCAAACTGCGCAGGCTCTCGCGTGCGCGCCCTTCGGCGCCCCGACCCGATTGGACGCTCAGAATTGGACGCCCCCTTGCCGCTCGCGCATCCCTTCATCGTCGCCCGCGATCCGCAGGCGCCGCCGGCCGGCCTCGCGGGCGCGGTGGTCGCGATCGGCAATTTCGACGGTCTGCACCGCGGCCATAGGGGCGTCATCGCCCATGCGCAGGCGCTCGCCCGCTCGCTCGGCAAGCCCTGCGCGCTTCTGACCTTCGAGCCGCATCCGGCCGACGTCTTCGCCGGACGCTCGGTGATCTTCCGGCTGACGCCGCCGGACGCCAAGGCGGCGCTGCTCGCTCGTCTCGGCCTCGACGGCATGGTCATTCTGACCTTCGACAAAGATTTCGCGGCGCGCCCGCCGCGGGAATTCACCGAGGAGATTCTCGCGCGCCGGCTCGGCGTCTCGGCGGCCGTCGCCGGCTATGATTTCTGCTTCGGCGCCAAGCGCGCCGGCAATCCGGATTTCTTGCGCGCGGAGGGGGAGCGGCTCGGTTTTGCGGTGGAGATCGTGCCGCGCGTGACGCAGGACGAGGCGGGCAGCCTCGAGGCGGTCTCCTCGACGGCGACGCGCGAGGCGCTGCAGTCCGGCGACGTCGAGCTCGCCGCGCGGCTGCTCGGCCATCCTTATTTCGTCGAGGGCGTGGTGCAGGAGGGGCGCAAGCTCGGCCGCACGCTCGGCTTTCCGACCGCCAATATCGCGCTCGATCCCTCGAGCCGGCTGCGCCACGGCATTTATGCGGTGACGCTCGAGGCGGGCGGGGTCGTCCGCGAGGGCGTCGCCAATTTCGGCCGGCGCCCGACGGTGGAGGAGCAGGGCGCGCCGCTGCTCGAGGTCTTCGTCTTCGATTTCGACGGCGATCTCTATGGCGAGACGGTCGAGGTCGCCTTCATCGGCTTCATTCGCGGCGAGGCCAAATTCCCCTCGCTCGACGCGCTCACCGCGCAGATGCGCGACGACGCGCAAAAGGCGCGCGAGATTCTGGCCCGCCATCCGCGCTGACTTCTGTCAAGGTCCGAGCAACGCGCCGAGAATTTCGCCGAACTCCTCCGCGAGCGTCCCTCGCGCCGGCGCACGGCCGGCGCGGGCATACCAATAGCCGGCGTTGCCGAGATCGCCTTCCTTGCGATGCAGATAGGCGTGCGCCCACATGGAGAGCGCATCGTCGCGCGTATCGACGCATTTGTGCGCGAGGTCCCACTCGCCCCGCGCGTCGCGCCAGAGCGCGAGCAGCGCCGGCTGGAGCGCCGGCGGCGTCGCGGCGCCGAGCGAGGCTTCGAATTCTTCCCGGGTCATTTTGGGCCTCCGGTCGACCGATCAACTCGTCGAAGTCTGGGTCGATGGCTGCTTCATGAACGAATTCAAGGATCCCGGCCAGACGCGCCGCTACGAAGAGGTCGTCACCTCCGCGAGCAGGAAGACCCATCTCGCGCAAGCTTCGCTAGGGGATTTGCGTCGCGCGCGCCGCTCGGCGTCGCCGAATGGAGAAATGGTGCTGCAAGAGAGGATTGAACTCTCGACCTCTCCCTTACCAAGGGAGTGCTCTACCACTGAGCTACTGCAGCATCCGTCCGCGTGGCGAAGCGGGTTCGCCCGACGCGTCTTCTCGGCCTTGTGCCACAGGGCCATCGCATAGGCAAGACGCCCTATGCGTCTCGCTGTTCGAGATCGGCGATCGCCGGCAGCGTGTCGGCCACGGCGCGGCGCAGCGCGTCGAGCGGCGCGTCCGCCTGCTGGCCGGCGGCCAGAGCCGCCTCGCAGGCGTCCGCCGCCCGCGCCACGGCCACGGCGCCGATGGCGGCGGCCGAGCCTTTCAGCGTATGGACGAGCTCGCGCCGCTCGCGATCCGGCGGCGCGCCCTCGAGACGGCGGACGATGTCGCGGGCCTGACCCACGAACAAGGCCAGCAGCTCCCTCGCGAGCTCCTCGTCCCCCGCCGTCGCCTCCTCGAGATGGGCGAGTTCCATGAGGCCCGAGGCGTCGCCCGGCTGCGTCCATAGAGTCATGCCTGCTCCTCTCGTCGCGGCGGCGCCTCGCAGCACATTTTTTTGTGGATGGACCGCGCGCTGGCGGCTCGCCTCGTCTCGCCGCCCGTGCATTGGCGACGTATTCTTAATCGAATCAAATTTGTGTGCAAAGTCCTGGCTTTCCATGCAAAGTCCCGGATGTCGCGCGAGCGGCTACGACGAGCCTCGGCGCGGCGCTCTCTGCGCGCAGGCCGAGCTGGTCCGGTCGCGGCCGCGTTAACGACGATTCCGAATCACACCCGTCGCGCTGGTTTCATTTGCCTGCGGTCGGTTGTAATATTTGGTTAATCTTTTCCGCTCGATGTGAGCGGGATCGAGGGTGAGCGGCGTGATCGCGACGCAAGTCCGCTCGGAGAAACGGAAAAATGGCGATGTCGGGCAAGACCCAAGACGCGGCGACCGCTGCGCTGTCGGCGATCGAGGAGGCGTTGAATTTGGGCGACGAGCCCGAGGCGGCGGCCAAGGTCGGCGCCGCGCCCGCCGATTCCAAGGGCTCCGAAAAAGCCGAGGCGGCCGAATTCGAGAAGATCGTCGAGGCGACCCGAGCGGTGGCCGAGAAGCGGCGCACGCAGGGGTTCGCGCTGCCGACCCGCCGCCCGCCGGAATCGCCGCGCGAACCCGCCCCGCCGCGCCGGGCCGAGACGCCGCCGACCCCCGCCGCCTCGCCGCGCAATCCCGCTTCCTCGCCCGCGCCTGCGCAAAAGTCCGCCGCGGTCGCGCCGGCCGGCGCGCCGGCCAATGACGACCGCCAGACGGTCGGCCGCCTGCGGCAGGCGCTGCAGGCGCGTCCGAGCAACGCCATCCTCGCCTACACCTTCGCCTCTATCGTCGCCTGGGCGCTGCTCTGGACATTGTTCGTCTATTTCAACCAGGGCGAGATCATCGACGCCGAGCGCGGCTCCTTCCTCGCGCCCAAGCCCGTGCTCGCCCTGCTGGCGCTGGCCGGGCCCATCGTCTTCATCTTCGTCACCGGGGTGATGGCGCGCCGCGCCCATGAGATGAAGCAGGTCGCCAATTCCATGGCGGAGGTGGCGATCCGCCTCATCGAGCCGGAGACCATCGCCACCGAGCAGGTGGTGACGCTCTCTCAGGCGATCCGCCGCGAGGCCGCGTCCATGGGCGACGGAATCGAACGGGCGCTCGCCCGCGCCAGCGAGCTCGAGATCATCGTGCGCACCGAGGTCTCCAATCTCGAGCGCTCCTATTCGGAGAACGAGCGGCGCATCCGCCTGCTCATCGACGAGCTCACCCGCGAGCGCGAGGCGATCCTCGTCAACGCCGACAACGCCCGCACCGCTCTGCTCGGCGCGCGCGAATCGCTGTCGCAGGAGCTGCAGTCGACCTCGACCCATCTCGCCGAGACGGTCAGCGACGCCGGCGGCCGCGTGACCGCGGCGCTCGGCTCCAAGGGCGAGGAGATCCGCCTCGCGCTGGAGCGCGTCGGCGACGGCTTCAATACGACGCTGTCGAGCCGCGGCGAGGATATGGTGAAGCGGCTCGCCGCCGCCGGAGAGTCCATCACCAGCGGCCTCGGCGACGCGACCGAGGATGTGACGCGTCGCTTCGCGGATGGCGTGTCGGAGGCCGACCGCCGGCTGAAGGAGCGCGGCGAGACGCTCGCCGCCGATCTCGCGCAGCGCAGCGCCTCGATCGTCGAGCGGCTGGACGAGCTCGGAACCGCCCTCGCCAATAATGTCGGCGAGCGCGGCGACAGCCTGGTCGAGCGGCTGGCCGAGACCGGGTCGCGCGTCGACGATGCGATCGTGACGCATGGCGGAGCGCTGGAGCGCGCTCTGGCCGAGGCGACGGACACGCTCGCCGCCGAGATGGCCGCCAAGGCCGCGGCGACCGAGGCCGCCTTCGGCGCCGCCGGCGACCGCATCGCCGCTCTGCTCGAGGAGACGCGCAAGCGCGCGGCGAGCGATTTCGAGGCGCATGGCGAGGCGTTGCATGCGCGTTTCGTGGAGAATCTCGCCGAGAGCGCCGGGGCGCTCTCGGCGCAGACCGACTCTCTGCAGGAGCGCTTCGCCGCGCTGGCCGGCGAGGCGGTCGCCGCCATCGCCATGCATGGCGACCGCGTCGGCGAGACCCTCGCCGAGCGCCTCGCGGCCTTCGAGGAGAGCGTCGCCCGCCATGGCGGCGCGGCCGCCGCGCGCGTCGCCGAGGACAGCGCGCGCCTCGGCGAGACCGTGACGAAGAGCCTCGCCGAATTCGAGGCCCGGGTGGCGGCGCAGGGCGAGGAGACCGAGCAGCGTCTCGGCGCCCATGGCGAGAAGCTCGGCGCGGTCATGACGCAGGGCGTGCAGCAGTTCGAGGATATCGTGCTGCGTCTCGGCGAGGACGCCGCGGCGCGGCTCATCGAGCAGGGCGAGCGCATCGGCGCGGCGGTCTCCGACGGCGTCGCGAGCTTCGAGGAGCGCGTGGTCGCCCCGAGCGAGGAGGCCGCGAGCCGCCTTCGCCTCCAGGGTGAGGCGGTCGGCGCGGCGCTGGCGGATGGGCTCGCGGCTTTCGAGGAGCGCGTGGTCGGCCACAGCGACGAGGTGGCGAGTCGTCTCGTCGCCCATGGCGACGCCATCGGCGCCGGGCTCACGGATGGTTTCGTGGATTTCGAGAAGAATGTGATCGACCGCGGCGAGAAGGCGGTCTCCCGCCTCGTCGCTCAGGGCGAGGCGATCGGCGCGGCGGTGGCGAAAGGGCTCGAGAGCTTCGAGCGGCGCGTCCACGCCGAGGGCGAGCAGCTCGCCGCACGACTCGCGACGCAGGGCGAGACGGTCGGCGAAGCGGTCTCCGGCGGGCTCGCGGCTTTCGAGGAGCGCGTCGCGGGCCAGAGCGAGGAGGCGGCCAACCGTCTCGTCGCCCATGGCGAGGCGATCGGCGCGATGGTCGCCGAGGGGCTTTCGACATTCGAGGAGCGGGTCCTCGGCGAGAGCGAGGCCGCGGCCTCGCGGCTGCTCAAGCACGGCCAGACGATCGGCGCCTCGGTGGCCGAGGGGCTCGCGGCCTTCGAGCGGCGCGTCGTCTCGCAGAGCGAGCAGGTCTCCGCCCGGCTCACCGCCCATGGCGACGCCATCGGCGCGGCGCTGTCGGACGGGCTCGGCGCTTTCGAGGAGCGGGTGGTCGGCCACAGCGACGAGGTGGCCAATCGCCTCGTCGCCCATGGCGACGCCATCGGCTCCCTGGTCACGGACGGGTTCGTCGCCTTCGAGGAGCGCGTCGTCGCCCATAGCGAGGATATTGCGACGCGGATCGCCGCCCAGGCCGAATCGCTGGGCTCTCTCGTCGAGAACGGCTTCGCCAAATTCGAGGAGCGCGTCGCCGGCCGCGGCGAAGAGGCGACGGCGCGGCTCGCCGCGCAGGGAGAGGCGATCGGCGAGGCGGTGGCGCAAGGCCTCGCCGCCTTCCAGAGCCGCGTCTCCGACCAGAGCGAGGATATCGCCGAGAAGCTCGCCGCCCATGGCGAGATCATCGGCAAGGTCGTCTCGGAAGGCTTCGCCAAATTCGAGTCCCGCGTCTCCGAAAGCAGCGGCGAGGCGGCGGCCCGCCTCGCGGCGCGGGGCGATGCGATCGGCGCGCTGCTCTCGGACGGCCTCGCGGCCTTCGAGGAGCGCGTCGTCGTCCATGGCGACGAGGTGGCGGCGCGGCTCGTCGAGCATGGCGACGCGATCGGCTCCGCCGTGTCCGAGGGCCTCGCGGCATTCGAGACGCGCGTGCTCGACCACAGCGAGCGCGTCGTCGGGCAGATCGTCGCCCATGGCGATGCGCTCGGCGCGGCGGTGTCGGACGGCCTCGCCGCTTTCGAGGATCAAGTTCTGCGCCGCGGCGAGGATCTCGCGACGCGCCTCGTCGACGAGGGCGAGCGCGTCGGCGCCGCCGTCTCCGACGGGGTCGCGACTTTCGAGCGGCGGGTCGCGCAGCAGAGCGAGGCCGCGGTGGCGCGGCTCGCCGAGCATGGCGCGCGCCTCACCGTCTCGGTGGCCGGCGAGTTCGCGGCGCTCGGCGAGCAGATTTCCCGCCAGGGCGAGGAGACCGCTCAGCGGCTCGCCGAAGGCGGAGACCGGATCGGCGCCGCCATGTCCGAGGGCCTCACGGCCTTCGAGGAGCGCGTCGTGGCGCGCAGCGACGAGACCGTCACGCGCCTCGTCGAGCGCGGCGACGAGATCGGCGCCTTTCTCTCGCAGGGCCTCGCCGCTTTCGAGACGACGGTGGTGCGCCATGGCGACGAGGTGGCGACCCGCGTCGCCGAGCATTCGGACAAGATCGCCTCTGTGCTGTCCGAGCGGCTGACCGCCTTCGAGGAGCAGGTGTCGCGCCAGACCGGCGAGGTCACGGCGGCGGTGGCCGAGCAGGCCGAGAAGGTCGACGGCGCGCTGACCGTGCGGCTCGACGCGCTGGAGCGCGCCACCCAGGAGGCGTCGCGGTCGCTCTCCGAGGCGCAGAAGCGGGCGGAAGAGGTGTTCGCCTCGGGCGGCGCGGAGCTGCGCGCCGGCCTCGGCCAGGGCGTCGCCGATGTGGCGGATGCGCTCGCCGAGCAGTCCTCTGCTCTGCAGGAGCGGTTCGCCCTCACGGCCGGCGAGGCGGTGCTGGCCATCTCGACGCAGGGCGAACGGATCGAGGAGGCGCTCGCCGAGCGCATCGCCGCTTTCGAGAGCACGGTGATCGGGCATGGCGGGGAGGTCGCCGCGGCGCTGGCCGCCGGCGGCGATCAGATCGCGCGCGGCGTCTCCGATCAGATCGCGGCGTTCGAGACGGCCCTGCAGCAGGAGGGCGAGCAGATCGCCGCCCGCATCGGCGCGGAGTCGCAGCGGCTCACCGAGCAGCTCGGCAACAAGCTCATCGCGGTGGATCGCACCATCGTCGAAGGCGGCGGCGCGCTGGTGAGCCGTCTCGACGAGCGCTCGGAAGCGCTCGGCGCGCGGCTCGTCGAGCAGGCGCAGCGGCTTTCGGAAGATATTGAGCGGCAGCTCTCCGAGGTGGATCGGATGATCGTCGAAGGCGGCGGCGCGCTGGTGGCGCGTCTCGCCGAGCAATCGGAGACGCTGGCGGCGCGCCTCGTGGAACAGGCGCAGCGGCTCTCGGAAGAAATGGAGCGGCAGCTCGCCACGGCGGATCGGACGATCGGCGAGGGCGGCGGCGAGCTGGTCGCGCGCCTCGCCGAACAGTCGGAGGCGCTGGCGGCGCGCCTCGGCGAGCAGGCGCAGCGGCTCTCGGAAGAAGTGGAGCGGCAGCTCGCCACGGCGGATCGGACGATCGGCGAGGGCGGCGGCGCGCTGGTGGCGCGTCTCGCCGAGCAGTCGGAGGCGCTGGCGGCGCGGCTCGGCGAGCAGTCGCAGCGCCTCTCCGAGGATATCGAGCGACAGCTCGGCGCCGTGGAGCGGGCGGTGGGCGAGGGCGGCGGCGAGCTGGTCGCGCGTCTCGCCGAACAGTCCGAGACGCTCGCCGGACGGCTCGGCGAGCAGTCGCAGCGCCTCTCCGAAGAGGTGGAGCAGCGGTTCGCAACAGTGGAGCGGGCGCTCGGCGAAGGCGGCGGCGAGCTGGTCGGGCGCATCGCCGAGCAGGCCGATGCGGTCGCAGGGCGTCTCGCCGAACAGTCGAAGACCCTCACGGACCATGTCAAGCGGCAGCTCGTCGCCATCGATAAATCCGTGTCGAAGGACGGCGCTGCGCTCGTCGATCTCCTCGGCGCGCGCGCCGAGGAGATCGCCGGCGCCATGGCGTCCAAGATCGAGACCTTCGAAGCGGTGTCGAACGAGCGCACGCGCGAGGCGGTCGACCGCATGGACGGGCTGGTGGAGCGCATCGACGCCGGGCTCGGCTCGGCCAGCCAGAGCTTCCAGGAAACGCTCTCGCGCCATGCCGTCGAGGTCGCGCGCTCGATGGGCGACGGCGGCCGCGAGGTCATCCGCTCGCTCGACGAGAAGGTGAAGGAGATCGACGCTGTGCTGCTCGAGCGTTCGAGCCAGCTCTCCGAGACGCTGTCGACCAAGGCCGAGGAGATCAACGCCACGCTCGGCGGGCGGGCGGAAGAAATCGCCGGCACGCTCGACAATCGCATCGGCGTGTTCGAGAACAATGTGGTCGGCCGTCTCGACGCCGTCTCGAACGAGATCGGCGAGCGCTCGCGCCTCGTCGTCGAGACGATCGGCGCGCGCATCTCCGAGATCAACGCCACGCTCTCTTCCGCCAAACGCGAGCTCGACGCCACTCTGCATGCGCGCACCGGCGATCTCGGCGAGGCGCTGACGAAGCGCGTCGACGAGATCAGCGCGACGCTCGACGAGCGGCTGACGCAAATCGGGACGACGCTCGGCGAGCGCGGCGGCGAGGTGACGCGCGAGCTCGCCGATGTCGGCGAGCTCGTCGCCAAGACGATCGAGAGCCGCGGCTCCTCCATCGTCCAGCACCTCGGCGAGAAGCGCGCCGAGATCGCCGCCTCCATTGCAGAATCGGCGCAGGAGCTGAAGACCGCGCTGGAGTCGGGGTCGGAGGGATCGGTGCGCGCGCTGCTCTCGGTCAATGAGAAGCTGCGCAAGGAGCTGCCCGACGTGCTCGATCGGCTCGGCGCGACCAACGCCTCGCTGCAGACCATCATCGAGCATGCGGGCGCCAATCTCGAGGGGCTCGAAACGCAGCTCACCGGCCGGCTGCACGAGTTCCAGGGCGCGATTTCCGACGTGTCGTCGCAGATCGCCGAGCTCGGCAAATTGTCGGACGGAACCATCGGCGAGGCGCAGGAGATCGTCGGGGCGATGGAGAGCCATCGGCAGACGCTGACGCAGAGCGTCGACCGGCTCGCCGAAACTCAGGAGCAGCTCGATTCCGCGCTGGATGCGCGTCGGCGCTCGCTCGAGGGCCTCGTCGGCCTCGTCGAGGGCAAGCGCAAGGATTTCGAGGGCGCGGTCGCGGCCTTCTCGGGTCTGGTCGAGGACAGCTTCCGCCGCGTCGAGGAGCGGGCGCGCGCCGTCGGCGGACTGCTCGCCGAATCGACGCGGGACACCGCCGATCTCGTGGACGAGCGCTTCGCCGCCGTTCGCGGCGCCGCGCTGCGCGAAAGCGAGCAGACCTCGGCGGCGCTGCGCGCCGCCTGCGATCAGGCCAGCGGCGATCTCGACCGGATCTTCGGCGAGGCGACCGAGAAGTTCAACGCCGCCGCCGCCGAGATGCGCGGCATGTCGCTCGAGATCCAGCGCGAGCTGGAGGCGACGCGCGTCGAGGTGCGCCGCGGCGCTCAGGAGCTGCCGCGCGAGACCGCCGAGCAGGCCGCCGCGCTGCGGCGGGTCATCGGCGAGCAGGTGAAGGCGCTGAACGAGCTGACCGACATCGTCGCGCGCTCGGGCCGCGTCTATGACATCGCCGAGCCGGCCGCCGTCGCCGCGCCGCCTCCGCCCGCGCCGCCCCGCCGGACATTCGAGCCGGCGCCCGCGCCCACGCCGGCGCGTTCGCTCGAGCCGTCCTGGTCGGCTCCGCAGCGCCCGCGCGAGGAGCCGCGCGCGCGGGCGCCGCAGCAGCCCCCGGCCATGCCACCGCAGCCGGCGCCCTCCGCCCGCGATCCCGGCGAGAGCGGCTGGCTCTCCGATCTCCTGGCGCGCGCCTCGCGCGACGAGCCGCCGGCGCCGCGCGCCAACAATGTCCCCGGCCGCAACAAGCCGAGCGGCGCGCTGGACAGCCTGACGCTCGACATCGCCCGCATGGTCGATCAGGCGGCGGTGACGGATCTGTGGGAGCGGTTCCAACGCGGCGAGAAGGCGCCGTTCGGCCGCCGGCTCTACACGCAGCAAGGGCAGCAGACCTTCGAGGAGATCCGCCGGCGCTGCCGCGTCGACGCGGAATTCCGCGCGACCGTCGACCATTACATTCAGGAGTTCGAACGGCTGCTGATGGAGACGGGCCGCAACGATCGCGACGGCGCGCTGACGCGCGGCTATCTGATCTCCGATGCGGGCAAGGTGTACACCATGCTCGGACATGCTTCGGGCCGCTTCGAGTAGGGCGGCCCCGCGAGCTCATTGTCGGCGGGCGCCGCCGACAACCGATTGATTGCATGTGGCCGCCCGGGCGACTCCTCGAGAGCTGTCCGACAATTGTCGCGTTTCTGCGCCCGCTCTCCTGTCGAGATTGTCCGGAAGCCGCCAAGAATGTGACATTTTAGCCACTGTTTGGAAGAAAACACATTCGGAGCCCCGCTTTGCATACTCGATAGGCATTTGCTCCTCTGTTCGGCTTGAACTGCTCCGCTGGCGTCTGACACAATTCCTGTGAAGAATGATTCCACTTCGGGAGCCGAAACATGAAGTTGACACTTTTGACGGGAGTGGCGGCCGCCGCCCTGCTCGCCAATGTTGCATACGCGGCCGACGTCGCATCGATGAAGGCCGCGCCCGCCGCCCCGCCGCCGGATTGGTTCGACACGCTGACGATCGATGGATTTCTCGACGGCGGCATCGTGGTGACTCCGGCGTCGCCCTACAACGGGCTCAACTGGGGCCATCTGTTCACCGACCGCGCCAACACGCCGATCTTCAACCAGGCATTGTTCACGGTTCAGCGGCCTCTCGACCCGAAAGCCACGGGCATCGATTACGGCTTCAAATTCCAGACCTTTGTCGGCGAAGACGCGAGATATAGCCACTATCTCGGCCAGTTCGACTATCTGATGCACGACCGCACGCAATTCACGATCCTCGAGGCGCACGGCCTCGTTCATCTGCCGATCCTCACGGAAGGCGGCGTGGACGTGAAATTCGGCCAGTTCGTCACCTATAACGGCTTCGAGGTGATCCCGGCCAAGGATAATCTGTTCTACACCCACTCATACAACTTCAACTTCGGACCCTTCAAACACACCGGCGTGATGACCGTTACTCACGCGACCGAGTGGCTCGACATCTACGCCGGCGTCACCAGCGGCTTGAACACGAGCCTCGGCTGGGCGGGCGACAACAATAATTCGGCTTCCGCCTACGGCGGCTTCGGGTTGAATCTGCTCGATGGCGAGCTGACCATTTTGGGCTTCTCCCACTCCGGTCCCGAGAATCCCCGGCAGCTCGACCCGAATTACGTCGGCTGGCCTTGGGGCACGGTCGGAGGGATTCCGGCGCAATGCGCCTGCAATCCGAATAACACGTGGCGCTACTACAATAATCTCACGACGACGTGGAAGCCCACTGAAAACCTCATGTTCGTGACCGACATCTCCTATATGCGAGAGGACGGCTGGAACCCGGTCACCAACGCCGCGGGCGTTTCCCGGCCCCAGGGCGCGGACGCCTATGGCGTTTCGCAGAATGTGTCCTACAAGGTCAATGACGCGATCAAGATCAATGGCCGCCTCGAATATTTCCGCGACAACAAGAACTTCTTCGTGGTCGGCTATCCTGGCTATTTCGACACGGTGAACGTTGCTCACGGCTATCCGAACCAGTCGATCGCGCAGCCGGCCGGCCAAGGCACGAGCTATCTCGCTCTGACCCTCGGCGCGACCATCGCCCCGGAGTTCCCGAAGATGCCCTTTATCAACGGCATCATCTTCCGCCCCGAAGTTCGTTGGGACACGACGCTGAACGGCGCCGCGCCGTTCTTCGGCTGGAACGGCAACAAGAGAACGCAGGGAATGATCGCGATGGACGTCATCGTGCCGTTCACGATCCGCTGACCTCGTTCTCGCGAATGGCTCCTCGGTGTTCATGAGGGGAGCCGTGCCGCCAATGCCTCGACGCCGGTGACGATCTCTGGTCGGCCGGCGTCGATGGTTTTCGCCAAATCACAGAGCGGCCGATCTTTGCGGCAAACGCTCACATTCTGCGATTTCGAGCCGCACCCTCTCCTTTCCGGCCGTCTCTCGAGGCGCTGTCATGCGTCCGCGCGACACCCGCGGAGATTTCTCACGGATCGCGCGACGCTTCCGCACGCGCTGAAATCTCCACTTCGCGATCCTGCGTGCTCTGCACGCGAAACGTCTCCTGATAGGTCTTTCCGTCGTGCCGGGCGATGACGACATATTCGCCCTCCGCGAGCACGAGCGAGGGAAAGGCGCCGATCAATTCGCGAATGACGTCGCCGCCCGGGGTCAGCACCGAGAAGGACGTGTTGGCGAGCGCCTCGCCGCCTCGCTGATTGACGAGCTTCAGCGTCATGGTCGCGGCGCGATGGCGCAGCGTCGCCTCGATCAACTTGCCCGCGGCGACGCGCAGATCGGCGGTGATCACGGAATTGGTGGCGTTGTTGTCGCCCTGCGAGCCCTGCGTCGTGTCGAGCAGCGTCGAGACGATGTGATAGGCGCCCTCCGGCAGGCACAGGATCTCGCCCCCCTGCGCATTGGCCAGCACCAGCTTCGCCTCGGAGTTCCCGCGCTCCGGGACATAGATCGAGATCGCGAGGCGCTGGGCGGGGATGGGCGTGTCGCCCAGCATGTCGATGAGCTTCAGCCCGCCGGCGTTGAGCACCAGCCGCTCGCTGACATTGCCGCCCTCGATCACCACCCGCCGCGTCGCGCCGGCGAGGCCGAAGGCGGCGTGGACGATATAGACGCCGTCGGGCAGCTCCTGCGCCGGCGCCGCATCCTTCGTCTCGGCGACGAGACGGCGCGCGCCGTCGTCGCCCGGCGTCTCCTCGAAGATCCGCCAACGGATCCCGCCACGCACGGGCGCGGCGTCGGCGGGGGTGAGAACGGCGCTGAGGCGCAGAATCGCCGAAGAACGGGGCGTCCGCAGCGGCGTCTCGGCGAGCGCTAAGCCGGCGCCGGCGAGGAGCAGAGCGAAACCAGCGGGAATGGATTTGTTCATCGATTGCAAAAGCTCGCGTGACATGTCGCGGAGGGTTTCGCGCCTTTCCAGAGCGAGCCTGAAGGCTCGCGGCCCAAACCCGGCTTCTGGATCGCGAGTCCTTTGTCATATCCAATTGCGCCAGGAAGACCACTAATCTGCATCGCGCTCCACCAGCCCGACGGCGGCCGAGGTCAGATTGGTCGGCGAAAACGGCCGAAATAGGAATTCGACGCGATGTCGCCCCGCCGGCGTCGGCACGCCGCGGAACAGAATATTGGCCTTGACGATCGGCGCCGGCCGGCCGTCGATCCGCGCCTCCCAGCCGGGATAATAGAGATCGTGCAGCACCAGCAGCCCGTCGCGATCGCTCTCGACGTCGAGCGCGATCCGCTCGCCTTCATAGGAGACGATCGCGACCTTCGAACGGGCGGCAGGGCCCGGCGCGGTCAGCGCCGCATCGAGATGCGCATGGTCGGCCGCATCGACGAGAGCCTCCTGGGCGCCGTCGAAATCGGGGATCTCGTCCTCGGCGATGGCGTTGTCGGAATCGACCTCCTTCACCCGTGACGCGAAATAGGCGCGCGGCGCGGCGGTCCGGCCGAGCCGATAGATATAAAGTCGGTCGGAGACGAAGATCGGCGTCGCGCTGGGCCGCGGCATATGCCGCGGCATCGCCGCCAGCGGGCGTCCGAGCACGAGATAATCGAGCCCCAGCAGCCGCGCGAGCTTGCAGCGATAGCCGCGGAAGGTCGCCGGATAATGGCGCAGATCGGGATCGACGGCGTTGTCGCCGGGGCCGATCGCGCGCTCATATTCGGAGATGCGCAGCGGATTATAGCCGAGCGTGTCCTCGAGGCCGAGCATCATGGAGGCGTTCTGCCAGCCGCCCGCCAGCCCCAATATCTCCACACGCGGATGCTCGCCCCTGGCGGCGCGTTCGGAAATTTCCCGGCCGAGGGCGGCGACGCCGGCGCGCTCGGCCGCCGAAGGCTCGCCGAGGATCGAATAGCGCGCCGCCGGCTCGGCGTTGAGCGGATCGGCGGCGTTGCGCCACAGCAGCTCGCCGCAAGTGGCGGCGACGATGAGCGCCGCCGCGAGCGCGCGCTGGTTCCGCCTTTCACCGAAGACGAGGACGAGCGCGGCGCCGGCGCCGGCGGCGAGCGCGAGGCCGATGGCGTCGAGCGCCTCGCGTCCGTGGCGCGTCTCCATCGAGAAGGCGAGGCCGCCGAGCAGCAGCGCCAGCGCGACGCCGAAGGCGCAGGCCTGCAGCGCATGAGCGAGCGGGCGCGGCAGGGCCTCGAACGGCCGCGGCGAGCCGTGAACGATATAGCGGTGCAAGAGATAGCCGGCCGAGAGCGCGAAGCCGGCGTTGAGCAGAAAGGCGGCGTCCGCCGGCCGGCGATAGAGCGAGACGCCGGGGAAGAGGTCGTAGATCGGCTCGAACAGAGGCGTCCAGCGGCCGAGCGTGTAGATCAGCGCGCCAGCGAGCAGATAGAGGACGAAACGCGTCTCGCGCGCGAAGATGCGCCCCCCGGCGAGTCCGTGCCAGAGCCCGAGCGCCATGGGCGCCGTGCCGATGAAGAGATAGTCGATGGCGCGGTCGGTCCAGTCCGGCTCGCTCATCGTGTCATAGCCGGGGCCCCAATAGGAATAGCTCTTGGCCAGCGAGCCGAAAATATCGGGCGCGAGCATGGTGGCGAAATTGACCGGCGCCAGCGAGCCGGCGGCGGCGACCCCGAAGGCGATGGCCGGCCGGTTGGAGCTTGCCAGAAATTGCAGGGTGAGCAGCACGGGCGCCGCCAGAATGGCGCCGCCGGCGCCGCCGGCCGCCAGCAGCGCCGGCCAGCGCTCGTAGAGAAACGCCAGCGGCCGGCGCGAGGCCAGCGCCGCATGCGCCACGCGGCCGACCAGAGTGACGCAGAAGAGATAGGCGACCTGATCGCGCCCGAGCGCCATGAGGCTCGCGAGGAGGCCGAACAGCAGCCCGTTGCGCAGGCGTGGACGCTCCAGCAGGATCTCCAGCAGCCACCAGGCCAGCGGGAAGAAGCTGTAGGAGATAATCATTCCCGTATGCTGCAGCCGCGAGGCGGCGACCCCGCCGAACATGAAGATCGCGCCCGCGAGCACCGCCGCGACCGGGGCGAAGCCGAGGCGCCGGCACAGCGCCAGCACGCCGACGCCGCCCATCAGGAGATGCAGGAACACGAACAGATCGAAGCTCTGCATCGAGGCGGAGGGGAACAGCAGCGCCAGGATGAAGAAGGTCGGGGTGAAGATCAGCGACTGCGGGTCGGCGACCGCCGGATGTCCGGCGAAATGATAAGGATTCCAGAGCGGCAGCTCGCCTTTTTGCAGCGCTTGGCCGAGAAAGCGGAACATCGGATAGAAATGATTCTTCGAGTCCCAGGGCACGACCGCGCCGCTCGCCGCCCAGCATAGGACCGCGAGCCCCATGAAGCCGGCGAGCGCCGCAAGCGCCGCGAGCGTCTCGCGCCGCGTCCAGTCCTGCGCCTGCGCCTGCGATGCGCGCGTCGCGGCTTCGATCGCGTCCGCGCTCGCCGATTCGCCGGACAGGCAATCGCTGATCGTCATCTCGACTGTCTCTTTGAACGCTGCATGGCGGCCGGCGCGAGCGGATGGCCCGAGCCTTCGCCGCCGGGGGCTCCGATGGGACGCCCAAGCTGCGACCGCGTTCATGAACTCATGATGAACGTTTGGGCGCCATGACTATACCGTGGCCTTCGCCCCGTCGAAAGCCGCGTTTATCTCCCGAACTTGCCAGGAAGCTGCGGCCAGCTTGCCGGCAAATCCATCCCGCCGCGCGGCCCGGCATTCGGCGGCGAGGCCTGCCGGATCGCCCTGCGCGGGAAAAGGCCGGTCGATCGCCGCCACTTTCGCGGCCGCCGCCGCCAGCCGCAGGCCGGCGCGCGCATGGGCGAAGGGGGAGCCCGGCTCGCGCAGCGACGCATCGTCGGGCGCGGCGCCGAGCGCGCGGCGCAACTCCTCGGTGTCGAAGGCGAGCGCGTCGAGCCGCGTCGAGGCGCCGGCGTAATCGCCGAGCGCGAAGATCGCCGCCGGGGTCTGCGTGGCGAGCGCCAATATGCGCGTCGCCCCGTCGTCGCGGCCGGCCATGGCTTCGGCGACGGCGAGCTTGGCGGAGAGATGCTGCAGGCTCGCCCCGCCGCAGGCGCGCGGCAGCGCCACGCCATGCGCGGCGGCGGCGACGATCGCCGCGAGATCGTCGTCGATCTCGGCCCCGCCGAGCGCCGCGACCTTCACGAAGAGCGCCGGACCCGGCCGGCCCCGCGCACGAGCGAGAAAAGCGGCCGCGGCCGCCCGCGCGTCGCCGCGCCCGCCGAGGTCGAGGACGAGGGCGTCGGCTTCGCTCTCGAGGGCGGCGTCGAGCGCATCGGACTGGGCGGTGACGAGCAGAAAGGATCGCATGCGCGCGGTCTCCTCGGGGCGAGCGGTCGGGCGTTCATGCTTCGCGCGATCGTCCTGCCGTGATCTTAAGCGGGAATTTACCATAAATGGAGATTCTACCACCGCGGCAGCGCCGATCCGTTCCAGAACATAGGGCGTCGATGAGTCAAATGATCGCCAGAGATTTTCTGCACTGGGCGCAGACCGCCCCGACCGCGCGCCGTATCGACGGGGCCGAAGCCCTCGCGAAGGCCTATCTCCATTCCGATCTCGACGTCGCCGCGCGGCGCGAGACCGAGACCGCGCTGGCCTCCCTGCTCGACGATCCCTCGCCGCTGGTGCGGCGCAAGCTCGCCGAAGTCTTCGCCAATTCTCATGACGCGCCGCACGCCATCGTGGCGGCGCTCGCCAATGACCAGTCCGACATCGCCGCGCTGGTGCTGTCGCGCTCGCCGCTGCTCACCGAGAGCGAGCTCATCGATTGCGCTGCGATCGGCGACGTCTTTGCGCAGACGTCGATCGCGCTGCGCGCCCATGTGCCCAGCGGTCTCGCCGCGGCTCTCGCCGAAGTCGGCGCCTGCGAGGCCTCGATCGCTCTCGCCGTCAATCCGGGCGCCGAGGTCCCGGTGTTCTCGCTGCGCCGCATGATCGAGCGCTTCGGCGACGACTCCCAATTGCGCGAGGCTTTGCTGTCACGGCCGTTCCTGCCGGCGGCAGTGCGCAGCGATCTCGTCGACGCCACGGCGGCGAGCCTCGCCTCTTTCGTCATCGGTCGCGAATGGCTGTCACGCGAGCGCGCGGAGCGCGTCGTCGGCGAGGCGCGCGAGAAAGCCAATGTCGTCATCGTCGCCGAGGCGAATGAGACGGGCGGGAGCAATGGCGTGCGCGCGCTCGTCGCGCATCTGCGCCGGCGCGGGCGGCTGACGCCGAGCCTGGCGTTGCGCGCGTTGCTCTCGGGAAATTGCGGGCTGCTCGAGGCCGCGCTCGGCGAATTGTCGGGCGTCGACGCGCAGCGGGTCGCCGGGATGGTGCGCGATTTCCGCGGCCCGGGCTTCGCCGCGCTCTATGCGCGCGCCAAGATGCCGGCCAATCTGCTGCCGGCCTTCCGCGCCGCGCTCGAAGCGCAACAGGCCTTCGGCTATCGCGGCGGCGTCGGCGGCGGGGCGCGCCTGTCGCTGCTGATGGTGCAGCGCGCGCTCACCGCCTGCGAGCAGCTGAACGGCGGCGAGCTCGACCGCCTGTTGGCGCTGCTGCGCCGCTTCGAGGCCGAAGCGCTGCGCGAGGACGCGCGCGACGCCGCCGCGGCGCTGGAGCGTGATCTCGCGCCGGCGATCGACATGGCGGCGCTGGAGGCGGATGTGCTGCAGGCGGCGTGAGCCGGCTGCGATGACGAACGAGGGCTGTTCATTGGCCTCGATGTTCCCATCGCCCTAGTTACCTCGCCAACCGAACCGGTCGGTGGCGGGAGGCGATATGAGCGAAAGCGACGCCGAGCTCTCGGGGCTCGTGCTTCAGGGCGGCGGCGCGTTGGGCTCCTATCAGGCGGGAGCCTATGAGGCGCTGCACGCCGCCGGCCAGACGATCGACTGGGTCGCCGCCATCTCGATCGGCGCGATCAATGGCGCGATCATCTGCGGCAATCCGCCCGAGCGCCGGGTGGAGCGGCTGGCCCGGTTCTGGCGCGAGGCCTCCAGCCTGATCACGGCGGCGCCGATCAATGACGAGGAGCTGTTCGTCCAGCTCTTCGACGAGACCAGCGCGGCGATCACCGCGGGATGCGGCGCGCCGGGATTTTTTCGGCCGCGCGTGCCGCCGCCGCTTCCGGGCTTCCGCCACGCGCCGGAGAGCCTCAGCGTCTATGACACGGCGCCCCTGCGCGAGACGCTGCTGTCGCTCGTCGATTTCGACCTCCTCAACTCCGGCGCGACCCGCTACAGCATCGGCTCGGTCAATGTGCGGACCGGCAATTTTCATTATTTCGACACGGCGCGCGAGCGCATCGGCCCCGAGCATGTGATGGCGAGCGGCGCGCTGCCGCCGGGCCTGCCGATGATCGAGATCGCGGGCGAGCGCTATTGGGACGGCGGTCTCGTCTCGAACACGCCGCTGCAATATGTGCTCGACTATGAGCGGCCGCGGCGGGACCTGCTGCTGTTTCAGCTCGACCTCTTCAGCGCGCGCGGCGAGCTGCCGCGCACGATGCTCGAGGTCGCCAGCCGCGAGAAGGATATTCGCTATTCCTCGCGCACGCGCATGAACACCGATCTGATGCGCCGATTGCACGAGCTCTCCGCCGCCATCGCCCGGCTCGGCCCCAAAGCGCCGAAGGAGCTGCGAGAGGACCCGGACTGGCGCATTCTGCACGAGGCCGCCCGCGAATATACGACGACGATCGTGCATCTGATCCACCGCCCCGCGCCGAGCGAAGGGCCGGCGAAGGATTTCGAGTTCTCGCGCTATACGATGGAGCGCCATTGGGAGGACGGAAGGCGCGACGTGGAGACGACGCTGAGCCATCCCGATTGGCTCGGCCGCCCGCACCCGCCCGGAGGCATGGTGACGCTGGACTTGACCAAGGACGGAGTGCCGCGGTCGCGAGCCGATGTCGTCTCGGCGAGAGGAGCGGGCGCATGAGGAAGGCGACGATGATCGCGCTCGGCCTCGCCGCTGTCGTCGGGGTCGCGGTCGCAGGGGCGATTTATGTGAATTGGAACGCTTTCGTTCCGATCGTGGCCATGGGAATCAATTATTGGCGCTATCTCGACGCGCCGAAGGGCGAGCTGACGGTCGAGACCGCCGAGGGCTTCGACGCCGCGAGCACGGGAGACGCGCCTCGCTCGCCGCCGCCGGACGACGGCCAGTGGCCGAGCTACAACAAGACGCTGACCTCCGACCGCTTCTCCTCCCTGAAGGAGATCGACCGCGCCAATGTGGGCCGGCTTCGCGTCCTCTGCACCTATGACACGGGGCAATATACGGGCTTCAACTCGGGCCTCCTGATGGTGGATGGCGCGCTGCTGTTTTCCACCCAATACGACACTTTCTCCGTCGACCCGCTCACCTGCCGCGAGAACTGGCGCAAGCACGAGCGCTATGCGCCGGCCACGCCGCAGGACGTGAACCGCGGCGTCGCTTTTCTCGACGGGCGCGTGTTCCGCGGCACGCAGGACGGGCGCGTGCTCGCCTATGATTTCAAGACCGGCGAGCGCCTGTGGGAGACTGCGATCGCCGATCCGAAGAAGAGCGAGAGCGCGCCGGCGGCGCCGATCGCCTGGAACGGCCTCGTTTTCATCGGCAACGCCGGCGGCGATTTCAAAGGCGTGAAGGGCCGCATGTATGCGCTCGACGCCGCCACCGGCCGGATCGTCTGGGAGTTTTATCTCGTTCCGAGACAAGAGGGCGATCCGACCCGCGGACCGCAGGGCGAGACGCCGCTCGACGCATCGAGCTGGAAAATGGCCGCCGACGCGGCGATCTCGGGCGGCGCGACCTGGACGTCCTACACGCTCGATCCGCAAGCCGGGCTGCTCTATGTGCCGGGCGGCAATCCGGCCCCCGATTTCGACGTGATGCTGCGGGGCGGCGACAATCTCTATTCGAATTCGGTGATCGCGCTCGACGCGAGGACCGGAGCCTATCGGACCCATTTCAAAATCCTGGACAAGGATTGGCACGATTGGGACGTCTCCGCCGCGCCGGCGCTCGTCACCACCGCGGCGGGCCGGCGCATGATGCTCGTCGCGCCCAAGGACGGCCACCTCTACGGCTTCGACCTCGAGACGAAGGAGCGGCTCTATCGAGTCCCGATGACGAAGATCGAGAACGCCGATGTTCCGTTCTCGGCGGACAGGAGCGTGCATTTCTGCCCCGGCTCGGTCGGCGGCGCCGAATGGAACGGGCCCGCCTTCGATCCGCAGAACAATCTGGTGATGGTCGGCGAGGTGCAATGGTGTACGACCGTCCGAATCGAGCCCGAGAAGGAGATCGAGGGCGCCGCGAAGTTCACGCCCTGGTCCGGGGAGGATTCCATCAATCCCTTCAACATGTGGGGCCGGGCCGATCCGGTGTTCCAATGGGCGGGCTGGCTCCAGGCGGTGGATGCGGACAGCGGCCGCTGGCGCTGGCGCGCCAGGACCAATTATCCCGTGCAGAGCGGCGTGGCGCCGACGGCGGGCGGCCTCGTCTTCTTCGGCGACATGGGCGGCAATTTCTACGCGCTGGACGCGGACACGGGCGCAAAGCTCTGGGGCGCGAAGATCGGCGGCGCGGTCGGCGGCGGCGTCATCACTTTCTCGACCTCGAAAGGTCAGCGCGTCGCCGCCGCCACCGGCCTCACCGAGGTGCTGTGGCCGACCGAGATCACGACGGCCAAGGTCTCGATTCTCGGCCTCGGCGACGACTGACCGAGGAGGCTCGCCGGGGCGGCGCCGAAGTTGGCGGCGCGTCCCCCTTTGCTCCCCCGGCTCCTTTTGGCTATGACTCGACGAAAGCCATCAGAGAGCGCCAGATGTCCCGTATTCCCGATTTCGCGTCGATCCCCTTCGCTCCGACCGCGGTCGCCGCCCCCGAGGCCGACCGCCGCTGGCTGACGCCGGAAGGGATCGAGGTCAAGAATTCCTATGGGCCGCAGGACATAGAAGGCCTCTCCTTCATCGACGGCTTCCCCGGCGTCGCGCCCTATGTGCGCGGGCCGTACCCGACCATGTATGTCGCCCAGCCCTGGACCATCCGCCAATATGCCGGCT
Organism: Methylosinus trichosporium OB3b; assembly: GCF_002752655.1. Classification (NCBI taxonomy): domain Bacteria; kingdom Pseudomonadati; phylum Pseudomonadota; class Alphaproteobacteria; order Hyphomicrobiales; family Methylocystaceae; genus Methylosinus; species Methylosinus trichosporium. The sequence goes on along the minus strand of NZ_CP023737.1, from coordinate 2,608,266 downwards.
TCTCCACGGCGGAGGACAGCAACGCCTTCTATCGCCGCAATCTCGCCGCCGGGCAGAAGGGCCTCTCGGTCGCCTTCGATCTCGCCACCCATCGCGGCTATGACAGCGATCATCCGCGCGTCTCCGGCGATGTCGGCATGGCGGGCGTCGCCATCGACTCCATCTACGACATGCGCACTTTGTTCGACGGCATTCCGCTCGAGCAGATGAGCGTCTCCATGACGATGAACGGCGCCGTGCTGCCGGTGCTGGCGCTCTTCATCGTCGCCGGCGAGGAGCAGGGCTGTCCGCCCGAGAAGCTGACGGGCACGATCCAGAACGACATCCTCAAAGAATTCATGGTGCGCAACACCTATATCTATCCGCCGCTGCCCTCGATGCGCATCGTCTCGGATATTTTCGCCTATACCAGCAAGCATATGCCGAAGTTCAACTCGATCTCGATCTCCGGCTATCACATGCAGGAGGCGGGCGCCTCGGCCGATCTCGAATTGGGCTACACGCTCGCCGATGGCGTCGAATATGTGCGCGCCGGCGTCGCCGCGGGCCTCGATATCGACGCTTTCGCGCCGCGCCTCTCCTTCTTCTTCGCCATCGGCATGAATTTCTTCATGGAGGTGGCCAAGCTCCGCGCCGCGCGCCTGTTGTGGGCGCGCTTGATGAAGGATCTCGGCGCCAAATCCGAGAAGAGCCTGACTTTGCGCACCCATTGCCAGACCTCCGGCTGGTCGCTCACCGCGCAGGACGTCTATGTGAATTCGATCCGCACCAGCATCGAGGCGATGGCGGCGACGCAGGGCCATACGCAATCGCTGCACACCAATGCGCTCGACGAGGCGCTGGCGCTGCCGACCGACTTCTCCGCCCGCATCGCCCGTAATACGCAAATTGTCTTGCAGCAGGAGAGCGGCACGACGCGCATCATCGATCCCTGGGGCGGCTCCTATTATGTCGAGAAGCTGACCGCCGAGCTCGCGGAAGCGGCCTGGGCGCATATTCAGGAGATCGAGAGCATGGGCGGCATGGCCGCGGCGATCGCGAAGGGCCTGCCCAAGCAGCGCATCGAGGAGGTCGCCGCCAAGACGCAGGCGCGCATCGACACCGGCCAGCAGGTGGTGGTCGGCGTCAACAAATATCGGCCGGCCAATGACGTCGCGCCGGATGTTCTCAAGGTCGACAATTCCGCCGTGCGCGCCGCGCAGATCGAGAAGCTGAAGCGTCTGCGCGCCGAGCGCGACGAGGCGGCGACGCAAGCGGCGCTCGACGCGCTGACCGAAGGCGCGACCAGCGGCGCCAATCTGCTCGACCTCGCCGTGAAGGCGGCGCGGGCCAAGGCGAGCGTCGGCGAAATCTCCTTCGCGCTCGAAAAAGTGTTCGACCGCCATAAGCCCAAGGCCAATGTGATCTCCGGCGTCTATGCGCGGGAAGCGGGCGAGAATTTCGACAAGGTGGCGCGAGCGCGCGGCATGACCGCGGCCTTCGCCGAGAATGAGGGGCGCCGGCCGAAGATCCTCGTCGCCAAGCTCGGCCAGGACGGTCATGACCGCGGCCAGAAGGTGATCGCCTCGGCCTTCGCCGATCTCGGCTTCGAGGTCGTCATCGGCGATCTTTTCGCGACGCCGGAGGAGGTGGCCAAGCGCGCCGCCGAGGAGAAGGTGCATATCGTCGGCGTCAACACCATGACCGCGGGCCATCTGGCGCTGACGCCCGAGCTGCGCGACGCGCTGAAGGCGGAAGGGCGCGAGGACATCATGATGGTGGTCGGCGGCGTCATCCCCGAGCAGGATTTCCAGGCGCTCTACGACGCCGGCGCGGCGGCGATCTTCCCGCCCGGCACCAATATTCCCGAGGCGGCGGCGCAGGTGCTGGACGAGCTCAATGTGCGGCTCGGTTATGCGCAGCGGGAGCGCGCGAAAGCGTGAGGGCTGCGCAGGGGAGCGCTCACGATCGAAATTCGCGACGTTTGTGACTTGACGCGGCGCTTTCTTTCGCCTAGGAAGCGCGACTTCACGATCACGGCAGTGGGCTCCGTTTCGCGCCAGCGGGAACGGAGCCGTTGTCGTATCACGACCCGCAAGGGCCGGCCTCCACCGGACGCGGGCGCATCAACCGGGCGAGCTCCCCGCTCGCCCTCGACATGGAGAGACGAGAACCATGGCCCGTATTGCCGGCGTCAACATACCGACCAACAAGCGCGTCGTCATCGCGCTTCAATATATTCACGGGATCGGGGCCAAAAAGGCGCAGGAGATCATCGAGAAGGTGAACATCCCGCCGGAGCGCCGCGTCGCCCAGCTGACCGACGCCGAAGTCCTGCAGATCCGCGAGACGATCGACCGCGACTATCTCGTCGAAGGCGATCTGCGCCGCGAGGTGGCGATCAACATCAAGCGCCTGATGGATCTCGGCTGCTATCGCGGCCTGCGCCATCGCCGCCAGCTGCCGGTGCGCGGCCAGCGCACCCACACCAACGCCCGCACCCGCAAGGGCAAGGCGAAGCCGATCGCCGGCAAGAAGAAGTAACGCCTTTTCCGTGTCGCGGGCCTCGGCCCGCGACGATCACCTGGGCGAGGAGCGAGCCGCGCTCCCGCCCACATCGAGCCCTAGCGCCCGGCATTACGGGCGCGTTCGAAGGACGAGAGACCAATGGCAAAAGAGACCACGCGCGTTCGCCGCAGGGAGCGCAAGAACATCGTTTCCGGCGTCGCGCATGTGAATTCGACGTTCAACAACACGATGATCACCATCACCGACGCGCAGGGCAACACTGTGTCCTGGTCGTCCGCCGGCTCGATGGGCTTCAAGGGGTCGCGCAAATCGACGCCCTACGCCGCGCAGATGGCCGCCGAGGACGCGGCGCGCAAGGCCGGCGAGCATGGCGTGCGCACGCTCGAGGTCGAGGTCTCCGGCCCGGGCTCAGGTCGTGAGTCGGCGCTGCGCGCGCTGCAGGCGGCGGGCTTCACCGTCACCTCGATCCGCGATGTGACGCCCATTCCGCACAATGGCTGCCGTCCGCGCAAGCGTCGCCGCGTCTGACGCGTCTCGAGGCGACTTGTCGCCCGAGAGTTTTATCGGGACGAATTGCTAAGGGGCGTCGCGCGATGCGTGCGGAGCCCGGCCGAGCTGAAGGAAAGGCGCCACAGTGAGCATCCAGAAGAACTGGCAGGAACTCATCAAGCCCAGCAAGCTCGAGGTGACGGCCGGCGACGATCCGCGCCGCGTCGCCGTCGCGGTCGCCGAGCCGCTCGAGCGCGGCTTCGGCGTGACGCTCGGCAATGCGCTGCGCCGCATTCTGCTCTCCTCGCTGCAGGGCTCGGCCATCACCTCGATCCATATCGACGGCGTGCTGCACGAGTTCTCCTCGATCCCCGGCGTGCGTGAGGACGTGACCGACATCGTCCTCAACATCAAGGACATCGCGATCAAGAACCACGCCGAGGGCGTCAAGCGCATGACGCTGAAGAAGACCGGCCCCGGCCCGGTCACCGCCGGCGACATCCAGACGCCCGGCGACGTGCAGATCCTGAACCCCGACCTCGTCATCTGCACGCTCGACGAGGGCGCGGAGATCCGTGTCGAGTTCACGGTGGCGACCGGCAAGGGCTATGTGCCGGCCGACCGCAACCGCGCCGAGGATGCGCCGATCGGCCTCATCCCGATCGACAGCCTCTATTCGCCGGTCAAGAAGGTCAGCTACCGCGTCGAGAACACGCGCGCCGGCCAGGTGCTCGACTATGACAAGCTGACGCTGACCATCGAGACCAATGGCGCGATCTCGCCCGAGGACTCGCTCGCCTATGCGGCGCGCATCCTGCAGGATCAGCTCAGCGTCTTCGTGAACTTCGAGGAGCTGCGCCGCGAGGAGACCGCGCCGTCGATCCCGCAGCTCGCCTTCAATCCGGCGCTGCTCAAGAAGGTCGACGAGCTCGAGCTCTCGGTGCGCTCGGCCAACTGCCTGAAGAACGACAATATCGTCTATATCGGCGACCTCATCCAGAAGTCGGAGGCGGAGATGCTGCGCACCCCGAACTTCGGCCGCAAGTCGCTGAACGAGATCAAAGAGGTGCTCGCTCAGATGGGCCTGCATCTCGGCATGGAAGTCCCCGGCTGGCCGCCGGAGAATATCGACGATCTCGCCAAGAGATTCGAAGAGCATTATTGAGCGAATAGCGAAATAGCGAGTAGCGAATAGAAAATCTCTACTCGCTATTCGCTATGCCCTATTCGCTCTGGACGGCCGTTCCTTGGCACGGCGGCCGCATAAAACGGAGACCGCCAAATGTATCATGGTCGCGCGAAGCGCAGGTTCAACCGCACGCATGAGCACCGCAAGGCGATGTTCATGAATCTTTCTCAGGCGCTCATCAAGCATGAGCAGATCGTCACCACCCTGCCGAAGGCCAAGGATCTGCGTCCTGTGGTCGAGAAGCTGGTGACGCTCGGCAAGCGCGGCGACCTGCACGCCCGCCGTCAGGCGATCGCGCAGCTGCGTGACGTCGACCTCGTCAAGAAGCTCTTCGACGTGCTCGGCCCGCGCTACAAGGAGCGCAACGGCGGCTATACGCGCGTGCTCAAGGCGGGCTTCCGCTATGGCGACAACGCCGCGCTCGCCGTCATCGAATTCGTCGATCGCGACGTCGACGCCAAGGGCAAGGATTCAGGCCCCGTGCAGACGAAGGAAGAGGCCGCCTGAGGCCGCTTCGTCCGGGAGAATGCGAGGGCGGCGCCTTTCGGGCGGCCGCCCTTTTGTTGCCCTCACGCGCAGAGCCGCGCCTGCCGGTCGCGCTCCGCCGCGAGAACCGCAGCGTCGCGGCAGAACAGCGCATTGGCGTAGCGTAGCCGCGGCTCTCCGCTCCATTCGAGATTCTGCTCGTAAAAGCCGAGCAGGCGGAAACCATGCGGCGTCAGCTCGGCGCGCATATCGTCGAACAGAGGATGGCGCGGGTCGCCGGGGTTGAACCCGACCTCGACCAGAATGAAGCGAACGCGCCCGGCCGCGAGCGTGCGCGCGCCGCTGCGAATGACATCGAGATCGAAGCCCTCGGCGTCGATCTTCAGCAGATCGATCGCTTCGAGGCCATTGCGGACGACGAAGCCGTCGAGCGTCTCCACCTCGATCTCCTCGGCGCCGCGCAGTTCCTCCGCCGCAGGGCGCTTCAGCGAATTGGTGACCGACAGCTCGGTAAGATAGATGGTGGCGCGGCCCGCCTCCGGGCCGAGCGCCAGGCGCCGGCAATCCACGTCGAGATCGGCGGTGCGCCGTTGCAGCTCGGAGAAAGTCCCTGAGACCGGCTCGAGGCTGATGATGCGCGCCTTCGGGAAAGCGAGGCGAAAGCGCAACGCCGACTGGCCGATATTGGCGCCGACATCGAGGATCGTCCCCGGCTCGTCGCCGAAGCTCGCGATATCGGCGAGGTCATCGACGCCATGGCGAGGCGTCTGGAATAAAAACAGCTTGCGATTGCTGGCGCGGCCGACGCCGCCGAGCAGCCGACGCTTCACATGTTTCAATCGATCGATCAGAGTCATGAATTCAATTCCCGGATGAAAAAACGCAACAGCGCCGTTGAAATTCGCCGCGCTCGGCAATGACGAGGGGCGCGGCTCAGTATAGGCGCGGCCGAGCGCCGGGCAAGCGGAGCCGCCCTGCGGTCCCGCGTCCCGCGCGGCCCTCGTCCCGATCTTATCCTTCTCCCGACCCCCGATGTCCCGCCCGCTTCGACATGGCCATCCGCCGCCGAATCGACGATAGTGGCACGGCTGGAGCGGAAATGACGCCGACCTATTATGAATTCTTCGCTGGCGGCGGCATGGTCCGCGCCGGCCTGGGCGCCGGTTGGCGTTGCCTCCTCGCCAATGATTTCGACGCGCGCAAATGCGCGAGCTATCGCGCCAATTGGGGCGGGGAGACGCTCGTCGAGCGCGACGTGCGCGATTTGCAGGCGTCGCAGCTCCCCGGACTCGCCGATCTCGTCTGGGCCTCCTTTCCTTGCCAGGATCTCTCGCTCGCCGGCGTCGGCGCCGGCCTCGCGGGGGCGCGCTCCGGGGCCTTCTGGCCGTTCTGCGGCCTGATTGCGTCACTGCGCATGGAAGGGCGGCATCCGCCGCTGCTCGCGCTGGAAAATGTCTGCGGCGCGTTGACCTCGCATGGCGGACGCGACTTCGCGGCCATTTGCGCCGCGCTCGCCGAGCAAGGCTATCGCTTCGGCGCGCTCGTCGTCGATGCGGCGCTGTTCGCGCCGCAATCGCGGCCGCGGCTGTTCATCGTCGCGGCGCGCGCCGATCTGCCGCTCGCGCCCGCCCTGCTCGGCGATGCGCCGGCGCCGCTGTTTGGCACGCCGGCGCTGGACGCCGCCTTCGCCGCTCTGCCGGAGAGCCTGCGGTCGCAATGGCTGTGGTGGAAGCTGCCGGCGCCGCCGGCGCGCAATGCGACGCTCGCCGATCTCATCGAGGAGGCGCCGACCGGCGTCGATTGGCACGAGCCGGCCAAGACGCGCGCGCTGCTCGAGATGATGAGCCCCGTCAATCGCGCCAAGGTCGAGGCGGCGATGGCGACCGGCCGCCGGATGGTGGGCGCGCTCTACCGGCGCACGCGTTATGGAGCCGGCGGCGAGAAGCTCCAGCGCGCCGAGGCGCGCTTCGACGACATCGCCGGCTGTCTGCGCACGCCGGCCGGCGGCTCGAGCCGCCAGATCGTGCTCCTCATCGAGCAGGGGCGGCTACGCTCGCGGCTGATCTCCGCGCGCGAGACGGCGCGGCTGATGGGGTTGCCGGAGGATTATGCGCTGCCGCCCCGCTACGCCGACGCCTATCATCTCACCGGCGACGGCGTCGTCGTCGGCGTCGTGCGCCATCTCGCCGCGCATCTCTTCGAGCCGGCGCTGGCGGCGATGCGGGCGCGTCGCGCCGCCTGACCTCAGCGCTCCATGTCTTCGACGCGGAAGGCGACAGGCAGCGCCCCGGCGCGCTCGAAGAACAGATCGGCGTCGATGCTCCCTCCCGCCGTGAGCGGCTCTTTCAGATCGAGCAGCATCAAATGATAGCCGCGATCGTGGAAATCGACCGTCGCTCCGGCCGCGATCTCGACGCCCTGCGGGAGGCGACGCATCTGCATGACGCCATCCGCGACGCTCATCGAGTGAATCTCGACGCGATCGGCCGCGTCGGTCGCAATGGCGACGAGCCGATCCGCGCTGCGGCCCGGATTGCGCAGGACGAGCGTGCAGGACCCGACCTTGGCTCCCGCGAAGGTCGGAGCGCATCGGGCCGCTGCGACGACGATCGGCGAAGACGCTTCGCCGCGCGTGAGCGCCGCCGCGGCGATACAGATCATGCAAGCGAGGAGAAGCAGGAGAAGCCGATCGCGTCGCGACAGACGGAGCGCGGGCAAAAGCGAAAGCGAGCGATGCATGTTGTTCGAGCCGCAGCGAAGACGAGACCATGCAGCCACGGCAACTTCGGCGCCACGCGAGAAAAATGCGTTGCACGCAATGAAATCGCCCTATGCGCAGGCGCTCGCCATCTTGCGTCCAATTGTCGCTGCGGCTCGTTATCATACGTGTGACGAGATCGATGCGCTGCCGCTACGTTCGATTATTGGACGCGACGACCAGTCGCATGTGAAAGTGCAATGGTTCGATTGACGACGTCTCACTCACGTTCCTATCCTATGTGCAGATGTGGCGCGCATGTTCCTGCGACCGTCTTCCTGCGACCGACGCAGCAGCTCGACATGTTCGGCTCGACACATGTTCAAGGATAGCACGTGGCCGTTTCCCGCTCCTCTCATTCGACCGGAACCGACGCCCGCGCCGCGGATCATTGCGCGCCCATATCGAGCGAAGCGAGAGGCTCGCGCGCGCGTCGCGGCGTCGCCGCATTGCTGCGGCCGCTCGCCAGCGCATTGGAGCGGCTCGTCGCGCTGTTCGTGCGGCCGCCCGTCGTCGAGAGTGTGAAGATCGAGGATGGTATCGTCTGCGTCTCGCGTTATGTCGCGGAGAGATTGGTGGACCGGCGCAGGCTCAAGGCCGGCGGCCTCGGCATCGACAGGCATGTCGACAGGGCGGGACAATGCGCGCGCGTCGAGCTCGTCGGCGCCGACCGCGTCGTGCAGATCGCCGGTCACGCCAGTCCGAGCGAGCGCGACAAGCTCATCGAGACTCTGATCGCCGCGCTGCGCGCCGACGGCTCGACAGTCGAGGTGCGCACCATCGCCGAGCGAGGACGCGGCGAGACCGATGATGTGGCGCGCCGTCGTCGCAGCGCCGCCTTGCGGCGCTTCTCGATCGTCGCGCTCGCTGCGGCGGGGCTGCAGGCGAGCGTGATGTGGCGCTGGTCGCAGCAATCGAGCGACGCGAGCCCCGCGCCTCTGCGAGAGCCTTCGTTTCATTTGACCTCCTCGAGCGGCGCCGCGGTCGACGAGACGACATTGCGCGGGCGGCCCTATGCGGCCTTCTTCGGCTTCACGCAATGTCCGCAGGTCTGCCCGACGACTCTCGTCGAGCTGACGCGCGCCGTGGAATCGCTCGGCGCGAGCGCGTCGAATCTCGCCATTCTATTCGTCAGCCTCGATCCCGAGCGCGATACGCCGGAGACGCTGTCCGATTTCATCGCCTCCTTCGGCGGACGTGTGACGGCGCTCACCGGAACGGAGACGGAGATCGCTCGCGCGGCGCGCGCCTTTCGCGTCTATCACCGAAAATCCGCGCTCGACGGCGGCGGCTATACGATCGATCACACCGCTCTCGTCTATCTCGTCGACCGCCACGGCCGTGCGCGAGACGCGCTCTCTTTCACCGATCATCGCGACATCGCCAAGCGAAAGCTGGAGGCCTTCGTGCGCGAAGAGTGCGCGGATGCGACATGACCAATGCGCGGCGAAACCACGGCGACGGCGCTGCGCGGAGCCACAGGATTCCCAAGTAAATTCAACGCGCGACAACATGCCGCATGACGCCGCGTCCGGCTTTGCTTGACCCTCCTCGACGCCGCTCCTAGCGTTATGGCTGGCGAAAGCGCAGAGTATGCGACCTTGAGACCATCCAGCCGCAACATGACTAGCGTCGAACGAGCGGTCGTCAGTGCGACCGTGGCGCTCTTCTTTCTGCTGCAGATGTTCTCGATCGGCGTCGCCACCGGCGCGACGGCGAATGACGCCTCGACTGTGGCCGCCGGTCTCTGCGAGCAGGCTCGCGCTTCGACGCCCCAGAACGGCGACGCGCCGAGCAAGGCGCAGCATGTCGGCCCCTGCTGCCTGCTTCATTGCAGCTCGCTCATAGAATCCGCGGTCGAGCGCGCGGTCGTCGTCGTTCTGTCGGTCGAAATGTTCAGCGCGCCTATGGCGCTCGAATATCGCATCGACGCCGTTGTCGCCGCGCCCGAGCTGCGGCCCTTGTCTCCACGCGCGCCGCCCGCGCGTCTCGTCTGATCCCCGACCACTTCGACTATCGGCAGATCCGCTCGACCGAGACGGACTCCGATCGGGCTTCATACGACATGCGGCGATCTTCGATCGCGCGCAAAGGCGGAGATTTATTCCATGCGACTTTCGATCACGCGCGCCGTGAGCATCGGCGCTGTCGGCGGCCTCGCCGCTTTTCTCTCCTCGGGTCCCGCGGCGCCTCATGGGGCGCAGCTCTTCATCCTGCTGATCGGCTGGGCCGGCTATTCCCGCTTCGGCGACAAGCTCGCCGGATTGAAGCCGGCGCTCGCTCATTTGCTGCTCGGCGCCGCATTCGCCGCTCTCGCCCTCGTTCTCGTCACGCAGCTGCCCTATGGCGAGACGCTCGGCGCGGCGGCGTGGACGGCGATCGTCGCGGCGCTCACGCTCGGCGCGCTCGCTTATGCGGCGAGCCTTCCGGGCCTCGGCGCTTTCGCGGCGGCTCTGCTCGGCTATGTCGCGCTGCTCGCCGCTGCGGCGATCGGCGGCGCTGACAAGATCGTCGCGCTCGCGCCGGATAATGCGGCGCTGATCGGAGTTCTGTCGCTCGTCGCCGGCGCGCTCTCGGGCTGCTTCGCCGACGCGCTCGCCGAGACCGCGCAAAAATATCTGCCGCTGCGCCGTTCGCCGACCCGATCGGCGACGAGCGCCTGAGGCGAAGCTTCTCGCACGAAAGCCTGCCACGCCTCGCCGCTCTTCGCGACGAGCGGCGAGCACGAGCGCGCCCGCGCCGCCGCGGCGCGACGACGTTAGGATTCGGGAGGATCGCCTTTGAGCGAGATCGCAGTGAGAAAGCCCGTCCTCGAGCGCCCGCAATCGTCGGGGCCGCGGCCCTGCGGCGAGGACGCCGGCCTCCATGGCGTGGACCGTCCCGGCGTCGCCTGGGATTGGATGCGCCAGACCGGCCAGGCGCCGAGCGGCGCCGATTGGGTGCGTCCGCAAGTGGCGGAGGCATGGGCCCGCTGCATCGACGAGCACGCGCTGACGCCGGGCGTGGAGCTCGCGCCGCGGCTCCGTGAGGCCGATGCGCCGGCGATGGAGGCGACGATCTCTCCGGCCGCCGCTCATCTCGCGGAGGCGGCCTATGACCTGCGCGCGCTGCTCGGCGACGCCGAGGTCGCGCTGCTGCTCACCGATCCCGATGCGACGCTGATTCAATTCTTCGACCACGGCCTCGAGATGTCGGCCGGTTGGCCGATGACGCGCGTCGGCGCCGATTGGAGCGAGGCGGCGATCGGCAACACCGGCGTCGGCGCCGCCTGTCTCCTGCGCGAGCCGGCCGCTTTCGACGGCAAGGAGCATTTCAACCGCGCGCTGCATCGCTTCGCCACCGCGGGCTGTCCGATCCTCGGGCCCGACGGACGCATCTGCGCGATCATCGGCCTCATCTCGGCGCGCCGCGACAGCGCAAGGCTGATGCTCGGCTGTCTCAAGATCGCCCGGCGCGTGATGGAGGCGAGCCTGTTCGAGCATCTCGTCTCGGACGGCTATCTGCTGCGCCTGCGCGCGAGCGCCTTCGGCGATCCCGGCGGACGCTACGCCGCCGGCGGCCGTGTGTTCGTCGCCGCCGATGGTCGCATTCAGGGCGTCGACCGCATCGGCCGCGAGCTGCTCGAAGCCGCCGCCGCCGGCGCGCTGATCGGAGAGGACGTCGGCGCCGCGATCGGCGTCGAGCTCTCGGCTCTGAAGGCCGCGAGCGACGATGCGCGCGCGGTTCCGGTGAAGGGCCGCGGCGCGCGTCTCCTCATCGCCGACGTTCATCGCGCGCCGCGCCGCGACGCCTCATCCGCGGCGGCGAGCAGCGCGGGCTGCGGCGCCGAGCTGGCGGAGCTGCGCGCCTGCGACGCCGAATGGCGCGACGGCGTGCTGGAGACCGCTCTGCGCAAAGCCTCGGGGCTGCAGGAGCGCAATATTCCGATCCTGATCACCGGCGAATCCGGCGTCGGCAAGGATCATCTCGTGCGCCGGCTCCACGCCATCGGCCCGCGCAAGGATCGCCCGCTCGTCGCCATCAATTGCGCCGCCATTCCGCGCGAGCTGATCGAGAGCGAATTGTTCGGCTATGAGGGCGGCAGCTTCACCGGCGCGCGCGCCAAGGGCAAGCCGGGCAAGTTCGTCGAAGCCGACAAGGGAATCTTGTTCCTCGACGAGATCGGCGACATGGCCGCCGATCTGCAGGCGACGTTGCTGCGCGTGCTCGATTCGAGCGAGGTCGTGCCGATCGGCTCGTCGAAGCCGATCCGCGTCGATGTGCGCGTCGTCGCCGCGACCAATCGCAGCTTGCCGGAAATGGTGCAGAAGGGAACGTTTCGCCGCGATCTCTACTATCGCCTCAACGGCGTGCAGCTGTGGCTGCCGCCCTTGCGCGAGCGTCCCGATCGGCTGCGCTTGCTCGCGCATCTCTTTCGCATCGAGCAGGAGCAGCTCGGCGTCGCCGAGGCGCACAGCTTTGCCGACGAGGTGTGGCGCGTGTTTCTCCAGCATCCCTGGCCGGGCAACATCAGAGAAGCGCGCAATGTGCTGCGCTCGTCGATCGCCGTCGCGCGCGAGCGCATCATTCGCATCGAGGATTTGCCGGTCGACTTCATGCAGGAGCTGAACGTCGACTCGCGTCGCCAACTCGACGCCTCGCTGCTGGGCGAGCATAGGCTCGAGGAGAGCGGCGAGACGTCGCTCGACCTCTCCGATTGGGAGGCGCGCGCGGTGCGCTTCGCGCTCGCCTCCAGCAACGGCAATATCGCCAAGGCGGCGCGCAGCCTCGGCATCACCCGCGCCACCCTCTATCACAAGATGGCGCGCTATGGCCTGCAGAGCGACAGGCGCATCATTTCCAAGAGGTGATGCAGTTCTGAGAGGTGATGAATGGGACCGGACGATCGATCCTTTCTAGAGCAGATGGCGACGACGCTCGACGCGTCGATTCGCGAGCTCGAATCCGACGCGGAGCATCTTTCCGCGGACATCGGCGAGGAGCGCGTCGCCGAGCTGCGCGCCTTCTTCCGCAGAGAGCTCGAGCCGATCGATCTCGAGGAGATTCGCGGCACGCTCGATTTCGACGATCGCCGTCTGCTGTCGCTGTGGGTGCGGCTCGAGCGCAATCGCGCGCGGCGCGTCGCTGCGGGCCGCAAGACCATGGCGCTCGACGCGGGACGCGAGGACATCGACGTCTCCGCCTATGACAAATCCAAGAAAACGTGAGCGGCGACGACCGGCGTTCGACGTGACGAGGGAGAAATTCGTGGCTAGAAATATTCGATTCGGAGACGTCGTGCGTCGTGATCTGCTCGCCGGCGTCGATGCGCTCGCCGACGCCGTCGCCGTCACGCTCGGCCCGCGCGGTCGCAATGTGGTGATCGAGCATCGCGCCGCGGGGCTTCCGCCCGTCGCCACCAAGGATGGCGTGACCGTCGCGCAGGCGGTCGAGCTCGCGGGCCGCACGCAGAGCGTCGGCGTGTCGCTGGTGCGGCAGATGGCGACGGCCGTCGCCAAGGAGGCCGGCGACGGCACGACCACATCCGTCGTGCTGGCGCGGCGCCTCGCCGCCGAGACGCGCAAGGCGCTCGCCGCCGGCATGAATCCGCGCGACATCGTGCTCGGCATGGAGAAAGCGGCGCGCATCGTCGATCGTGATCTCGCCGCGCGCGCACGGCGCTGCGACGATACACGCGCGCTCGCGCATGTCGCGACGCTGGCGGCGGGCGGCGACGAGTCGATCGGCGCAATCGTCGCAGACGCCTTGACGCGCGCCGGCGAAGGCGGCGTCGTCGATGTCGAGCTCGGCGCCGCTCTTTGCGACGAGATCGACATCGTCGAAGGCATGCGTTGGGAGCAGGGCTATCGATCGCCTTATTTCATGACCGACAGCGCACGCAAGATCGCCGAGCTCGAGAATCCCTATATTCTGATCTATGACCGCGTCATCAATCAATTCTCCGAGCTGGTGCCGGCGCTGGAGCTGGTGCGCCGTCAGCGCGGCAGCCTGCTGATCGTCGCCGAGAACATCGTCGAGGAGGCTCTGCCCGGCCTCTTGCTCAATCATATCCGCAAGAATCTCTGCTCGATCGCGGTGAAGGGTCCTGGTTATGGCGACAGCCGCTATGAGTTCCTGCACGATCTCGCGGCGCTGACCGGCGGACGCGCGATCATGGAAGCCTGCGGAGAAGAATTGTCCAATGTGACGATGGCGCATCTCGGCCGCGCGAAACGCGTCGTCGTGCGCGAGGATGATACGGTGGTGATCGGCGGCGAGGGCGACGGCGCGGCGATCACTGAGCGTCTCGCCGCGGCGCGGCAGCAGGCGGATTGGATCACCGATGGCGATCCGTCGAAGGGCTCGCCCAGCGGCAAGCGTCATGATCTCGAAAATCTGCAGACGCGCATCAAGGCGCTCTCGGGCAAGGTCGTCACCATCAAGGCCGGCGGACTCTCGGATATTCTGATCAAGGAACGCATGCAACGCATCGAGAATGCCCTCGCCTCGGCGCGCGCCGCGCGCAGCGACGGCGTCGTCGCCGGCGGCGGCGTCGGGCTCTATCGCGCGCGCGCCGCTCTCACCGAAGCGACGGGCGACACTCTCGATCAGACCTATGGAATCGCTATTGTGCGCGCGGCGCTCGACGAGCCGATCCGTCGCATCGCCGCCAATGCGGGGCGCGATGCGCATGAGTTTTTATTCGAGCTCAAACGTTCGAACGATGATTTCTGGGGCATGGACATGCGCAGCGGCGAATGCGGCGATCTCTATGCGGCGGGCGTCATCGATCCGGCGCGCGTCACGCGTCTCGCATTGCGCAACGCCGTCGCCACCGCATCGTCATTGATGACCGTCGAATGCGCGGTCACTCATATTCCGCCGAGCGATCCGACATACGGCTTCGATCCGCATCTCGCCGCTGCGACGCGTGAAGATCCGCGCAGCTGAAGCAGCGAATGGCGAAAGAATGAAAGCGCTGCGGCGATGCTTCGCCGCAGCGTTTTTTTATGCGCGGATGCGCCCGTGATTTCATCGAATGCAGTCATCATCACGATACGTATGGTTCTTTGACATGTGTATCGCGCATCGCCATAGCACGATCATTTTTACGCGTCGCACGTAGTTGCGAATGCGACGAATCCCAACAAATACCGATGAAATCTATTATCCGCAGCGAGTGGCACAGGCCTTGCCAAATAAGAAGCGTCGACGCTTCCGCGCAGATGCGCAAGGACGAGAGACGTTTCGAAAACCCGAGGTTTGGAAAGCGGCGACGCGGTTCGGATGATCGACGCGCGCAATGAGCGCGAGCACGACGGTCCGAAACAAAAGAAAACTCTGTCAGGAGGAACAAGCATGGCGATCAGTCTCGCTACGAAAGCGGCGACCGATGCTCTGAAGGTCAACCGCGCTCCGGTCGGCGTGGAGCCTCAGGAGGTCCACAAATGGCTGCAGAGCTTCAACTGGGACTTCAAAGAGAACCGGACGAAGTATCCGACCAAATATCACATGGCGAATGAGACCAAGGAGCAGTTCAAGGTCATCGCCAAGGAATACGCCCGCATGGAGGCGGCCAAGGACGAGCGCCAGTTCGGCACTCTTCTCGACGGCCTCACCCGCCTCGGCGCCGGCAACAAGGTCCATCCCCGCTGGGGCGAGACGATGAAGGTGATCTCGAACTTCCTCGAGGTCGGCGAATATAACGCGATCGCCGCTTCGGCCATGCTTTGGGACAGCGCCACCGCCGCCGAGCAGAAGAACGGCTATCTCGCGCAGGTGCTCGACGAGATTCGTCACACGCATCAATGCGCCTTCATCAATCACTATTACTCCAAGCATTATCACGATCCGGCCGGCCACAATGACGCCCGTCGCACGCGCGCGATCGGTCCGCTGTGGAAGGGCATGAAGCGCGTCTTCGCCGACGGCTTCATCTCCGGCGACGCCGTGGAGTGCTCGGTCAATCTGCAGCTGGTCGGCGAAGCCTGCTTCACCAATCCGCTCATCGTCGCCGTCACCGAATGGGCTTCGGCCAATGGCGACGAGATCACGCCGACCGTGTTCCTCTCGGTGGAGACCGACGAGCTGCGTCATATGGCGAACGGCTACCAGACCGTGGTGTCGATCGCCAATGATCCGGCTTCGGCGAAGTTCCTCAACACCGATCTGAACAACGCCTTCTGGACGCAGCAGAAATATTTCACGCCCGTCCTCGGCTATCTGTTCGAGTATGGCTCCAAGTTCAAGGTCGAGCCCTGGGTGAAGACCTGGAACCGCTGGGTCTACGAGGATTGGGGTGGAATCTGGATCGGCCGTCTCGGCAAATATGGCGTCGAGAGCCCGGCGTCGCTGCGCGACGCCAAGCGCGACGCTTACTGGGCGCATCACGATCTGGCGCTCGCCGCCTATGCGATGTGGCCGCTCGGCTTCGCGCGTCTCGCTCTTCCCGACGAGGAAGATCAGGCGTGGTTCGAGGCGAATTATCCGGGCTGGGCCGATCACTACGGCAAGATCTTCAACGAGTGGAAGAAGCTCGGCTATGAAGATCCCAAGAGCGGCTTCATCCCCTATCAGTGGCTCCTCGCGAACGGTCACGACGTCTATATCGACCGTGTCTCGCAGGTTCCGTTCATTCCGTCGCTGGCCAAGGGCACGGGCTCGCTGCGCGTGCACGAGTTCAACGGCAAGAAGCATTCGCTGACGGATGATTGGGGTGAGCGCCAGTGGCTGATCGAGCCGGAGCGCTACGAGTGCCACAACGTCTTCGAGCAGTATGAGGGACGCGAATTGTCCGAGGTGATCGCCGAGGGCCATGGCGTTCGCTCCGACGGCAAGACGCTGATCGCTCAGCCGCACACGCGCGGCGACAATCTGTGGACGCTCGAGGACATCAAGCGGGCCGGCTGCGTGTTCCCCGATCCGCTCGCCAAATTCTGATCTCACGAGATTCCGGCGCGCGTCGCTCGCAACGCGCGTCGGATGAACCGCCGGGCCTCCCGCGTCCGGCGGTCTCCTTCGACGCGAGCACGAAGCACCAAAAATCCTTCTGTGGAGGAAGAACTCACCATGTCACAGCCTCAGAGCTCCCAAGTCACCAAGCGGGGTCTCACCGATCCCGAGCGTGCGGCCATCATCGCCGCCGCTGTGCCGGATCATGCGCTCGACACGCAGCGCAAATATCACTACTTCATCCAGCCGCGCTGGAAGCGCTTGTCGGAATATGAGCAGCTCTCCTGCTATGCGCAGCCCAATCCCGACTGGATCGCCGGCGGCCTCGATTGGGGCGATTGGACGCAGAAGTTCCATGGCGGCCGTCCGTCCTGGGGCAATGAGAGCACCGAGCTGCGCACGACCGACTGGTATCGTCATCGCGATCCGGCCCGTCGCTGGCATCACCCCTATGTGAAGGACAAGTCGGAAGAGGCGCGCTACACCCAGCGCTTTCTCGCCGCTTATTCGTCCGAAGGCTCGATCCGCACCATCGACCCCTATTGGCGCGACGAGATCCTGAACAAATATTTCGGCGCTCTACTCTACAGCGAATACGGCTTGTTCAACGCGCATTCGTCGGTCGGCCGCGACTGCCTGTCGGACACGATCCGTCAGACGGCGGTGTTCGCGGCGCTCGACAAGGTCGACAATGCGCAGATGATCCAGATGGAGCGTCTGTTCATCGCCAAGCTGGTGCCGGGCTTCGACGCTTCGACCGACGTGCCGAAGAAGATCTGGACCACCGATCCGATCTATTCTGGCGCCCGCGCGACGGTGCAGGAGATCTGGCAGGGCGTTCAGGATTGGAACGAGATCCTCTGGGCGGGCCACGCCGTCTATGACGCGACCTTCGGCCAATTCGCCCGTCGCGAGTTCTTCCAGCGCCTCGCCACCGTCTATGGCGACACGCTGACGCCCTTCTTCACGGCGCAGTCGCAGACCTATTTCCAGACCACGCGCGGCGCGATCGACGATCTCTTCGTCTATTGCCTCGCCAATGATTCGGAATTCGGCGCGCACAACCGCACCTTCCTCAACGCTTGGACCGAGCATTATCTCGCGAGCTCGGTTGCCGCGCTGAAGGACTTCGTCGGTCTCTACGCCAAGGTCGAGAAGGTCGCGGGCGCGACCGATCGCGCCGGCGTCTCCGAGGCGCTGCAGCGCGTCTTCGGCGATTGGAAGATCGATTACGCCGACAAGATCGGCTTCAGGGTCGACGTGGACCAGAAGGTCGACGCCGTTCTCGCCGGCTACAAGAACTGAAAAGGAAACGCTTCAATGTCCAGCGCTCATAACGCTTACAACGCCGGCATCATGCAGAAGACCGGCAAGGCCTTCGCGGACGAGTTCTTCGCCGAGGAGAACCAGGTCGTCCACGAGTCCAACGCCGTGGTTCTGGTGCTGATGAAGAGCGACGAGATCGACGCCATCATCGAGGACATCGTCCTCAAGGGCGGCAAGGCGAAGAATCCGTCGATCGTCGTCGAGGACAAGGCGGGCTTCTGGTGGATCAAGGCCGATGGCGCGATCGAGATCGACGCGGCGGAAGCCGGCGAGCTGCTCGGCAAGCCGTTCTCGGTCTACGACCTTCTCATCAATGTGTCGTCGACGGTCGGCCGCGCCTACACGCTCGGCACCAAATTCACCATCACCTCGGAACTCATGGGCCTCGATCGCGCCCTGACCGACATCTGATCGGTCGTCGACAAGGAACGCCACAATGGCCAAGAGAGAACCCATCCACGACAATTCCATTCGCACCGAATGGGAAGCGAAGATCGCCAAGCTGACGAGCGTCGATCAGGCGACGAAGTTCATCCAGGACTTCCGCCTCGCCTACACGTCGCCCTTCCGCAAGAGCTACGATATCGACGTCGATTATCAGTATATCGAGCGCAAGATCGAGGAGAAGCTCTCGGTGCTGAAGACCGAGAAGCTTCCCGTCGCCGACCTCATCACCAAGGCGACGACCGGCGAGGACGCCGCCGCGGTGGAGGCGACCTGGATCGCCAAGATCAAGGCCGCCAAGAGCAAATATGAGGCGGAGCGCATCCACATCGAGTTCCGGCAGCTCTACAAGCCGCCGGTTCTGCCGGTGAATGTGTTCCTGCGCACGGATGCGGCGCTCGGCACGGTGCTGATGGAGATCCGCAACACCGATTATTACGGCACTCCGCTCGAAGGGCTGCGCAAGGAGCGCGGCGTCAAGGTCCTGCATCTGCAGGCGTGACGCGCTACGCATTGCGAAAGACATGCGTTCGGGCGGCCGCGTCGCCCGAACGACAAAGAAAAGCGGGAGGACGAAAATGGACCAACAGACGGCGCAGCCGGAAGTCCGGCAAACCTTGATTCACGCCGACGAGCGCTATCAAGCCTATACGATGGACCTCGAATATATGTTGCGATGGGAGATTCTGCGCGACGGCGAGTTCGTGCAGGAGGGCTGCTCTCTGTCGCAGGAGTCGGCGCGCGAGGCGGTCGCTCATGTGCTGAGCCACTTTCGCCGACAGGATGCTACGTCGCAGAACGACGGCGGGAAAAGCGAAGCGATCCGCGCGCTGCTGCGCGAGATCGGAACGCCCGAGCCCCTGAAGGACGAGAACGGCGCGGCGAAGCCGGCGCATATTTAGGGTTCGAGACTTATGTACCAGATCGTCATCGAGACCGAGGACGGAGAAACCTGTTCGTTCGAATGCGGCCCCAGCGAGGATGTGATCTCCGCGGGGCTGAGGCAGAGCGTAATTCTGCTCGCCTCCTGCCGAGCCGGCGGCTGCGCCACCTGCAAGGCCGATTGCACGGACGGCGATTATGAGCTGATCGATGTGAAGGTCCAGGCGCTGCCGCCGGACGAGGAGGAGGACGGCAAGGTTCTGCTGTGCCGCACCTTTCCGCGCAGCGATCTGCATCTCCTCGTGCCTTACACCTATGATCGCATCTCCTTCGAGGCGATTCAGACCAATTGGCTCGCCGAGATCCTCGCCTGTGATCGCGTGTCGTCCAATGTCGTGCGTCTCGTGCTGCAGCCGCTCACGGCCGATGGCGCGGCGCGCATCTCGCTCAATTTCGTTCCCGGCCAATTCGTCGACATCGAGATACCGGGCACGCATACACGGCGCTCCTACTCCATGGCCTCGGTCGCGGAGGATGGGCAGCTCGAATTCTTCATCCGTCTGCTGCCGGACGGCGCCTTCTCGAAATTCCTGCAAACGGAAGCGAAGGTCGGCATGCGCGTCGATCTGCGCGGACCGGCGGGCTCGTTCTTCCTGCATGATCACGGCGGCAGATCGCGCGTGTTCGTCGCCGGCGGCACGGGATTGTCGCCGGTGCTGTCGATGATCCGCCAGCTCGGCAAGGCGAGCGATCCGTCGCCGGCGACGCTTCTGTTCGGCGTCACCAATCGCGAGGAATTGTTCTATGTCGACGAGCTGAAGACTCTCGCGCAATCCATGCCGACCCTCGGCGTGCGCATAGCGGTGGTCAATGACGACGGCGGCAATGGCGTCGACAAGGGAACGGTGATTGATCTTCTGCGGGCCGAGCTCGAGAAGTCCGACGCCAAGCCGGACATCTATCTCTGTGGTCCTCCCGGCATGATCGAGGCCGCTTTCGCGGCGGCGGCGACGGCGGGCGTGCCCAAGGAGCAAGTCTATCTCGAGAAATTCCTGGCGAGCGGCTGATCCGTCGCCGCCTTCCTTCTTCGCTCCGACTCTTCTCTTCGGTCGAGCGGGGGCTCCCCAACTTCTCCTGCCCGGGCTCGCTCGGGCAGTTTTTCTTTGACGATCGCCTATCCTTCGAGCCCCAGCGCCGCGCGCACTTTCGCGGAATAGCCGTAGAGATCGCCGCGCAATTGCAGGCGTCCGCTCTCGTCCACATAAGCGGTGAAATATTCGATATGAATCGGCAGTGGACGCGCGAGATTGATATAGCGCTCCTGGTCGCCGATCAGTCTCTTCACCCGCTCCTCGCGCCAGCCGCTGCCGAGCACGGCCTCGGCGAAGCGGAAGGGCTGGTCGACGCGCACACAGCCATGGCTGAAGGCGCGATGCGTCGAAGCAAACAGAGCGCGGCTCGGCGTATCGTGCAGATAGACGGAGAAGTCGTTCGGGAACATGAATTTGATGCGCCCGAGCGCATTGCCTTCGCCGGGTCGCTGACGCACGCGCGCGTGGCCGTTGCGATAGACAACCTCATAGCCGCGCGCGGCGATCGCCTGCAGATCGCCGCCGAATTTCGGCAGCATCTCCTTGTTGAGGATCGACGGCGGCACGTTCCAATAGGGATTGACGATGATGAACTGCATCGCATTGGAGAACACCGGCGTCGGCGTGCCCTCCTTGCCGACGATCACGCGGGCGCGATGTGTCACCTCGCCGTCGCGGATCACGGCGAGCTCGAAATCGGGGATGTTGACCTCGATGCGATTCTCGCCGAGATCGCGCGGCATCCAGCGCCAGCGCTCCATATTGGCGATGATTTCCGCCCGCAGGCGCGTGTCGCGCACAGCGGCGGGGGCCGCGCGTCGCTTGCGCGCGGGCGTGTCGTCGCGCGCCACCGTGCGCGATTCGGCGTAGCGGGTAGGCGCGTCCGGCGCGCGCGCGTTGCGCAGCTCCGCGAGCTTTTCCTTCAGCGCGCGATAGCCGGGATGCGGCGGATTATAATCTTGAAGAGCCTCGGCCGCTTGCGCGCCGGCGCCGGCCGTCGCGGCGAGCACGGCGCCGGGCTCCGGCAGTGACGGACGGGCGCCGATGAGACGCGAGAGACGTTGCGGATCGATGCGGCCGCCGGCGGCCTGCGTCGCATAGGCGACGACGGCTTCCGACAAGGCGATCTCGTCTGCCGCCTCCGCCGGCTGCGCGCCTGGATCGGGAAGCGGATAGGCGCGTAGATCGAGACCATCCTCGCCGGCGCAGCGCAGGCGCTCGAGGACGGCGGCGGCCTCGGCTCGCCAGCCCACGCCCTCGCGCCACAGCGGCCGGTAGAAGCGCGCGGCGTAGAAGTCGGCGATGGCCCGGCGCAGCGCTCGCCGCTCGCCGCGCGCGCCATGGACGAAGGCGTCGAGCGCCTCGGCGAAAGCCCATCCCTCGGCGGGAACGAGGGCGGCGGCAATGTCGAAATCCGCATCGGCCGCGCGCGGCGGCGAGAGATCGATCGTGAAAGCTTCGGGCGCCGGCGACGCAGCCGTCGGCGCGGCGGCGAGCTGTCTCACGAGCGGCGGCGGCTCGGGTAGCGCGGCGCGAAACGGCGCGCGTGGCGCGGCGATGGCGGTCGACGCGCAGGAGCAAGCGAGAACGACGAGGAACGCCTTTGCGGACGCTCCCGCGAGAAAGCCGCGGGTCACCATGGTCTTGCCTCACGCCTACTGAACCGACGACCCACCGGCGGATGCGGCAGGTTCTCGAACGGAGAACGACGCGCCCGCGACACGGCAATCGAGGTTACGAGATCGAATAGGGTTAACGCAGAACCAGGTGAACGAACAGAGTGTTTCGCTGTCGAGCGAAGCCGCGCTCATTATGGCCGGCGCCGCCGCGCTGTCGACCCGTGCGAGCCCCTACGCGCAAAGCGCAGAATCGCGCGACGATCGCCCCGCGACTTTTTGTAGCACGCTGGCGCGGGGAAAAATCAAGAAGATAATTCAACGAGCTGAGCGGTGATGCGCCATTGTGACGCGCAGGCGCTCGATTGTCGGACAAAGAATTACTGCGCAATCTATTAGTCGACGCGCACGCACTTAATGAAGAGACGGCGTGTCGAACAATAAAATATGAGACTGAGAGGGGAAACGTCATGCATAGCTCTGCCGAACTCGCCAAAGCTATTGCCGGCATCATCGGCGCTCTGGCCTTCTTCATCGTCGTCATTCATCAGATCACGCGCTTTCTCGGCTGAACGACTCGCCCTCCTGCGAGCGACTGTCCCGGCGCGCCCGCGCGCAGCCGGGACCTTTTGCGTCAGATCACATAAATGCGGTCGGGCAGCTCTTCCGCGCCGCCCGGCGGCACATGCTGCGCGAGCAGCCGCGCGCATTCCTCTATTCCCGCGACGAAGCCGTCGGCGATGCGCCCGCGGCGGACCTCGGCGAGCAGCAGATCCAGCGCGCAGCGCCATTGCTCGTCGGAGATTTTGACGGCGATCCCCTCGTCGGCGACGACCCGCGCATAGCGCTCCCCCAGTGAGACGAAGATCAGCACGCCGGTTCGCTCTCTCGTGCCCGCGACTCCGCGCGTGAAGAATTGCTCGATCGAGGCGCGATGGGCGCGCGCCCGCTTGACCGCGCGCGGCGTCGCCGCGAGCCGGAAGCGCGGGTAGGACAGGATGAGCGTGATCACCACGAAGATCAGCGTCTGGATGACGAGGATGGTGCGAATGTCGAGCCGCGTGAAGATCACCAGCGGCCAGGGCGCGATCAGCGCCATCAGCGCGGCCCAGAGCGGCGCCACATAGAGGTAATCGGAGGAGCGCCGCGCCAGCACGCAGACGATCTCCGCCGCGGTCTTCTGCTCGGCCGCGTGAATCGCCGCCGATATGCGCGCCTGATCGGCGTTGGAAATGGGCATCACCAATCCCCCGAAGCGCCGCCGCCGCCGGACGACCCGCCCCCGCCCGAAAAGCCGCCGTCGCCGCCGCCCCAGGAGCTTCCCGAGCCCCAGGAGCCTCCCGACGAGCCCCCGGACCAGGGATCGTTCGAGGGCGGCAGATAGACGATCGGCCCGCGCCCGCCGCGATAGGCCCGCCGCCCGCCGCGGGCGTTGGACAACATGGACAAGAACACGAACAGGAACAGCGCGATCATGATGAGCGGGACGATGTCGTCGAATTCGTCGCGGCCTTCGGCGCGCAGCTTCACGCGCTTCTGCCATTCGGCCGCGTCGCCGCTCAGCACCTCGATGATCGCGTCGACGCCGCGCTCGACGCCGGCGCCATAATCGCCGGTCTTGAATTTCGGCGTGACCGCCGTCGCGATGATGACCTTGGAGAGCGCGTCGGTCAGCGTGCCCTCGAGCCCATAGCCGACCTCTATGCGCATCTTGCGCTCGGTCGGCGCGATCAGGAACAAGACGCCATTGTTCTTCTTCGCCTCGCCGAGCTTCCAGAAGCGGAACAGTTCGTTGGCGTAGCTCTCTATGTCGGTTCCCTGCAGCGAGGGGATGGTGGCGACGACGAGCTGAATGCCCGACTTGTCCTCGAGCGCGCTCGACTTCGTCTCCACCGCGAGCCGCGCCTGCTGCGGCAGAATATGCGCGTCGTCGACGACGCGGCCGGTGAGGGCCGGAAAAGTGAGCGCGGCGAAAGCGAGGACGGGCAGCAGAGCGAACGCCAGCGCGGCCGCGCCGCGCAGCGCAATCAAGATGACGACCGTTCTCGCCGACACGCGCGCTCCCTCGCTCGTCTCCCGCGCTCGCGCTCCCCGCGGCGCGGCGTCAGAACGTCACCTCGGGGGCCTTCTCGGCGCCGGCGACGGCGGTGAACTCCGGGAGCGGCTTGGTTCCGGAAAAGAAGGTCTTGGCCCAGAGCAGGGTCGGGAAGGTGCGCAGCGACGTGTTGAACTCCCGCGCCGCCTCTATGTAGTCGCGGCGCGCCACATTGATGCGATTCTCCGTGCCCTCGAGCTGCGATTGCAGCGCCAGGAAGTTGGCGTTGGACTTCAGGTCCGGATAGGCCTCGCTGACTGCGAGCAGACGCCCGAGCGCGCCGGAGAGCTGCGCCTGCGCCTCCTGGAACTGCTTGACCTTCTGCGGATCGGTGAGCTGCGATGGATCGAGCGTGACCTGCGTCGCCTTGGCGCGCGCCTCGGTGACCGAGGTGAGCACGTCCTTCTCCTGCTTGGCGTAGCCTTTGACGGTGGCGACGAGATTGGGGATGAGGTCGGCGCGGCGCTGATATTGCGCTTCGACCGTGGCCCATTTGGCCTTGGCCTCCTCCTCGAGCGTCGGAATCGTATTATAGCCGCAGCCCGAGAGCGGGACCGCGAGCGTCAGAACAGAGAAGAGGAGAAGCCAGCGCGAGGGCCAGCGGGAGAGAATGCGCATCGTCGAAATTCTCCGGTCCGGCGCAGCACCCGCCGCGTCCGGCGGAGCGCCTGTGCAAACTTAGGCGCGCCCTGCGGCGATGGGAAGGGCGATGCGTATTTTTCGCAGGGCGATCGGGCGGAGGAGTTGCGCGAAAGAAAAAGGGCGGCGCTGAAGGCCGCCCTTCGTTCTGCTCGTCTATCCCCGTCTCACTTGGGGAAGTCTCACTTGGGGAAGTTGAACATGTTCATCATGTCGCCGATCGCCGGAATATTGGTCGGGACATAGGGATCGGCGGCGGTGTGAACCGGATTGGGCAGATTGTCGCGGCTGCGCGAGGAGATCTTGCCCAGCTTCCAGTTGTGCTCGATGAATTTCAGCATCGAGACATGGTCGTAATAGGTGTGATCGACATAGCCCTTCTTCGCATAAGGCGACACGACGATCAGCGGAATGCGCGTGCCGTCGCCGAAGAAGTCGACCGGCTGCACATAGCCCGAGTCGTAGTAGCCGCCGCCTTCGTCATAGGTGACGAAGATCGCGGTGTCGTCCCAGATCGCCCGATTGCTCTTCACGCGCTTGATGAGCGAGTCGACGAACTGCTCATAGAGCTCGTTGTTGGAGTTGGCCGGATG
Source organism: Methylosinus trichosporium OB3b (assembly GCF_002752655.1). Taxonomy (NCBI): domain Bacteria; kingdom Pseudomonadati; phylum Pseudomonadota; class Alphaproteobacteria; order Hyphomicrobiales; family Methylocystaceae; genus Methylosinus; species Methylosinus trichosporium. Next base: position 2,583,219 of record NZ_CP023737.1, on the reverse strand, counting down.
GCCGGCGAGATATTCGAAGGGCCGCACGAAAGAGACGGCGGGCAGCGTGCCGTCCTTGATGTCCTGCAGGAAGTTCCCGTAGTTCTGGAGCTTCGCCTCCTGCAGCTTGCGGGTCATGATCTGCTTATAGCCGGTGAGCGGATCGCAGATGCCGCAATAGGAGTGATAGAGCAGCGGCACGCCGTCGACCGAGTCGGCGAACTTCGTCGCGTCGTCGCCGCGGTCGGAGCTGTAATATTTCCAGGACACGCCGGCCCGCGTCAGAACGTCGGCGATGGTCGGAGCCGTCTGCGGCGGCAGCACGAACTTGCTGGAGCCGAGATCGCGATGCTGGTCGCTGGTCTGGTTCCAATACATGTTGTAGTTGTTGACCAGATAATAGTGGCCGCTCGCACAGTTGGTCTTGACCTTGTTCTTCTTGAGCTGCGCGACCACCGCGGAGACGCCCGGCTGCGTGGAGTCGGCGCACTTCACATAGGAGCCGCCGCTGTAGCCGTCCTGGGTGTAGTAGTTGTTCGTGCCCTGCAGCGGGTCCGGGTTCTCGATCTGATTCTGCCACGGGACCGCCGCGGAGCCGTCGAGCTTGGTGGGATTGGTGAAGAAGGCGGCATGGCCGCTGACGATCGCCTGGAAGTTGGCGCCCGTGCCGCCCATGATCGACTGATGGAAGTTGTCGCTGATCGCATAGCGGTCGGCCAGCGCCTTGAAGATCTGCGCGTCGCCGGGCTGATCGACGCCGGCCGCGTCCTGATAGGGGTTCATATTATAGAACCCCATGGAGATCGCGCCCTCCTTGGGGTTGAAGCCCTTGGCGGGAACGGGATTGCCATTCGTGCCGGTGCCGATCGACTTCTCGACCCAGACGAACTTGTCGTGCTTGCCGCCGTCGATCTGCTGCCACATCTGGAAGAAGCGATGGACGGGGTCGCCCGTGAACGAGCTGTACGGCGCATATTTGGTGATCTGATACGGGCCGTTCGGCAGATCGATCGGGAAGCGCGAGTCGCGCACGCCGGCCGGCTGGAACAGAGCATAAGTGGTCCAGGGCTGCGGCAGAACGCTATAGGCGCTCGGCGAGGGCGTCTCGACGAGATACTTGCTCTCGTCCGAGCCGATGCGCTGGCGGGCGAGCTTGAAATTCGGGCCGGGCGTGCCGTCGGCGTTGACGATGCCCTGGCTGAGCAGGTTGTGGACCGTCTGGCCGCCAGTCGGCTGATAGGTGCCGAACACATTGTCGAAGGTGTGGTTCTCACCGACGATGATGATGACGTGGCGGATCGGCGTCACCGTCGAACCGGCGAAGGCGGGAGCCGCGCACAGCGCAGTCGTCGCAAGGCATATCGATCTGAGTACCGAACGCATATCGCCCCTCCAAAGCGTCTCATCGGTCGCGGACATCGCGCCGAGGAAGACGCGCCCCATTGGGTTGCGGCGCGGAAACTGCCCCGGTCTCATTGCCGCCGCATGTCGAACACAATGCGTTCTCGTGACGGGCCGAAGGCGTGACGATTCATTTTTATATAGCAACGCTTTAGCTGGAAAAATAAAGCTGTTGTGACACTGCTTCGCTCATCGCGCCATGCGAAAACGCAAAATGCGGCTTTCGCCGACGTCATAAAACTGCAGACGTTTGGCGCCGGCGCGCTCGGCTGCGGACGGCCAGAACACGCGCGCTGCGGCGTTGTCGCGATGGAAGGACAATTCCCACCAGCCGGGCCGCGCCCGAAAGGCGAGCGCGGCCGCGAAGGCGCCGCAGCCGCGGCGGCGAAACGCCGGCAGCACATAGAATTCCGCGATCGAGGCGTCGACCGCATAGCCGGAGATCGACAGCGCGTTCACCAGCGTGAAGCCGGCGAGCGCGCCGCCCGACTCGATCAGGAAAGGGCTGCGCCGCTCCTCGCGCCAATAGGAATCGAGAAACGGATAGTCCGGCTCGCCATAGCCCCAGGGGCCGAGCTCGACGAGATAGTCGCGCAGCAGCGCGGCGATCTTCGGCTTCTCATCCAGCGGCGCCAGCCGCAGCGTCACATCCATGCTGATCGCCTTCGCCGGTCACGGCGCCGGATTGCTGTGGAGCTGGTGAATCTCGTCGATGCGCGCTTCGATCTGAGGCGTGATCGTCACATCGAGCGAGGCGAGATCCTCCTCGAGCTGAGTCATGGTCGTCGCGCCGATGATGTTCGAGGTCACGAACGGCCGCGAGGTGACGAAGGCGAGAGAAAGCTTCGCCGGCGAGACGCCGACCTCCTTCGCCAGCGCCAGATAGGCGTCGATCGCCTGCGCGACGCCCGGTTTCTCATAGCGCTGGCCGCGCTCGAACAAAGTGGTGCGCGCGCCGGGCGGCCGCGCGCCGTTCTGATATTTGCCGGTGAGATAGCCCTGCGCCAGCGGCGAATAGGCGAGCAGGCCGACATCCTCGCGCATCGCCGTCTCGGCGAGCCCGATCTCGAAGGTGCGGTTGAGGAGATTATAGGCGTTCTGGATCGAGACGATGCGCGGCCCGGCGCCGCGCTCGCTCGCGCTCAGAAAGCGCGCGACGCCCCAGGAGGTCTCGTTGGAGAGCGCGACATGCCGCACCTTGCCGGCCGCGACCAGCTCACCGAGCGCCTCGAGCGTCTCCTCGATTGGAATTTCGGGGAGCGGCGGCGGCGCCTTGTAGATCGTGCCGCCGGCGCCGAACAGCGGCAGCGGGCGATCCGGCCAGTGCAGCTGATAGAGATCGACGTAATCGGTCTGGAGACGCTTCAGCGATTGGTCGATCGCATAATGAATATTGGCGCGGTCGAGCCGCGTGGCCTCGCCATCGGGGCGCATGTAGGGGCTCTGGCTGCGGCCCGAGACCTTGGTCGCGAGAATCACCTTGTCGCGGTTCTTGCGCGCCGCCAGCCAGCTGCCGATGATGCGCTCGGTCGAGCCCTGCGTCTCGGCGCGCGGCGGGATCGAATACATCTCCGCCGTGTCGATGAAATTGACGCCGCGATCCAGCGCATGATCGAGCTGCGCATGGCCTTCGGCCTCGCTGTTCTGCTCGCCGAAGGTCATGGTGCCGAGCATGATCGCCGAGACGCGAAGGTCGGTTCGGCCCAGTCGTCTGTAGTCCATATTCTATAAGCTCCGTCGCCCGCGGGCGTTCGGCGAATCCTAACCGTCGGGCGACGGCTTGCAAACTGCCGTTCACGCGCCTCGCGTTCCGCCGCCGTCGATGCGGCCGAACACGCCGTTGGGCACGCGCGGATTGGGCAATATGTAGCGGTCGCGGTCGCGGACCATCGTGGCGACCCCGGCGAAGTCGATCTTGCCGGAGCCGAGCAGCGGCAGGCGCTCGACGATCATGATCTCGGCGGGGACCATCAGCTCCGCCGCGCCCTTCGCCTTGGCGAAGGCGAGGAAGTCGGCGCGCGCCGCGTCGCGCCGCTCGGTGACCAGCACGATGCGCTCACCTTTGCGCGGATCGAGCTCGCGCGCCGCCGCGGACGGGGCGTTCGGCCACAGATCGGCGGCGAGCGCCTCCACCGCGGCGAGCGAGATCATCTCGCCGCCGATCTTGGCGAAGCGCTTGGCGCGGCCCTTGATCGTGATGAAGCCCTCGGCGTCGATCGCGACGATGTCGCCGGTGTCGTGCCAGCCTTCGTGCGGCGGCTTCAGCCGCCCCGGCGCGTCGGCGGTCAGATAGCCGAGCATCACATTGGGGCCGCGCACGAACAGGCGCCCGCCCTGCGCCACGCCGGGCACGGCGTCGAGCCGCGCCTCCATGCCGGGCAGCAGCCGTCCCACCGTGCCGAAGCGGTTGAACATCGGCGTGTTGAGCGCGAGCGCCGGCGCCGTCTCGGTGACGCCATAGCCCTCGAGAATGCGAATGCCGAATTTCTCGAGATAGATGTCGCGCGTCTTCTGCTTCACCGGCTCGGCGCCGGCGATCACATAGCGCAAGGAGCGGAAGTCATAAGAATGGGCGACGCGCGCATAGCCGGCGAGAAAAGTGTCGGTGCCGAGCAGGACGGTGGCGTTGACGCCATAGACGAGCTCCGGCACCAGCTTGTAGTGCAGCGGCGAGGGATAGAAATAGATCGGCACGCCGGAGACGAGCGGCAGCACGAAGCCGACATTGAGCCCGAAGCAGTGGAACACCGGGAGCACGCTGAAGATCTTGTCGGTGCGGCCGAAATCGATGCGCGCCGCCGCTTGCGCGGCATTGGCCAACAGATTCTTGTGTGAGAGCGCGACGCCCTTGGGCGCGCCTTCCGAGCCCGAGGTGAAGAGAATGGCGGCCATATCGTCCGGGCTGCGCGGGCAAAGCGGGCGGCGATGGCCGAGCATGGCGCGCAGCCTGTCGCCCTGCGCAATCTCCGTGCGCAGATCCTCGAGGTAGAGGATGCGGAAATCCGTCTCCAGCGCGGCGACGAGCCTGTCGAGCTTGCCCTTCTCGACGAAGGCGCGCGAGGTGAGCAGCGTCTTCGCCTGCGCCGCCGTGAGGCCGGCGCGGATATTGGCGGCGCCGGCGGTGAAATTCACCATGGCCGCGACGCGCCCGGCGCCGACGACGGCGAAGAAAGTCACGGCCGCGGCGTTGGAATTGGGCAGCATGACGCCAATGGCTTCGCCGAGCTCGGATTTCTGCATCAGCCTGCGGCCGAGCGCATGAGCGCCGATCAGCAGCCGCCGATAGGTGAGCGTCCCTGCGATCGGGTCCTCGAGCGCGATGCGGCCGGGCCCGTGCACGCGCGCCGCTTCGACGAGCGCGCGATGCAATGTGCGGTCGATCGGGCTGGTGCGGAACACGAGATCGGACATTATCTCATAGAGCGCCGCGCCCGAGGCGATGCGCCGCGCCTTGCCCTTCAGCGCCGGATCGACGGCGAGCTTCACCGGCTCCTGCAGGGAGAGCGTCAATTTGGGGAAGAAGCGCCGCCGCGCCTGCGCGCGCGAGAGGCGCGAGAACATGGTCGCCTCGGCGCCTTCGATGCGCACGGGGACCACCAGAGCGCCGCTCTTCTCGGCGATGAGGCCGGCGCCGTCATAGACCTTCATCAGGCTGCCGGTGACGGTGAGCCGCCCTTCCGGGAAGATGATCAGCGGATCGCCGTTCTTGACCGCATTGACCAGCGTGCGCGCGCCGAGTGGGCGTGTCGGATCGAGCGGAATGGCGCGCACGAATTTCAGGAACGGCCGCACCCACCATTTTTTCGCGATGCCCGAATCGATGGCGAAGACCGGATCGATCGGCAGCACGCAGAGGATCGCCGCCGCATCGAGGAAGCTCACATGATTGAGCGCGATGATCGGATTTTTGCCGGCCCTGTCGAGATTGGAGAGACCCTTCGCCTCGAGCCGGTAGAAGGCGCGAAAGACGATCGACAGGGCGTCACGAAAAGGGGAGACGACGACGGCCTTGTAGATCCAGAGAGCGGCGAGCGCCATCAGCGCGCCCATGCCGAGGAAGAGGCTGGGCACGGTGACGCCCTGCGCCTGCAGCAGAGCGACGGCGAGCGTGCCGCCGGCCATGAAGGCGGCGTTGAGCACATTGACGGCGGCGATGATGCGTGAACGCTCGAAGCTCGGCGCGAAGGCCTGAATGGCGGCGAAGGAGGGCACGATCATCAGCCCGCCGGCCATGGCGAGCAGAGCGAGGTCCACGGTGACCCGCCAGGCGCCCGGCTGGGCGAGGAACTCGGCGGTTTCGAGCGCCTCGCTCGCTTCGACCGGCGACAGAGACGAGAGCGTCAGCCAAAGATCGATCGACGCGCCGGCGATGATCGCCGCGCCGATCGCCGCCGGCAGCAGCACGATGCGCCCGGCGAGCAGGAAGGAGGCGAGGCCCGAGCCGGCGGCGATGGCGATGGCGAAGACGGCGAGATAGAGGGTCACGACCAGTTCCGAGCCGTGCATCGTGCGCGTGACCAGCGGCGCGAGCAGCGACAGAGCGATGGCGCCGACGAGCCAGAAGATGCTGGTGACGACGCCGACGCGCCACAGCCGCGTGTCCCGCCACAATTCGCGCAGCAGCGCGAAGGTGGAGCGCAGGACGTTGGGGTCGAGCTTCAGATCGGGCGCCGCGCGTTCCGTGGAGGGAATGAAGCGGGCCGAGCCCCAGGCGGCGAGCGCCGCGGCGCCGACGCCGATGGCCGTGAGCAGCGGCTCGCCGCCGCCGCGCATGGCGAGGCCGCCGGCGATCGTGCCGGCGAGAATGGCGAGGAAGGTCGCGCCCTCGATGAGCGCATTGCCGCCGGGCAGCTCCGATTCGCGCAGATGGTCGGGCAGAATCCCGTATTTCACCGGGCCGAACAGCGCGCCGAGCGCGCCGAAGGCGACGAGCGCGGCGAACAGGACCGGCACGGAGGCGAGCAGAAAGCCGGTCGCCGCGATCGCCGCCGCGCCGATCTCGACGAGCTTCAGCCGGCGGGCGACGAGCGACTTGTCGAATTTGTCGGCGATCTGCCCGCCGAGCGCCGAGAGAATGAAATAGGGCGCGATGAACACGGCTCCGGCCAAAGTGACGAGCGATTCGCCTTCCGCCCCGCCGATCTTGAACAGGATGAGCAGCACCAGCGCGTTCTTGAGGAAATTATCGTTGAAGGCGGCGAAGAACTGGCACCAGAACAAAGGCGCGAAGCGCCTGGCGAGGAGGAGATGATCGGACATCGTCGATGTTCCGTTTGCGCGCGGCGAGAAGGAAGCTTGTCGCCGATTCGGGTTTAAGGGCGGGTTTTCGGTCGGGGCTCGAGGCCATGGCGAGGCGCGGATGCAGCTCTTGATCATTCGGCGGCTCCTGCTATGAACGCCGTTCAACGCGGATCATAGCACGAGCTGAACGCCGTTCAAGCAAATCTTGGAACGTCGTTCACGCCAGTCGGAAAAGGGGCGCGACCGCCTCTCGTCGCGCGGGAGACCCGATCATGACCCAACAAGAGCGTCCTGTCTCGGCCGCCGTCGCCCGCCGCGCCGAGCTGCGCGAGCGTCTGCTCGTCGCCGGCCGCGCCGCGATCGAGGCGGGCGGCCTCTCCAGCCTCAAGGCTCGCGATCTCGCCGCGGCCGCCGGCTGCGCAGTCGGGGCCATCTACACGGTCTTCGCCGATCTCGACGAACTGATCCTCGCGATCGGCGCCGGCACCCTGAGCGCGCTCGAGGGCGCGCTCGAATCGGCGACCGGGGACGCGGGCGCCGCGGCCGACGAGCTGTCGCGCCTCGCGCGCGGCTATCTGCAATTCGCCCGCGCCCATGAGACGCTGTGGCGGGCGCTGTTCGAGCATCGCCTCGGCGGCCGCGCCGTTCCGGCCTGGTTCCTCGAGGATCAGAACCGGCTGTTCGCGCTGATCGAGGCGCCTTTGGCCCGCCTGCTGCCGCAGGAGCCGCCCGCCGCCCGCGCGCGGCTCGCGCGCAGCCTGTTCTCGGCCGTCCATGGGGTCGTCTTCCTCGGCCTCGAGGAGAAGATCGCGCCGACGCCGGCCGCGACGCTCGACGCCGAGCTCGAGCGGCTCGTGCGCGCCTTCGCTGCGGGTCTTGCCGCTGAGAGCCCCGCCGCTCAGAGCCCCGGATCGTGCGCCGGCTCGTCGAGCAGCTGATCCATCGTCAGCGACGGCTCGGCGGCGCCGACGTCGCCGATGATGCGGGCCGGCACGCCGGCCACGGTCTTGTGCGCCGGCACGGATTCCATCACCACCGAGCCGGCGGCGATGCGGGCGCATTCGCCGATTTCGATGTCGCCGAGAATTTTCGCGCCGGCGCCGATCAGCACGCCGCGGCGCACCTTGGGGTGGCGGGCGCCCGCCGCCGTGCCGGTGCCGCCGAGCGTCACGCCATGCAGCATCGACACCTCGTCCTCGATCACGCTGGTCGAGCCGATGACGACGCCGGTCGCGTGATCGAGAAAGAACCCCTTGCCGATGCGCGCCTGCGGATGAATGTCGGTCTGAAACCGAGCCGAGGACGCGCTCTGCAGCCACAGCGCGAGATCGCTGCGCCCCGATCGCCACAGCCCATGCGCCAGACGATGCGTCTCGATCGCATGGAAGCCTTTGAAGTAGAGCGTCGGCTCGAGGATGCGCGCGCAGGCCGGATCGCGATCGAAGACGGCGACGAGATCGGCGCGCAGCGCCTCGCCGAAGCCTTGGTCGCGCGCCATTGCGTCGAGCAGCAGGCGCGCGAGCACGGCGCCCGGCATGTCCGGCGCCTCGAGCCGCTGGGCGAGCCGATAGGCGACGACGCTCTCGAGCGAATCATGCGAGAGCACGGCCGCATAGAGGAAGCTCGCCATGTTCGGGTCGCGCTCGGCGGCGTCGCGCGCCTCGGCATGGGCGCGCGCGAACAGGGGATCGGCGCCGGCGAGCGCATGGATTTGCGCCGCGCCGGTCTTTTCCTGTGGAGCCGTAGCCATGGCGGACCTCCTGCAGGGAGCGCCTCTCGCTATTCGCGATGGGCGAGAAAGTCGAGCACCGCCTGCTTATACACGCGATCGCCGACGGCGCGATTATGGTCGCGTCCCGGTATGTCGACGATATGCGCGTCCCGAAACAGCGGCTGCAGCGGATGCGGATCGCCCGCGACTTCGTCGCGCGTGCCGACGCAGATCAGCACCGGCGCGGTGATATGCGCGAGCGCGGCCCGATCGATGATCTGATTCGCGCCTCTGGCGCAGGCGGCGAGCGCGGCGAGATCGGAGCGCGACGCTTCGGCGAAGCCGCGGAACATCTTGAGCAACGGATCGTCGATGTCCTCGATGCGCTCGGCCTCCATCGCCTCGGACAGGCCGCGCGGCAGAGCGGAGGTGACGAGATTGGCGCCGATGCCGCCGAGAATCAGCGAGCGAACGCGCGCTGGATGGTCGATGGCGAGGCGCGTCGCGATTCGCCCGCCCATCGAATAGCCCATGACGTCGGCGCGTTCGACGCCGAGATGGTCGAGAAAGCGGGCGACGTCCGCAGCCATCAGCGCGACGTCATAGGCCGCAGGATCGTAAATCTTTTCTGATTTGCCATGGCCGCGATTGTCGAGCACGAGAACGCGCCGACCATCTTCCGTCAGTGTCTTGACCCATTGGGGAAAGAGCCAGTTGACGGCATGCGTCGAGGCGAAGCCATGAACGAGAACGATCGGCTCTCCACGATCCTCCGCGAGCGGAGGAAAATCGACATAGGCGAGCTGCACACCGTTCGACTCGAACTGCTCCATCATGAATTTCCATTTCTATTACATCGAACGCGCGCGGGCTTTCAGGATCGCCGGTACTTATCGCACCCGTGAAGCCCCGCAAGCCGATCAAGACATGAAATATCGTCTATTGCCAAGAGCCTTGCGAGACGCTAAACGACGCCAACGTGACGAAGCCGGCGGGCCGCGAGCCCGCCCCGCCGACACGAGGGCGCCCGTAGCTCAGCTGGATAGAGCACCAGACTACGAATCTGGGGGTCAGGAGTTCGAATCTCTTCGGGCGCGCCACTTTTTCCATCCGATGATCGACATAACGTCGCCGCGTCAATGTGACGTGGGCGCGGCGTTTCGCAACGCCAGCTTCATGTCTGAAGCGTCGCAATCATGTCTCGATTGTTTCGCGGCGACCCTCGAGCCTCCGGTCGGCCTCGGCGCCTGCGGCTCGCACGGCGACACGATCCGCGATGCGCATGCGGGAACGATGTTCGCTCCGGTCTTTCCCGTCTTCGCCGATGCGACGCATCGCCGCGGCGGGAAGTTTTACCGATCGAGACAGATGAGAACTGCCATGCAGAAAATCTCCCGGCAGGATAGCGACGACGGAAGATCATTTCACTGCGCGTGACGCTCGCTGAATGAAGAAGATCGATCAATTTCGAATGACAGAGATGGGCGCGCGCGCTCATTCGAGGACCCGCGGCGCCCGGCCGGGGCTCTCACAGCGCTCGAGCTCGAGACGATTTGGAACTCCAGCGGCGATCGGGCGTTCCTTCCAATCGGACCGGGATGCTTGGCGGCTCGGCTCGGCGGCCTGGCTTCGATCGAGAGGACAGCCGGCATGGAACGAGAAACGACACGCGGCTCGCTCGCGGCCCCCGCCGCGCCGGCGACGCGCCAGCTCAGCATCTCTCTGGAAGCAGGATCGGCGGTGTTGAGAGGAGTTGTCGACACCTCCGCTGCCGCGCGCGAGGCCGAGACCCTGGCGAAGAAAGTTTCGCAAAACGGGAAGGTCATCGATCTCCTGTCGATCGGCGAGCAGGATCAGGACGCGGTCTATGAATCGAGCGTCGAATCATTTCCGGCGAGCGATCCCCCGTCCTGGAATCCCGGCCGCGCGGCCGGCGGCAAGCGCTGAGTCGGCGCGGATCAGCGCCAAAAGAGCGCCAGCAGGATGATGATCGGAAGCGGAACGCCGATCATCCAGAGCAGAATGCTGCGTCCCATGATGTCCGCTCCTATCGTCGCGATGGCTTCACGAAGCCGCGAAGATCGATATTCTCATCCTGATGGCGTCCGCCGACCCTCGCCGCGGCCCAGGCGGTCGCCGCGCCGATGGCGAGCGTCGCCGCGGTCAGGAAGCCGAAATACACTGCGAGCTTGCGCGCCTTGTCGGCGTCGGACTTCATATCCGTCGAGACGCGCTCGACGCGCTCGTCGGCGGAAGCCGGCGGCAGATTGGTTCGCGATGCGATGACATTGACGAGATAGCCCCGGTCCTCCGACGAAAAATTGCCCATCGGACTCGCGATCACGAGCCGCGACACCACTTCCCGCATCGGTTCGGGAACCGGCGCGGCGCGGGCGACGTCGCCGTCGCCGCGCAGCAGACGATCGACATAACGATCGGTGAGGGCGGCGTTGCTCTGCGCCGATCCCGTCGGCGTCGATCTCGAGATCGAGTCGAGCGTCGCCGCCGTGAGCAGCGCGCCGAGGACCACCGCGACGGCCCATGTGGTCAAGCCGCTCACGCCGTCACGCAGATCCGTCTCTGGCTGCGACGCGAAGTCGGCGCGTCGCCTCAGACGTCCCGTGATATAGCCGCCCGCCGCGAAGCTCGACACGGCGATGAAGATCATCCACAGCCCGACCGCGATATAGAAGAACGCGGGGCTCGCGCCGCCGTAGGGAGAGGTCGCCGTCAGGCCGAGCGACGCGCCGAACGCCGTCGCGATGAAGGAGACGGCGAGCGCGACGAGCGCGCCGGCGATGATCGCCGGCCAATCGATCGAATAGGCCCGCGTGGTCGAGCGCGCGGCGTCCGCGGCGACATCGGTCATGACGGCGTCCTTTCCTTCAGCGAAGGCCCAGAAACGACAAGATCGCCAGAATGACGACGACCAGGCCGACAAGATAGATGATCCCGTCCATGTCCCTCTTCCCTCGTTCCGGCTGACTTTCCGGGGCTGTCGCGCAATCGACGGGCCCGTGCGAGAAACCCGTGAGCCGCGGAGTGGGTTCCGGCGCTCTTTTCGGTTTTGCTCGCTCTGTCCAGAACCGTCAGCGACCGAGCCGGCTGCCGACGAGCGCGCCGACGCCGACGGCGATCGCCAGAGCGGCGAAGGGGTGCTCCCGCATCGAGCTTTCGATCGCGCCGCCGACATTCTCAGGGGACATTTTGCGTGCGACCTGCTGGCCCTTGGAGCTCGCGTCCGAGATGGCGCGGTCGATGTCGCCGCCGAGCTTTTGCATGCGGCTGCGCACATCGCCGCGGACTTCGGCGCTCACCGCGCCGAGCGCTTCCGTCAAATGACCCGCGAGCCCGCTGAACCCCTCGCGCAGAGTCTCGAGATCGGCCTGAAGCTCATTGCCGTGTTGCGATTCCATGGCGCTCGCTCCTCTTTCCGTTGCCGCGCGGACAACGCCGAGGCGAGACTCTGGTTCCGATCCGCGAGCGTCGATTCTCGAGGATTCTGCGGGCTCAGGGGCGCAGACGTATGGCGAGCGCGGCGGCGCCGAGGCCGACGGCGGCGAGCGCGAGGGCCGCGAAGGGCCGTTCGGCGACGAGCGCGACGGCGACCCCGAGCAGAGTGGCGCAGGCCAGAGTGATCGCCAGGGCGATCGCCAGCAGGGACGGCCGCTCCTTGCCCGCCGCGAAGGGCGCCGGCGCAGCGACGCCGGCGGCGGCGGCGATCAGAGCGGCGGCCGTCGGATCGAGCAGCAATCGATCGATCGACACGGGCGGCGCCGAATAGGGAAAGCTCCCCGAGCTCGCGGCGAAATCGCGATCATAGACCACGGCCTCGAACGCGCGTGGCCCCGTCTTGGCGAGATAGACGTCGAGCGTCGCTGTGTCGCGTCCGCCGTCGCGGGCGAGCAGCGAGAGGCGCAGCGTCGCCTCTGCGTCGGCGGCGTTGCGCGACGGCCGCTTCATCTCCGCGACGATGGGCGCCGCGTCGAGAAATTCTCGCAGCGTCTCGCCGCGCGCCTCGGCGCGGGCCAGCGCAGCGGCCTGGGACTCGCGCAATATGGTCCGGGTCGGCAGGCGCGCGCCGACGAGGCGCGGCAGCGCCGCGAGCTCCGCCGCATTCGGCCCATAGGCGGCGAGCAGCGAATCGGCTCCCGCCGGCGCGACGGGAGGCTGCGTCCGCGCATCCGCGGCGCCGACCGGTAGATTGAGGTTGCGATAGCCGGCCGGCAAGGCGTCGCGAAGGCCGGGGCCGGGCGACGCCGTCGTCGGCGCGGAAGCGACGGCGCCGGGGGCCGGCGCTGGATCGGCCTTGGCGGCGACCGCGGCGACGCGCGAAAGCGCCCGAACGCCGGGGGAGCTGGAGGTCAGAGCGGAGATCGGGGAAACCATCTTCGGCAATTCCACAGTCATAGCGCATCTAATCTGCAACGCTAGGCAGAGTCGGCTTGCGCGAGGCTTGCGGCGTGCCGATCGGGCCGCGCTATCTATGCGTGCAGAAGGGCGGCGGGCCGGTCGACCGCTCTGTCGCGACGGGACCGCCGCCGCGCCTGCTGTCGCCTGAGGTGGCGCCATGACGCATTGCCGGGAGTCCGGAACGGCGCAACGCGAGCTCCTCGGGATCGTCGCCGGCTTCGCTCGAGAGTTGCATCCGAGCCGCGCTCAGCCGGTCGAGGCCAGCCTCGCCAGCCGGCTCGAGCAGGACCTCGGCGTCGACAGTCTCGCGCGCGCCGAGCTGATCCTGCGACTCGAGCGCAGCTTCCACCGGCGCCTGCCGATCGAGGCCATAGGACGGGCGGAAACCGTCGGCGACGTGCTGGCGGCGCTCGAGGCCTCGGCCTCCGAGCCGCTGCGCGTCGAGGGCGCGCCCGCTCCCCTGCCGCCGACGGCGGCGGCGGCAGAGGCGCGCACGCTGATCGAGGCGCTGGAATGGCATGTGGCCCGCCATCCCCAGCGGCTGCACCTCACCGTTCTTCAGGATGCGACGACGCCGGCCGGCGCGCTCACCTATGGCGGCCTCGCGGCGCAGGCGCGGCGTGCGGCGGCGGGGCTCGCGGCGCTCGACATAGAGGCAGGCGACCGCATTGCTCTGATGCTGCCGACGGGGCTCGATTTCTTCGTCGCCTTTTTCGCCGTCCTCTACGCCGGAGCCGTTCCCGTGCCGATCTATCCGCCGATGCGGCTCTCGCAGATCGAGGATCACCTGCGCCGCCAGATCGGCATATTGCGCAACGCCGGCGTCAAAATGCTGATCACCGCGCCGGAGGCGGCGCGCCTCGCCGGCTTCGCGCGGAGCGGCGCCCCGACGCTGGAGCGGATCGTCGTCGTCGCGGATCTGGAGGCGACCGGCGAGCTCGCCGCGACGCCCGCGGGCGCGGCGACCGCCATGCTGCAATATACGTCGGGCAGCACCGGCGATCCCAAGGGCGTGGTGCTGAGCCACGCCAATCTCCTCGCCAATATCAGGGCGATGGGCGCGGCGCTCGCCGCCTCCTCCGCTGATGTCTTCGTGAGCTGGCTGCCGCTCTATCACGACATGGGGCTGATCGGCGCCTGGTTCGGCTGCCTCTATTTCGGCGCGCCGCTCTATGTGATGTCGCCGCTCACCTTTCTCGCGCGGCCCTCCGCCTGGCTGTCCGCGATCCATGCGCATCGCGGGACGCTGAGCGCCGCGCCGAATTTCGCCTTCGAGCTCTGCCTCGACAAGATCGACGCGAGCGAGCTCGAGGGGCTCGATCTGTCCTCGCTGCGTTTCGTCGCCAATGGCGCCGAGCCGGTCGGCGCGCGCACGATCCGACGCTTCACGCAGAGATTCGGGCCTCATGGATTTCGCCCGGAGGCAATGGCCTCGGTCTATGGGCTCGCGGAAAATGCGGTCGGCCTCGCCTTTCCGCCGCTCGCCCGCGCGCCTCTCATCGACCGTGTCGATCGCGACGCTCTGACGCTCCGCGGGGAGGCCGCGCCGGCCGCGCCCGGCGACGCCGGCGCGCTGGAGATCGTCGCCTGCGGCCAGCCGCTGCCGGGCCACGAGATCCGCATCGTCGACGCGGCGGGGCGCGAGCTCGGCGAGCGGCGCGAGGGGCGCCTCGAATTTCGTGGGCCGTCGGCGACCGCCGGCTATTTCCGCAATGAAGCCAAGACGCGCGAGCTGATTCGCGATGGCTGGCTCGACAGCGGCGACCGCGCCTATATGGCCGGCGGCGACGTCTTCGTGACCGGGCGCGTCAAGGATATTCTGATCCGCGCCGGCCGCCATCTCTATCCGCAGGAGATCGAGGCGGCGATCGGCGACATCGACGGGATTCGCAAGGGCTGCGTCGCCGTGTTCGGCGTTCCAGATCCGCGCTCGGGCACGGAGCGGATCGTCGTCGTGGCGGAAACCTACGCGACCGAGACCGGCGCTCGCGCCGCGCTGGAGGCGAAGGCGCAGGAGGCGATGAGCGCGATCGGCGGAACGCCGGCCGACGAGATCGTGCTGGTTCCACCGCGCACCACGCCGAAGACCTCAAGCGGCAAGATCCGGCGCAGCGCCGCCCGCGACCTTTATCTTCGAGGGCGGCTCGGCGCCGCGCCGCGGGCCGTCTGGCTGCAGCTCGTCCGACTCGCGCTCGCCGGGTTGCGGCCCGGGCTCGCCCGTCTCGCCGCCCGCGCGGGCGATCGGGCCTATGCGTCGTGGTGGTGGCTGGTCGTCTGTTGCAGCTATGCGACCGCCTTCATCGCGGCGATGGCGACGCCTGGGCTCGAGCGGCGCTGGAGCGTCGTTCGGCGCATCGCCCGGGCGATGCTCGGCGCGCTCGGCGTCCCCGTCTCGGTCGAAGGAGTCGAGCGCCTGCCTGTAGGCGGGGCCGTGCTCGTGTTCAATCATTCGAGCTATATGGATGTGGCGATGCTCGCAGCCTTTCTGCCCGGCGCGCCGGCCTTCGTGGCCAAGCGCGAGCTCGCCGGGCAGATCTTCGCCGGGCCGTTCCTGCGGCGGCTCGGCGTCCTTTTCGTCGAGCGATTCGACGCCGCCGCCGGGGTCGCCGACGCGGAACGGCTCGCCGCCGCCGCGCGCGGGCGCAATCTCGTCTTCTTTCCAGAAGGGACGTTTTCACGCCGGCCGGGTCTCGCCGGCTTCTATCTGGGCGCGTTCAAGATCGCCGCCGAGGCGGGCCTGCCGGTTTATCCCGGCATTCTGCGCGGGACGCGCTCTATGTTGAGGAGCGACCAGTGGTTCCCGCGCCGCGCCGCGCTCGCCCTGCGCATCGCGCCGCCGATCCGGGCGGAGGGGGCGGATTTTTCCGCCGCGCTGCAGCTGCGCGACGCCGTTCGCGGCGTCATTCTGAAAGGATGCGGGGAGCCGGATCTAAACGAGCTGGCGAAGCCGGGCCGAGCGTAGACCCGCGCGAGGGTTCTACCCTGAGACCTCCTCACAGGTCAGCTTGCGTGCGAGGGCCTCGATATGGCCGGTTTCGGTCCCGCAGCAGCCGCCGACGACGCGGAGGCCGAAGCGCTCTCGCACGCGCGCCAAATTCGCGGCGAAGACGGCGGCCGGCTCGGTGCGCAGCTCCTCGCTGCCGTCGAGCTCCTCGACCTCATTGTCGGCGGTGTTGGCTTGAAAGGCGAGAATGCGGCGGCAGACGTCGGGATCGGCGGTCGCGACCGCGTCCAAGGCCGTCTCGAGAGCACAAGCATGAACGCAGTTGACGGAAAAACCGGCGGGCGGCCGGGAGGCGTCCGCGTCGATCCGGCGCATCGCGGCCGCGAGCGGCGTTCCGTCGAGCGCCACACCCGTCCGTCGGATGACGAAGCTGATGACATAGGGCAGGCCGGTTGCGGCCATGGCGTCGGCGACGCCTTGCGCCTCCTCCACATTCGGCGCCGTCGCCAGATGCAGAAAATCGACGCCGGCGCCGACGAGCGCATCGATCTGCGGCTGATGGAACGCCCGCGCGGCGCGTCGGTCGAGACTATCGTCGGGCTTGTAGGCGTCGCCGGAGGGGCCGATCAGACCGCCGACGAAGATCGAAGGGCCCTCGCCGAAGGATGCGCGAAGCTCGGTCAGAAAGCCGGCGTTGTCCTCGTTCACGGGGCGGCCTCGAAACTGCGAGGCTTCGACGGCTTTGTGGGAGCACCGCCAAGTGTCGGTGAAGGTCAGGATCGGCAGGCCGGCGTCGCGCGCCGATTTGATATAATCGTAATGAATTTCGGTGAGACGCGCGCGGCCCGCCGCTTCGTAGATCAAGCCGCCATGGAGAATTTGCGGGTCGAGGACGAGACGAGGGTCGCGCCGGACGCGTTCGAGAACGGCTCCTTCGGCGATCGCATGCGCGCCGGAGTCGAGGAAGTGGAGAAAGTCCATGCCGTCCTGCCGAGATGGGCGAGTCGGACGCTGATCCGAGCCCACTCGCTCTTCGAGAGTCTTACTCGTCCTCGCCGAACCGGTTCCCGACCAGCGTCGTCAGCGCCTCGATGGCCTCATGCGCCTGCGGGCCGGAGGCGGTCACGGTGATGGTCGCGCCCTTGGCGGCGCCGAGCGTCAGTATGCCCATGATCGAGCTGCCGCCGACCGTGTCCCCGCATTTGGAGACCGTGATCTCGGCCTCGTAGCGCTCGCAGCACTGGACGAATTTGGCGGTCGCGCGGGCGTGCAGCCCCTTGCGGTTGCAGATCACGAGATCCCGGACGATGCGCGCGGCGTCGGAAGCGTCGGCGGATACACTCTCGATGGTCATTTGGCGTTGAGCACTCGGCTGGCGATGTAGACGTATTTACGCCCGGCGTCCTGCGCCTGCAACACCGCCTGCTCAAGCGGCGCCGTGTCGCGCACCGAGGCGAGCTTGATCAACATGGGCAGATTGACCCCGGCCAGCACCTCGACCTTGCCGCCGTTCATCACCGAAATGGCGAGATTGGAGGGGGTGCCGCCGAACATGTCGGTCAAGACGACGACGCCGTCGCCGCTGTCCGCCTCGGCGATGGCGTCGATGATCTCGCGGCGCCGACGCTCCATATCGTCCTCGGGGCCGATGGAGATCGACACGAGCTGTTTTTGCGGACCGACCACATGCTCCAGCGCCGCGCGAAACTCCGTGGCGAGGTGCCCATGGGTCACCAGGACCATTCCGATCATTCGCAGCTACCGCTCATGAACCGTCTCGCGAGAGAACGAGAACGTCGAAACCTGAAGGGGCCGGCAAGGATCGGCAAGGATCGGCATGACGGCTCCCGACATTAGTAACGCGAATGTCGTCCCGACGTTCGCGGCGCCTCGAAGGGCATTTTGTGCGATGCGGCGAAATTGGCAAGCGAAAACCTCCGTCCGATGCTAAAATGCTACAAGATCATGAATAAATGAAAATATCCTGCGCCCCGCCGCGCTTTCGCCGGCGTCCGCCGCGAGCCGCGGGAGGGCGACGCCGCATAATTTCGCGAAGGCGCGCTCGGGTTCGGGCAGGCGCGGGAGCCTGTCCTCGCCCCGCCCGCGCAGGTCGATCACACATCGGATTACTCCGCAGGGCTCATGCGCGACCGGCAGAATGCCGAGGCCGCGCGCCTCGATCGCGCCGGCTATGGCGGGGTGGGGCCGCGCCAGAAGGCGGCCGTTGCAGTTCTCGATCTCGACGCGATCGTCGCCGATGAGGCGCGCGAACAGGCCCGCCCCCTGCGCGAGAGCGATCAGCTCGCGGGTCATGTCGCTCTTGCCGCTGCCGGAGGGGCCGCGCAGCAGCACCCCCGCGGTCCCGACCAGCAGAGCATTGGCGTGGATCATCCTCCGGCTCTCCTCGGCGCCCTCGGCGCGGGAAGGGAGAGCGAGCCCGGTCATTTCGCCGCCGGCAGCCAGATGACGAAGCGCGCGCCGACGGTCTCGTCGCCGGGCCGCGCCGAATCGGTCCCCTCCGGCTCCGCCTTGGTGCGGTTCATCGCCCGGATGCGGCCGTTGTGCGCCTCGACGATCTGGCGCGAGATCGACAGGCCGAGGCCGGAGTTCTGGCCGAAGCCCTGCTCGGGCCGGTCGGTGTAAAAGCGCTCGAAGATGCGCTCGAAGGCGTCGGCCGGAATGCCCGGCCCGTCGTCGTCGACGATGATCTCATAACCGTCGAGCATCTGCCCGCCCGGCCCGATCGCCTGCTCGCCGCGCAACGTCACGCGGACGCCGTTTCCGGGCGCGGAGAAGGAGCGGGCGTTGTCGATCAGATTGTCGAACACCTGGGCGAGCCGCGAATCATGGCCGAGCACGCGCCAGCGCCGGCGCGCGTCGGCGAGGGGGCGGATGTCGAGCGTGACCTCGACGCCGTCGCCGCGGTCGATCTCGCGCGCCATGCCGACCACGGTCTTCAGCACGGCGGAAATATCCACGCTCGCCATATCGGCGCGTGCGAGCTCGGCGTCGAGGCGCGAGGCGTCGGAAATATCGGTGATGAGCCGATCGAGCCGGCCGACGTCATGCTTGATGATGGTCAAGAGCCGCGCGCGCGCGTTGTCGTCGCGCGCGATCGGCAGAGTCTCCACCGCGCTGCGCAGAGAGGTCAGCGGATTCTTGAGCTCATGCGCCACATCGGCGGCGAAATGCTCGATCGCCTCGATGCGATTGTAGAGCGCCGTGGTCATGTCGCGCAGCGCGCCGGACAAATGGCCGATCTCGTCCTGGCGCTGCGAGAAGTCTGGAATCTCCTGCCGGGATTTGACGCCGCGGCGCACGCGCTCGGCGGCCTCGGCGAGACGACGCATCGGCTCGGCGATGGCGCCGGCGAACAGCAGCGACAGCAGCAGCATGACGCCGGCGGAGACGAGGAAGATGCGGATGATGCCCCAGCGCTCCTGCGCGAGAATGGCGTCGATGTCGCCGCCCATCGTCGACAGCAGCAGCGCGCCGCGCACCGAGCGGAAGCGCTGCACTGGCACGGCGACGGAGATGATGGTCTCGCCCTTGAGGTTGGCGCGCACCACCGACAGCGCGCCGCCGGCGAGCGCGCTCGCCACTTCCGGATAGGCTTTGCCATTGCCGGCGCCGATGTCCTCATAGAGCGGCAGCTCGGGGCGGCGCGTCCAGCGCCGCAGGGCGTCGAGCGATTGCTCGAACCAATTCGGCTGTGCGCCGCCGGTGGGGCCGAGGTCGAAGCGCAGAATATTGGAGCGGCCGCTCACCGAGCGCGAATCGAGCAGGAGATAGCCGTCGCGATCATAGATGCGCGCGCGTGTGCGCGTCGGCGACACGAGGCGGCGCAGCAGCGGCCCGATGCGCTCGGGATTGAGCGAGAACTCCAGCGACGGCTGGCTGCCTTCCTCGACGCTGTAGCTCTCGCCCGGCGCGAGACGCAGCAGCTTCTCCGGATCGATGGTGATGGCGTCGGTGTCGACCGTGGCCGAGGCCGCGATCGCCGCGGCGATGATCTCGCCCTGCGTCTGCAGGCTCTGCACACGCGCGTCGATCAGGCCTTCGCGGAACTGATTGAGATAGAGAAAGCCGGCGAGCAGCGCCACGAGGCCGCCCAGATTGAGCACGACGATGCGGCGCGTCAGCGACGAGGACAGGCGCGATTGCGCGGCGCGCGTCAGGCGCAGCAGCTTGATCCAGGCGGCGCGTCCGACGCGATGGCGGCGCCCCGAGCCTTCGGCGGCCACATTCTCGTTGTCGGCGGCAATGGTCATGGATGGCCGAATCGCTGTCATGCTTCCTTGAATCTATAGCCCACGCCGTAGAGAGTCTCGATCATCTCGAACTCCGAATCGGCGACCTTGAATTTTTTGCGCAGGCGCTTGATGTGGCTGTCGATGGTGCGGTCGTCGACATAGACCTGATCGTCATAGGCCGCGTCCATCAGCGCGTTGCGGCTCTTCACCACGCCCGGCCGCTGCGCCAGCGCCTGCAGGATCAGGAACTCCGTGACCGTCAGCACGACCGGATCGCCGCGCCAGGTGCAGGTGTGACGCTCGGGATCCATCACCAGTGCGCCGCGCTCCAGCACCTTGGCTTCCGATTCCTTCTGCGCCGCCGCCTCCTTCGGATTGGCGCGGCGCAGGATCGCCTTCACGCGCTCGACCAGGAGTCGCTGCGAGAAAGGCTTATGAATGAAATCGTCGGCGCCCATCTTGAGGCCGAACAATTCGTCGATCTCCTCGTCCTTGGAGGTGAGGAAGATCACCGGCAGATCGGATTTCTGGCGCAAGCGGCGCAGCAGCTCCATGCCGTCCATGCGCGGCATCTTGATGTCGAAGATGGCGAGATCCGGCGGATTGGCGCGCAGCCCGTCGAGCGCAGCGGCGCCGTCGGTATAGGTCTGCACGCGATAGCCTTCGCCCTCCAAGGCGATCGAGACGGAAGTGAGAATATTGCGATCGTCGTCGACGAGAGCGATGGTCGGCATAATCAACCTTTGCTGTCTGCGCCCGCTCGAAGTCTTCGGGCTCGGTGATGCTTTCGCGACGCCACCGCGACATTTTCGGCGCGTCTCTACCGTCACTGTCCGGCGACCGCCGCATCTGGCCGGCGCCCTCGGGCCGCCACGTTCGCGAATATCGGCGGCCGAAATGTGGCTCGGCTCGTCCGCCATGCGCGCGGCCGCCCCAAAGACGGCTGCTTCACCGTTCGCTCGCCGTTATATACATGTTCGCGTCACAAATCACCAAGTTGCGAAATTGCGGCGAAAGCTGCGCTTAGAGCCGAAAGCGAAGCTGTCCGACAGCGTGCGGGGTCGACCAACATCGTGGCGACGTTTCGTCGAACGGACGCAATTCCTTTTTAGCTTGTCGACGCTTCGCGAATCAATTCCCGGCGCTTTGACGCCGACGCGTTGCGTTACGTGGCGTCTGCGATTTCATCACCGTTTTTTGGGCAGACTCCGGTCCCGGGCTCCATCTCCATCGAGCGCGGCTCGCAGCCTCGGCTGCGCGCTTCCGGGAACGCCGCGAGAAGAGGATTGCGAGAATGAAATTGCTCCGCGGCGGCGCGGCGACGCCGTCCGTGATCGCCTCGATCATCATCGCGACATTCGCGCCGACGCCGACGTTCGCTGCGCCGGCGCTGGCCGAGCGAGACGAGCTGCGCGCTGAAATTCACGCGCTCACCGACAGGCTCCGCAAGTTGGAGAGCAAGCTGGACTCGGTGCAGAAGACGTCCGCCGCCGACAAGAAAAAGGAAAAGCAGGAAAAGCAGAAGGCGAAGGAGGAGAAGGAGGCCGCCGAAAAGATCGGGCCCGCCGGAATTCGCTTCAGGGGCCTCACGATCACGCCCGGCGGCTTCCTCGCGTTGGAGAGCGTCTGGCGCAACCGCTGGATCGGCGCCGATGTGAACACGCCCTGGCAGAATATCCCGTTTCCGTTCTCCGCTACATCGCGCACGCCCGAGTTCCGTTTCAGCGCACGGCAGAGCCGCCTCGCATTGGGCGTCGCCGGCGATATCGATGACGCCACCCATATCAAGGGATATGTCGAGACCGACTTTCTCGGCGCGGCGCAGACCGCCAACCATAATGAGAGCAACTCCTACAACCTGCGCCTGAGGCAGCTCTTCACCAAGATCGATTGGGACGCTTATGGCGCGCATTTCCTCGCCGGCCAGGCATGGTCTCTGGTCACCTTGAACACGAAAGGCATGACGCCGGAGACGGTGGCTTTGCCGCCGACGATCGATTCGCAATATATTCCAGGCTTCGTCTGGGCGCGGCAGCCGCTGATGCGCTTCGTCGCGGATTTCGACAAGAAGCTCTGGCTGGGCTTCTCCGCCGAAGGATCGGCGACGACCTTCGCGAATTGGGGAGTCTTGTCGCCCGGTGTGCCGGGCACGACGGCGCTGCCCCTCATAACGACGCCGCTTCTGCTGGGGGAAGCCGCGAACGGCGGTCTCTACAACGTTCTCAACGCCTATTCCTTCAATCGCTTTCCCGATCTCATCACGAAAGTCGCCGGCGATATCGATCTCGGCGATCGCACGGTGCATGTCGAAGGCTTCGGAATGCTGCGCGAGTTCGCGGATCGCGCCTATTGGGGCAATCATCGCGTGTGGGGCGGCGGCGCCGGCGGCGGCGTGGTCGTTCCGATCGTGCCCAAGCTCATCGATTTCCAATTCTCCGGCATGATCGGCCGCGGCGTCGGCCGCTATGGCGCGGGCCAGATCGCCGACGCCACCTGGTCGGTCACCGGCGCGCCGCTGCCGATCTCCGAACGCATGCTGCTCGCCGGCGTGACGGCGCATCTGACGCCTCGCACCGACGTCTATGTGTTCGCCGGCGGTGAATTCGCAGGCAAGCAGCCGCAGATTGCGAAATATGGCAATACATTGGTGATCGGGGGCTATGGCAATCCCTTCTACAATAATCTCGGCTGCAATCTCGAGAACGAGGCGCTGTCGACCTTGCCCTTCCTGCCTGTCGGAACCGCGGCGAACGCGCCCGTCGGCGGATTGTTCGGCTGCTCGGGACAGACCAAGGACATTCGGCAGATCACCGGCGGCGTGTGGCATACCTTCTACGAAGGCGACTTCGGCAGGGTGAAAGCCGGCGTGCAATATTCCTACACGATCCGCGACGCTTTTCCCGGAATCGGCGGCGCGCCGCGAGGAACCGAGAACACGTTCTACACGAGCTTTCGCTACTATCCCTTCGAAGGTACGGCCGCGCCGAGCGCGCCGCTCGCGGCTAGATTCTGAACGGCGCGTTCCGACGTTCACTCGCTCCAATCGAAGGAGCGCGCCACCGCCTTGCGCCATTTGGCGAGGCGGCGGTCGCGCTCCTCGCGCGGCATCAGCGGGCGCCAGCGCGGGCCGGCGCGCCACATTGCGGCGACTTCTTCCGTATCCTTCCACACGCCGGTTGCGAGGCCGGCCGCATATGCGGCGCCGAGCGCGGTGGTCTCGATGCAATGCGGCCGCACCACCGGCGCGCCCAGCATGTCGGCCTGGAACTGCATCAGCAATGCATTCGCGGACATGCCGCCGTCGACGCGCAGCTCCGCGAGAGCGACGCCGCTGTCGGCCTCCATGGCCTCCAGAATGTCGAAGGTCTGAAAGGCCGCGGCCTCCAGCGCGGCGCGCGCGATATGGGCCTTGGTGGAAAAGCGCGTGAGCCCGGCGATCAGCCCGCGCGCGTCCGCGCGCCAATAGGGCGCATAGAGTCCCGAGAAGGCCGGCACGAAATAGACATCGCCATTGTCGGGAACGCTGCGCGCGAGCGTCTCGATGTCGCGGCTCGATGAGATGATCCCGAGATTGTCGCGCAGCCATTGCGTGAGCGCGCCGGCGATGGCGACCGAGCCTTCGAGCGCGTAAACAGGCTTCGCCTCGCCGAGCTTATAGGCGAGCGTCGACAGCAGGCCCTTGGTCGAGGCGCGCGGCGTCTCGCCGACATTCATCAGCAGAAAGCAGCCGGTGCCATAAGTGTTCTTGGCGTCGCCCGGCGCGAAGCAGGCCTCGCCGATCAGCGCCGCATGTTGATCGCCGAGCGCGGCGGCGAGCGGAACCCCCGCGAGCGCGCCGCGACAGGCGCCGTAGATTTCGCTCGATGACCGAATCTCGGGAAGCAAGGCGCGCGGAATGGCGAACAGTCGCAACAGCTCCTCGTCCCATTGCAGCGTTTCGAGATTCATCAGCTGCGTGCGCGCGGCGTTGGTCGCATCGGTGAAATGGAGCCCGGTGAGATTGAAGGCGATCCACGAGTCCATCGTGCCGAACAAAATCTCGCCCGCCTCCGCGCGCTCGCGCGCGCCGGGAAGAGCTTCGAGCAGCCACACGAGCTTCAGGCTGGAGAAATAAGTGGAGAGCGGAAGGCCGGTCTTCGCGCGCAAGCGATCCTTGCCGCCCTCGGCCGAATAACGCGCGACGAGCGCTTCGGTGCGCGCATCCATCCAGACGATGGCGTTGGCGAGCGGCGCGCCGCTGCGGCGATCCCACAGCAGCGTCGTCTCGCGCTGATTGGTGAGGCCGACGCAGGAAAGATCGCTCGGCGCGAGACGCGCTTTTGCGAGCGCGCCCTCGATGGTCGCCTGCGCATTGCGCCAGATCTCCGCCGCATCATGCTCGACCCAGCCGGGCTGCGGGCAGATTTGGGCGTGCTCGCGCTGATCGAGCGCGACGATCTCGCCACGCCGATCGAAAATGATGAAGCGCGTGCTGGTCGTTCCCTGATCGATCGCGCCGACATAGCCGCTCATCTCGAGCCTCCCTGCCCGGTCGGCGCGCAGGATGGCAGCTCCGAGGCCTTGCGTCATCCCGAGAAGAAGCGAGCCTGAAGGCTCGCGGTCCAAGGGGCGGACCTGGACCGCGAGCCTTCGGGCTCGCTCTTCACTCGGGCCAGTTCACCCCGCGAATTCGGCCAGAGCGGCGGCGAGGATGCGCGTCTGCGTCCAGTCGAGCAGAATATCGGCGCAGCCGGCGGCCCGCAGCGTCACGCCGTCGTCGCGCACCTCGGCTTCGAATTCGTGATCGCTGGCGATCGGGCTCATGAAAATCTGCCGTTCGGCGCTCGCGCCCTCGGCGACGGCGGTCAGCGCGCGGGAGAGGATGCCCGCCTCCTGCCGGGTCAGCCGGCGCGGCGGATGATCGCCGGCGCTGATGGTCGCCAAAGCGCCAAAAGCACGGTGCTCGGTGGCGGCGACTTCGACGATTTGCGACATTTTCCGTCCTCTTTGTCTCGAGCCGTTCCCCGAGCGATACGGGTGAGTCTAGCAACATATTGAAAATTAGGTATTATCATATTTTATTGCGGCGCAGCGAAGCAGGCATGATCCTTGAATCCCCTTCGGCCATGTCAGGGAGTCGGAACATGGCGCATTCGCTGCGGCCGGCAATCAAGAATCATACCCGGGCCTCGAGCGGTCGCGGGGGAGGACGGCCGTGAGCTTCGATCGCGACGCAATTCCGGAAGATATCCGCGGCTATCACCGCCGCACCAAGCACGCGCCCAATCGCTATGCGATGGGGCCGGGCTTTCTGGACTGGGCATCGCAGCCCAATCCGTTCCGCCGTTTCGCCGGGGCGCGGCTCATCCCTCTGCCGCTGCTCGACCATAAGGAGACGGCGGCCTTCCCGGGTCCTGCAGCCGCCGCGGCGCCCGTCGATGCGGCGGCGCTCGGCCTCTTCCTCGAGCTCGCTTTCGGCCTCAGCGCCTGGAAGAGCTATGAGAACTCGACCTGGGCGCTGCGCAACAATCCCTCCTCCGGCAATCTCCACCCGACAGAATGCTATGTGCTGCTCGACTCCTTGGCGGAAGTGAGCGAGACGGCGGGTGTCTATCATTACGCCCCGGCCGAGCATGCGCTCGAGGAGCGCGCCGCCTATGGCGCGGCGCGCGTGTTGCCGCGCGGCGGCTTTCTGCTGGCGCTCTCCTCCATCGCCTGGCGCGAGGCCTGGAAATATGGCGAACGCGCCTATCGCTATTGCCAGCTCGACGCCGGCCATGCGATCGGCGCCGTGGCGCAGGCGGCCTTCGCGCTCGGCTGGCGGGCGAGTGCGCTCACCGAGCCGTCGGACGCCGAGATCGCGGCTCTCATCGGCCTCGATCGCGAGGACGCCGCGCATCGGCGCGAGCCGGAGCATCCCGATCTCGTGATGTGGATCTCGACCGAGGCCGCGCCCGCGGCGCCGGCGCTCGATCTCTTTGCGCTCATCGACGCGCCGCGCGCCTTTCACGGACAGGCGAACCGGCTGAGCGAGGATCATGACGGCTGGCCGGTGATCGATCTCGCCGGGCAGTTCTGCCGCAAGCCGCGGCAGGCGGGCAAGCCGGTTCCGGCGCGCGCGCAATCGCCGGCGCCGGCGATCGAGGGCGTCTCCATCGGCCGCGCGGTGCGCAAACGGCGCAGCGCGCAGCGCATGGATGGCGAGACGTCGATGCCGGCGGAGATTTTCGCCGCAATGCTCGCGGCGACGCTGCCGAGCGAGACCAATCTTCTCTCCGCCTTCCCCTGGCCGACCTCGCTGACGCTCATTGTGTTCGTGCATCGCGTCGATGGCGTCGAGCCGGGCATCTACGCGCTGCAACGCGACAGCGATATCGCGGCGCGGCTGCGCGCCGCCTGCCGCAAGGAATTCGAATGGTCGCTCGTCGACCTCGCCGGCCTGCCGCTCTATCGGCTCTATTCCGGCGCGGCGGAGAAGGCGGCGACCAAGCTGGCCTGCCTGCAGCCGATCTCCGGCAAAGGCTGCTTCAGCCTCGCGATGATCGCCGATTTCGACCAGGCGCTCGGCGAGGACGGGCCCTTCGCCTATCGGCGCCTGCATTTCGAGGCCGGCCTCATCGGCCAGGCCTTCTATCTCTGGGCGACGGCCAGCGGCTTCGCGGGCACCGGCATCGGCTGCTTCTTCGACGACGAGGTGCATGAGCTCCTCGGGCTCTCGCCCGAAGAGACCACGTTCCAGGACGTCTATCACTTCACGGTCGGCGGAGCGATCGACGACGCCCGCATTCTGACGCTTCCCCCCTATCCGGACGAGAGACGAGATCGGCGATGAACATTCAGATCGAACGTCAATATGTCGAAGCGCTGATGCAGCGCTATCCGGCCCATGCCGGCCTCGCGGAACAATTGCGCTTCAGCGACCGCGTCGAGATCGACTTCTCGCATCTTTCCGACGAGGAATTGACCTTCCTCGAGGGGCTCTATCGCGAGGCCGGTCCCGACATGCGCGCCCGCGCCGCGCAGCTCGCGACCTTGCGCGAGGCGCTGAAGGCCGGCGGTCGGCGCTTCGAGGCCTCGGAGCTCGAGCAGGTGCTGCCGGCGATGGTGAAATATCTCACCGCGGGCGCGATACGCGGCTGGCTGTTCACGGCGAGCGTGGCGTCGAAGCCGCTGCCCTATGTCATCACCCGCTTCGATTACGTGCCGTCCTCGAACGACGAAGCCGGCAAGGTGATGATCGAGCTGAAGTCCAACGCCAAGGGCGTGCTGACCACCACCGCCATCCGCATCCTGGCGGGCGACGCCAATGGGCGCACGATCAACGAGATTCTGGCGGCGAAGGGCTATATTCGCGAGACGCCGGAGCTGATCGAGGCCTTCGACTCGGCGACGGAGACCTATTTCGATTGGCGCGGGCGCTATGGCCAGCAGTTCACCGGCCGCGGCACCGGCTTCCATGCCGAGGACCCCAACTCCTCGCATCGCGACACCGACTGGTCGCGCAAGGATGTCGTGGTGCTGTCGACCAGCGGCGGCGACGCGCGTCTCGTCAATGACGAGGCCATTCTGACGGCGCGCAGCCTGACGCTCGATTCGCCCGGCGACGTGCTCGGCCATTTCATCCGCAAGGCGTCGAAGAGCAATAAATATTCGGTCGAGGACGAGCTCGCGGAATTGCAGCAGCAGATTCCCGAAGGGCTGTTCAAACGCATTCCGGTGCATCCCTATATTCTGATGTTCCATCTCGATCTGCACCATCATGTGTGGGTGCATGTCGACGAGATGAAGCTCTATGAATATAAGCCCGCGCTGAAGCAGAAGCTGGTGCTGCCGGCCGAGCAGACCGACCTTATCGACATTCTGACCGCCGAGATGGACGTGCTGATGGACGACATCGTCGCCGGCAAGTCGGGCGGCACCACCGTGCTCTGCGCCGGCCCGCCCGGCGTCGGCAAGACGCTCACCGCCGAGGTCTATTCGGAGATCATCCAGCGCCCGCTCTATCGCGTGCATTCGGGCCAGCTCGGCCTCAATGTCGCGACGATGGAAACCGCGCTGAAGGAGATTCTGACCCGCGCGCAGCGCTGGGGCGCGGTGATGCTGATCGACGAGGCCGATGTCTACATCAAGCGCCGCGACGACAATATCGCCATGAACGCCGTCGTCGGCGTGTTCCTGCGCGTGCTCGAATATTTCAACGGGCTGCTGTTCCTCACCACCAACCGCGTCGACGATATCGACGAGGCGATCGTCTCCCGCTGCATCGCGCTCATCAAATACAATCCGCCGGACGATGACGCCAAGCGCCGCATCTGGAAGGTGATGGCCGAGCAGTTCGCGCTCGCCGTCGACGACGCGCTGATCGACGATCTCGTCGCGGTGTTCCCCCAGGCGACCGGCCGCGACATCAAGGGCCTCGCCAAGCTGACGTCGAAATTCTGTCACCAGAAGCAGGTCCCTCCGGACCTCGGCGTGTTCCAGCGCTGCGCCATCTTCCGCGGGCTGGACGTGATGCGCGTGGAGGAGCTGAAGACGGCGGCGGAGTGACGTGGGCCGCCGGCGAGGGGTCGCTCGCAGCTTCGGCGACCGCCGCCGGCTCCCGAAGGCTTGACGGACGGCTCGTTCCGCCCCACCAAGGGCGCGAGCCCAATGGGGAGCCCGACGATGACCGCGAACGAGACCGCCCTTCCCGAGCCCGTGACCGCCGAGCCGGCGCCGCGCCACAGGACGCGCGCCGTCGTGATCGGCCAGGGCGCCGCTTCCGTCACCGTCGGCGGCGGCGCGCCCATCGTCGTCCAATCCATGACCAACACCGACACGGCCGATGTCGAATCGACCGTGGCCCAGGTGGAGGCGCTGGTCCGCGCCGGCTCGGAGCTGGTGCGCATCACCGTCGACCGCGACGAGGCCGCCGCCGCCGTGCCGCATATCCGCGACCGGCTGGCGCAGAAGGGAATCGAGGTCCCGCTCGTCGGCGATTTTCACTACATCGGCCACAAGCTGCTCGCCGATCATCCGGCCTGCGGCGAGGCGCTCGCCAAATATCGCATCAATCCCGGCAATGTGGGCTTCAAGGAGAAGAAGGACCGGCAGTTCGGCGCCATCGTCGAGCTGGCGATCCAGCATGGCAAGGCAGTGCGCATCGGCGCCAATTGGGGCTCGCTCGATCAGGAACTGCTGACCCATTTGATGGATATCAACGCCAAATCCGCGGCGCCGCTCGACATGCGCGCGGTGACGCGCGAGGCGCTGGCCCGCTCGGCGCTGCTCTCGGCCGAGCGCGCCGAGGAGATCGGCCTGTCGCGTGACAGAATCGTCATCTCCGCCAAGGTCTCGGCGGTGCAGGATCTCATTGCCGTCTATCGCATGCTCGCCGCACGCAGCGATTATGCGCTGCATCTCGGCCTCACCGAGGCCGGCATGGGGTCGAAGGGCGTCGTCGCCTCGGCGGCGGCGCTCGGCGTGCTGCTGCAGGACGGCGTCGGCGACACGATCCGCGTGTCGCTCACGCCCGAGCCTGGCGGCGACCGCGCCAATGAGGTCCGCGTCGCGCAAGAGATTCTTCAAACGATGGGCTTCCGCACCTTCGTGCCTCTGGTCGCGGCCTGCCCCGGCTGCGGGCGCACCACCTCGACCGTGTTTCAGGAGCTGGCGCGTGACATTCAATCGCATATCCGCGATCGCATGGCCGTTTGGCGGGCGCAATATCCGGGCGTCGAGACGCTCAATGTCGCGGTGATGGGCTGCATCGTCAACGGGCCGGGCGAATCGAAGCACGCCGACATCGGCATTTCGCTGCCCGGCACCGGCGAGGCGCCGACGGCTCCGGTGTTCATCGACGGCAAGAAGGCGATGACGCTGCGCGGCGAGGGCATCGCCGAGGAATTCACCCGCATCGTCGATGATTATGTGACCCGCCGCTTCGGCGGCGCGGCGGAGGGCGAAGCCGCGGAGTGAGGCGGGCAGTGCGAGCGTTGTCGAAAAGGGCGCTCCCTTCTCCCGCAGGGCGCACGGCTGTCCGGGGAATGAGTCGATAAGTCGCGGGCGCATGCCTGGTACTTCCGAAGGTTTCGGGGTATTTTCCGGTTGTCGAGACTGGAAAATAAAGGACCAGACATGCGCTTCCAGAATAGCGTTTTTGTCGACTTGCTCAAGCCGATCGATCGTCGCGCGTTCGGCCAAATCGTCGCGCGCCACAAGGGCGACGCCTACGACAAATCCTTCAAGAGCTGGGATCATCTCGTCGTCCTGATCGCCGCTCAGCTCGGCGGCGAAACGAGCCTGCGCAGCCTCGAGGCCGCCTTCAACGCCAACAGCGGCTCCCATTATCACCTCGGCGTCCGCAGGATCGCCCGCTCCACCCTCGCCGAAGCCAACGCACGCCGGCCCGTCGGCGTCTTCGCCGATCTTTTCGCGCGCCTCTCCTGCGAACTCGACCGCAGAACGCGCCGCGACGGCGCCGAGCTGCTGCGCCTCATCGATTCGACGCCTATCCCGTTGAGCAAATTCCACGACTTCGCCCGCTCGAACGGCCGCATCCACGGCATGAAGATGCACGTCGTCTACGATCCCGGGGTCGACCGCCCCTTCTGCGTCGAGGTCACGCCCGCCAATGTCAACGATGTCGAGATCGGCAAGAAGACGCCGATCGAGGCCGGCGCGACCTATGTCTTCGACAAGGGCTATTATGATTTCAAATGGTGGAGGGACATTCACGAGGCCCGAGCCTTGTTCGTCACGCGCCCCAAGAGCAACACCCGCCTCACCGACCTCGCGGATCGGGAGATGCCGCAGACGCGCGGCGAAGGCTACACCGTGCTCAGGGATTGCGAGGTCGAGCTCGCCAGCAAGGGCGACTCGAAACTGCCCATGCCGCTGCGTCGCCTTCATATTCAACGCGATGCGCTGAAGGACGGCAAGCCGCAGCTGATCGTCGTGATCACCAACGACATGACGCGTTCGGCGGTCGAGATCGCCGCGCTCTACAAGGCGCGCTGGGCCATAGAGCTGCTGTTCCGCTGGATCAAGCAGCATCTCAACATCCGCAAGTTTCTCGGCGAAAACGAGAACGCCGTGCGGCTGCAGCTGATCGCGGCGATGATCGCTTTCGTGCTGCTGCGCATCGCCGCCCACCGCCACGATATCGAACTCGCGCATCTGCGGTTCTCGGAGCTCGCCGGCAGGTTTCTGTTCGAGCGGCGACCGATCGACAGACTCGAACGGCCGCCGCCCAAATATCAGGCCGCGCGGCGGCGCATATCGCCGAGGCAGCTGGAGCTCGCCTATGCCTGATTTTCCCCGGACAGCCGTGCGCAGGGCGGGAGAAGGTGGCCCGGCCATAGGGCGTCCGTCAGGACGCCCGTCGCAAGCGACGGGCTACGGCCGGGTCGGATGAGGGCTCTCGCCGATCAACCGTTTCGAACTCGCGGCGCAGCGCTGCACGACTCGGAAAACTGCAGGGGCCCTCATCCGACCCTCGCTGACGCGAGGGCCACCTTCTCCCACAAGTGGGAGAAGGATTGCGCGTCGAGAGTCGGCCCTTATCGGCCGATCGCGATCTCCACCGCCCCCACGCCCTCGATGTCTCCGGCGACATGATCGCCCGGCACGATCGGCCCGACGCCGGCCGGGGTGCCAGTGAAGATCAGATCGCCCGGCTCCAGCCTCACGAATTGCGAGAGAATGGCGATGATCTCGGCGACGCTCCAGATCATCTCGGAAAGATCGGCGTCCTGACGCACCGTCCCATTGACCGCGAGGCGGATGCGTCCAGCGCGCGGATGGCCGATGCGCGCGGCGGGCGCGATGGCGCCGAGCGGCGCCGAATGGTCGAAGCCCTTCGAGAGGTCCCAGGGCCGCCCGGCCTTGCGCGCCTCCGATTGCAGATCGCGGCGCGTGAGATCGATCCCCGCCGCATAGCCGAGCACATGATCGAGCGCCGCCTCTTTCGCTATGTCGGCGCCGCCCTGCGCGAGCGCCGCGACCAGCTCTATCTCATGATGAAGATCGGCCGTGCGCGGCGGATAGGGCAGGGTCGCGCCGCTGGCGACGACCGCATCGGCGGGTTTTGTGAAGAAGCAGGGCTCCTCGCGCGAAGGATCCTTGCCCATCTCGCGCGCATGGGCGGCGTAGTTCTGGCCGACGCAGAAGATGCGCCGCACCGGGAAGCGCCGCGTCTCGCCGGCGATGGCGATCGATGGCTGAGCTTGCGGCGGAAAGACGAATTCACTCATTGCGCGCCTCACAAATAGCCGAGCCACCAGTCGCGCCGGCGCCGTTTCACGCCGGCGAACCAGACGCAGGCCGGATAGAGCGCCGTCATGATCGCGATCCAGGCGACATAGGCGCCGGCGAGGCCGACGCCGAAATTTTCAGGGGGAGCGCCGGAGCCGGATTCGAGCCCCCGCAGATCGACGCCTTTGATCGTCTCGACGACGAAAGCGGCGATCAGGATCACATAGAGATGCAGGACATAGGCGAAGAAGGGCACGCGGCCGAAGGTCATCAGCACGCGCGCCGCCGCCCCTTTGAGCTTCTCGAGCGTCGGCAGCAACAGCAGGCCGACGCCGAGCGTGACCAGAACATAGAGCAGCGACGGCGGATATTTGCTGACGTCGAGAAAGGAGAGCGTCGTGCGCATGGCGTCCGGATAGCTCGTCCATAAACGCGCGTCGCCATAGACGTTCGATGCGCGCAGCAGAGCGTAGAGCGCGAGCGCTGAAACGCCGAGAGCGGTCAGCGCACGGGCGCGGCGCTCGGGCGACCACAGAAATACGGGGCCGAGGCCATAGCCGACGAAGATGACGCCAATCCAGGGGAGGATCGGATAATAGACTTGGCCGCTGAGGCCGAAGGGCAGCGGGCCCTTTTCATGCAGAATGGTCCATAGCGGCGCGAGAGCGCCGAGATCGCGCGCATGCACGCCGTCGAGCAGGTTATGCCCGGCGAGAATGACGGCTCCGGTCGAAAGAGCGGCGCCGCTGGGCAGGAACACGAAAGCGGCGAGCGCGATCATGCCGCAGCCGATCGCCCACAGCGTGCCGAGCTCGATGGCGCCGGAGCCGAGCGTCCATACAGGGCTGATGAGAAAAGCGTCGACGAGGATCAGCCACAGCCCGCGCGTCCACAAGAGACGCGACAGAGCGCGCGGATCATCGAGCGCGAGTCCGTGCAGAAAGGCCGAGACGCCGGCGAGGAAGGTGAAGATCGGCGCGCAGAAATGGGTGACGAAGCGTGTGAGGAACAGCGCCGGATAGGTGCGGTCGAGATCGGTCGGATCGAAACGCAGCGCGTCGCCGTCGAAGAAATCGCGCACATGGTCGAGCGCCATCAGCACGATGACGAGCCCGCGCAGACGGTCGATCGACGGCAGGCGCGCGCCCGCCGCCAGCGCGGCCGCCGGCTCCCGGACGGCGGCGCGCGTCTCGGTTTCGGTCATGACGCGGCTCGCAGCACATTCGTCGTGAATGCGTCGCGGATTGCTTCTTCGTTCAGCTTGCGGCCGATGAAGACGAGACGCGAGACGCGCGGCTCGTCCTCGCGCCATTCGCGCTGCAGATCGCCGTCGAGAATCATATGCACGCCCTGGAAGACGAAGCGGCGTGGTTCGTTCTCGAAAGCGACGATGCCCTTGCAGCGTAGAATATCGGCGCCCTCGGCCTGCACGAAATCGTTGAGCCAGGGCACGAAGAGATTGGGATCGACCTCGCCCTCGTGACGGATCGACACCGAATGCATGTCCTCGTCGTGATAATGCTTCAGCCCATGGCTCTCGCCATGGTGCGCGTGGTCATGGTCATGATGGTCATGGCCGCAGTCCGGCCCGCAGTCGTGATCATGCTCATGATCACCACGACCATGATGTTCATGGTCGTGGTGATCGTGATCCTCGGCCTCGAGGAAACGCGGCTCGATGTCGAGAATGCGCTCGAGATCGAAGGCGTTGCGCCCCAGCACCGCATCGAGCGGAACCGCGGCCTTCACCGTCCGATGCAGCGTCGCATAAGGATTGATCGCGCGGATGCGCGCTTCGACCTCGGCGAGCTCGTCCGGCGTGACGAGATCGGTCTTGTTCAGCACGATCACATCGGCGAAGGCGATCTGATTCTTCGCCTCGGGCGCGTCGGCGAGGCGCTGCAACAGGAACTTCGCGTCGGCGAGCGTCACCACGGCGTCGAGCCGCGCCGCCTCCTTCACATCGGCGTCGACGAAGAAGGTCTGCGCCACCGGCGCGGGATCGGCGACGCCGGTGGTCTCGACGATGATCGCGTCGAATTTTCCGCGCCGCTTCATCAAGCCTTCGATGATGCGGATGAGATCGCCGCGCACGGTGCAGCAGATGCAGCCGTTGTTCATCTCGAAGATTTCCTCGTCGGCGCCGACGACGAGGTCATTGTCGATGCCGATCTCGCCGAATTCATTGACGATGACGGCGTAGCGGCGGCCGTGCTGCTCGGTGAGGATGCGGTTGAGCAGCGTCGTCTTGCCGGCGCCGAGATAGCCGGTGAGGACGGTGACGGGAATTTTATCGGTCAAAGACTTTCTCCTCTGCCTTCGTTCACGCGAGCGCGCAAGACGTCACGGCGAAGGATCGCTCGCTCCGGATCGCTTCTGCTCGGCCCGCTCACGTGCTCGCACGAACGATCGCAGCACGGCGTTGATGCGGGTTTGATAGCCGGGGCCGCGCGCCTTGAACCATTCCAGAACGTCGCTGTCGAGACGGATATGCACGCCCTGCTTACGCTTGGGAAGGCCGATCTCGACCGAGCTTTCCCAGCCGTCGGGCAGAGGACCTTCTTCCTCCTGCGCCAGTCGATCGGCTTCGCTCTGCGACATGGCGCGCACGCGCTCCCAATCAGTGTGGGTTTCGCCGCGCGCCCGCATCGCCCGAACCTCTTCAGCCGTAACGCGCGTGATGCGCTCGCTTTTCTTCATTTCGGGCTCTCCTGAGCGACGAGCGCCACATAGAGATCGGCCAACATGCCGACTGTGACGAAGCGCTCCTCGTCGTTGCGTGACGACCGAAATGTGATCACTGGGCGACCGTCGAACAAATCTGCGCCATCGGCGAGGTCGAAGCCGTGCTTCAGCAAATTCGCCGCGCGTTTGCCTTCGTCCCATTCGAATAGCATGGCTCGGTTATGTCAACACTTGTGGACACGCATCGGCGGAGCTGAGACGGAGCACTCTCCTATTCCGCCGGCGCGCCGCGCTTCTTCATCGCATCGCGCATCTTCATCAGGTCCTGCATGTTCATCTGGCCGCCGCCGAGCTTGCCCGAAAAGCCCGGCATGACGATGTCGCCGGCCTTTTGGCCCGGCTTGCATGGGCCGAGCCATTTCGCGTCCATCACCATATCGGCGGAGCCGACGCCATGCATCGGCGGCGCATAGGAAATATGCATCTCCGAGCGATAGGCCGAATCGAAGCTGCCGGTGAATTTGCCGTCCATCGTCGCCACGCTGTGCTCGAGCTTGCAGACGGAGTGGACGCGAAAAGCGTCGCCTTCGCGCGTGAAACCCGCCTTCTCGCACTTCTGCTCATGCTCCGAGGCGCGCTCGCGCATCAGATCGTCGGTCTTCTCGTCGATGCAGGTCTCGATCACGCCCATCGGCGACGGCTTGCCGCTGATGGTCTGCTCGATCCGCCAGAGCCCGGATTTGCGCCGTGGCGGCTCGTCGGCCGCCAGAGCGGCGGAGCCGGGGATGGACAAAGCGAGAAAAAGGAAGCCGAGATGAAATCTCATGCCGAAGCTCCGAGGACGCGGCGCGCGCCTTCGTCACTATAATCGAATTTCGCCCAAAAAGGGCCGCCGCCTCAGGAGGCGAGCGCCGTGGTCAGCTGCTTCACATTGTAGCGCATCATCTCGATATAGCCCGGGGCGGGACCGCCCCTCGCCGAGAGCGCGTCGGAATAGAGCGTGCCGCCGATCTTGGCGCCCGTCTCGGCGGCGATGCGCTGCGCGAGGCGGGGGTCGATGATATTCTCGAGGAAGATGGCCGCGACCTTATGGGCGCGGGCGGCGTCGATGATGCGGGCGACGTCGCGGGCGCTCGGCTCCGCCTCGGTCGAGACGCCCTCCGGCGCGATGAACTCGAGCCCGTAGCGGGCCGCGAAATAGCCGAAGGCGTCATGGGTGGAGACCACGCGCCGCCGGCTTTTCGGGATCGCCTCGATCGCAGCCTTGATCTCGGCGTCGAGCGCGCCCAGCCGCTCGAGATAGGCCTCGGCGTTGGCGCGGAACACTTCGGCGGCCTCGGGATCGGCGTCGACCAGCGCGTCGCGGATGTTGGCGACATAGATCTTGGCGTTGGCGACGCTCTGCCAGGCGTGCGGGTCGAGCCCTTCGATATCCTTGCGCGGCGTCACGCCGCGGCTCGCGGTGGCGACCGTGGCCTTGGTCCTGGAGGCGGCGATGAGCCGGTCGATCCAACCCTCGAAGCCGAGCCCGTTGACGAAGACGATTCGCGCGCCGGCGAGCCGTTTGCCGTCCTTCGGCGTCGGCTGATAGACATGGGCGTCGCTGTCGGGGCCGACGATGGTCGCAAGATCGAGCCTGCGTCCGCCGACCTCGGCGACGAGATCGCCGAGAATGGAGAAGCTGGCCACGGCCGGCAGATGCGGCGGCGTCTCCGCGCGGACTCGAGGGGCGACGAGCGCGAGCGCTCCGGCGACGAGCAGCCGGCGCCGGCTCGGCGAAACGAGCGACGTCTCACGATTCCTTCGCATCGATCATCCCTCCAAATGGCGGCGCGGCCGGCGCAGGCGCATGACGCCGCCGGTCCGGCCGAAAATCAGCGACAGGAAATAGGCGCTTCCGGCCATGAGAATAATGACCGGCCCGGCCGGCAGGCCGGTGCGAAACGACAAGACGAGTCCAAGATAGGAAGAGCCCGCGCCGATGGCCGCCGCGAGCGCCAGAGCCGCGCCGAGGTCCTGCGTCCACAGCCGCGCCGAGGCCGCCGGCAGCATGATGACGCCGACCGCCATCAGCGTGCCGAGCGCATGGAAGCCGGCGACGAGATTGAGCACCACCAGCGCCAGAAAGGCGAAGGGAATGGCCTCGCCCAGCGGACCGACGCGGCGCGCGAACAGCGGGTCGAGCGTGTCGAGCGCCAGCGCCCGGTAGAAGAGGGCGAGCGCCGCCAGAGTGAAGCTGGCGATGGCGGCGAGGAAGAGCAAGGTTTGGTCGTCTAGAGCGAGCGCCGAGCCGAACAGCACATGCAGAAGATCGACATTGGAGCCCTTGAGCGAGACGAGGGCGACGCCGAGCGCCAGCGAGACGAGATAAAACGCCGCGAGCGAGGCGTCCTCGCGCAGAGCGGTGAAGCGCGCCGCGGCGCTCGAGGCCATGGCGACGGCGAGGCCGGCGGCGAGCCCGCCGATGGTCATGGCCGGCAGCGAGAGACCAAAGGCGAGATAGCCGAGCGCCGCGCCGGGCAGAATGGCGTGGGAGAGGGCGTCGCCGGCGAGCGACATGCGGCGCAGGATCAGGAAGACGCCGAGCGGGCTTCCCGAGATCGCGAGAGCGATCGCCCCGACCAGCGCGCGGCGCATGAACTCATAATCGGCGAAGGGCGCGATGAACAGCTCATGCAGCATGATCGGTCTCGTCGCGCCGGCATTCCTGCGCCTCGCGGTCGAACGCCTCGATCATACGGCTCGCCTCGGCGAGGCGCTCCTCGGACAGGGCCTCGCGCGTCGGTCCCCAGAAGATCGGCTCGCGGGCCAGCAGCAGCGTCTGCGGAAACACTCGACGCGCGAGCTCGAGCTCATGCAGCACGGCGACGACGCTGCGCCGCTCCTCGCGCCAGCGGGCGATGATCTTCACCAGATCGTCGATGGTCGACGCGTCTATGGCGCCGAAGGGTTCGTCGAGCAGGACGACGGGTCGGTCCTCGACGATGAGCCGCGCGAATAGCGCCCGCTGCGTCTGCCCGCCCGAAAGCGCCCCGATCTGGCGATCCTCGAAACCCTCGAGGCCGACGGCGGCGATGGCGGCGATGGCGCGCTCCTCCTCGCGGCGATCGACGCCGCCGAAGAAGCCGATGCGCCGCGTCGCGCCCGAGGCGACGAAGTCGAACACATCGATCGGGAAGGAGAGATCGATCTCCGCCGCCTGCGGCAGGTAGGAGATATCCCGCAGCGTGAGGCCTTCGCGCAGGATGCGTCCGCCAATCGGCTTCAGCAATCCGGCGAGGCCCTTGAGCAACGTGGATTTGCCGGCGCCATTGGGACCGCAGACCGCGAGCGCCCCCGCCGGGCCGATGGCTCCGCTCAGATGATGCACGGCCGGTCGGCGCTCATAGCCGAGCGTCACATTGTCGAGCCGGACCACGCCCGCGCTCATGCGCCGCTCCGCGAGAGAGCCCAATAGACGGCGAGCCAGAGCAGAGCGATGAGTCCGGCGGCGCCGGCCAGCCGCTCGGCGGCCGAGAGGCGCAGAAGCGAGAAGCGCCCGGGATGACGATGCGATTGCGCATCGGCCCGGGCGGTCTTTTCGAGAAGCGCCGAAGGCGAACGTGTCATGTCGTCACGTTATATTATTACGCCGGCCGGCGGCAAGCGCCGATCTACGTCAGCGCGCCGGCTTCGGCACGAGGATGACGCGGAAGTCGTTCACATTGGTGCGTGTCGGGCCGGTGACGACGAGATCGCCGAGCTTCTCGAAGGCGGTATAGGCGTCGTTGTTGGCGAATAGCGCCTTGAGGTCGACGCCTTGCGCCGCCGCGCGGGCGAAGCTGTCGGCGGTCATGATCGCGCCGGCATTGTCCTCGCTGCCGTCGATGCCGTCGGTGTCGCAGGCGATGGCGGAGACGCCGCCGAAGCCCTCGAGCGCCAGCGTCAGCGCCAGCAGAAACTCGGCGTCGCGTCCGCCTCTGCCCTTGCCGCGC
Source organism: Methylosinus trichosporium OB3b (assembly GCF_002752655.1). Classification (NCBI taxonomy): domain Bacteria; kingdom Pseudomonadati; phylum Pseudomonadota; class Alphaproteobacteria; order Hyphomicrobiales; family Methylocystaceae; genus Methylosinus; species Methylosinus trichosporium. The sequence goes on along the minus strand of NZ_CP023737.1, from coordinate 2,544,405 downwards.
ACGGTGACCGTGGTCTCGCCGCCGGAGATGATGGCGACGGGCGGCGCGAGCGGCTGCGCATGGCGGGCGATCTGCCGCGTTATGCCGGCATGGACCAGCGCGACGTCGCGCGACTCGCCCTCGAGATCGCCGAGGATCAGCGGCGTGAAGCCGGCCTTGCTCGCCACGGCGGCGGCGGCGTCCAGCGAGCCCTGCGGCGTGGCGATGAGAATGTTCTCGACGCGGTCGAAGATCGCGTCGCCGGGCTTGGGCGTCTCACAGGCGTCCGAAGAAAGATAGGCGAGCACGGCGGCGGGCGCGTCGATCTTATATTTGGCGATGACGGCGAGCGCGTCCTGGCGCGTTGTCGGGTCCGGCACGGTGGGGCCGGAGGCGATGACGGAAAGATCGTCGTTGGGCACGTCGGAGATCAGCAGCGCGACGACCTTGGCCGGCGCCGCGGCGCGAGCGAGGCGGCCGCCCTTGATCGCCGAGAGATGCTTACGCACGCAATTCATCTCGGAAATGGTCGCGCCGCTCTTCAGCAGCGCCTTGTTGACCGCCTGCTTTTCTTCGAGCGACACGCCATCCGCCGGCAGAGCCATCAGCGCCGAGCCGCCGCCGGAAATCAGCGCGAGCACGAGATCGTCTTCCGTGAGGCCCTGCACCTTTGCGAGAATGCGGCCCGCGGCGGCGCGGCCGGCGGCGTCCGGCACCGGATGGGACGCCTCGATCACCTCGATCTTCGAGGTGGGCGCGCCATGCTCGTAACGCGTGACGACGAGGCCCTCGAGCGGATGCGGCCAATGTTTCTCCACCGCCGCGGCCATGGAGGCCGCCGCCTTGCCGGCGCCGACGACGATGGTGCGTCCCTTGGGCGGCGCGATCTTCTCGAGATAGGCCGGCAGGCAGACAGAGGGGTGCGCGGCGCCGACGGCGGCGTCGAACATGGCGCGGAGCAATTGGCGGTGGTCTTCGGACATAGACGAATTCCTGAATCTCGACGTTCTCCCTTCTCCCGCTTGCGGGAGAAGGTGGCCCGATGAAGTCGGGTCGAATGAGGGTCCGCGACGATTTGCGTTCGTCATAACCGCAACGCGGATGATTGCCAATGCAGTGCGCATCGCCTCGCCGGCCCTCATCCGACCCCGCTTCGCGGGGCCACCTTCTCCCGCCCTGCGGGAGAAGGAAGAGCGCCTTACGATCTCGACGTTGTCCCTTCTCCCGCTTGCGGGAGAAGGTGGCCCGACGAAGTCGGGTCGGATGAGGGGCCGCGACGATTTGTGATCGTCTTTATCACCTCCCGAATCCGCTCCAGCGGAATGTTTCCACCGCCGATGACGAGATCGTTGTCGAGGCGGAGGACGTGGTAGCCGTGGTCACGCAGCCATTTGTCGCGGGTCGCGTCATGGCGGCGTTGGTCTTCTTGTTCATGCGGCCGGCCGTCCAGTTCGACGATCAGCCTTTGTTCGACGCAGAGAAAGTCGGCGACATAATTCCCGATCGGAACCTGCCGCCGCCGGAACTTCAGACCGTCCAGCGCCAAACCGCGGAGAGAGCGCCACAGGATGTCCTCGGCGTTCGTCATCTCTCGCCGCAGCCGTCTCGCGAAAGCTTTTTTGGACTTCGAGACTCGCGTCGGCATTGCGAGGACCCTCATCCGACCCGGCTTCGCCGGGCCACCTTCTCCCACGAGTGGGAGAAGGAGCGCGCGCAACGATGCGGCTGCTTACGCAGCGCCGATCTGATCCGCCTTGTCGATCAGCGCCTGGGCCATGCGGATGCTGGCGATGTCGATCAGGCGGCCGTCGAGAGACACGGCGCCGCGGCCTTCCTTGGCCGCCTGCTCCATCGCCTCGAGAATGCGGCGGGCCTTCTTCACTTCCGCCTCGGACGGGGTGAAGACCTGGTTCGCGAGATCGATCTGCGAGGGATGGATCGCCCATTTGCCCTCGAAGCCGAGCACCGCAGCGCGCTTCGCCGCAGCGATATAGCCGTCCGGATCGCCGAAGTCACCGAAGGGCCCGTCGATCGGGCGCAGGCCATAGGCGCGCGCGGCGACGAGGAAGCGCGTCTGCGCCGCATGCCACTGGTCGGCCCAGAAATACTGGCGATTGCCCTCGGCGTCCTTGTCCGAGAGAACGCCGTAGTCCGGGTTCACGCCGCCGATGACGGTGGTGCGGGCGCGGGTCGAGGCGGCGTAATCGGCGACGCCGAAGGACAGCGCCTCATTGCGCTTGCTCGCCTGAGCGATCGCCTCGACATTGGCCATGCCGAGCGCGGTCTCGATCAGCAGCTCGAAGCCGATGCGCTTGGTACGCTTCTTGTAGCTCTCGATCTGCGTGACCAGCATGTCGATGGCGTAGACGTCCTGCGGAACGCCGACCTTCGGAATGAGGATCACGTCGAGACGCGGGCAGGCCTCGACCACGTCGACGACGTCGCGATAGCAAAAATGCGTGTCGAGGCCGTTGATGCGCAGCGTCATCGTCTTATTGCCCCAATCGATGTCGTTGAGGCCCTGGATGATGTTCTTGCGCGCCTGCTCCTTGTCGTCCGGAGCCACGGCGTCCTCGAGGTCGAGAAAGACCTGGTCGGATTTGGAGGCGGCGGCCTTCTCGAACATGCCGGGGGCGGAGCCCGGAACGGCCAGCTCGGAGCGATGGAGACGCGGCGTCGCCTGCTCGATCAAAGTGAAGCTCATCTTCTTTTCCTTTCCCTGGTGTCAGTGTCTAGTGCGTGAGCCGGTTCGAAGCTCTGGAGGGCGACTGCATCAGCCGGTGGCGCCGAGGCCCGCGGCGATGCAGCTGATCGACAGCAGCAGCGCCGATTTGTATTCCTCCTTCAGCGCTTCCTCTTCCGTGGTGCGGAACAGGCGCAGCAACTCCACCTGCTCGCGGTTGACCTCGTTGATGGTGGCGAGGCGATGCGCCAGACGCGCCTGATAGTCGGCGAAACGCTCGCCGATCTCGCCGCCGCCGGTGATGCGCAGCACGGTCTCGCAGGTGAGGTGATATTCCGCCTCGATCGCCGAGAAAATCTTGTTGCGCGCCTCTTGGTCCGCGACCAGCCCGGCATATTGCCGCGCGATCGAGAGATCGACGAGCGCCAGCGTCTTCTCCACCTCGTCGAGAATGAGCCGAAAGAGGCGCGAATCCTCGAACATGCGATGCAAGAGCTGCAGGCCGCGCTCGCCGCGCACCTCGATGAAGCTCGAGAGGCCCGAGCCGACGCCATACCAGCCGGTGATGGCGTGACGATTCTGCGCCCAGGCGAACACCCAGGGAATGGCGCGCAGATCGGCGAGGCTGCGCGCGCCGAACCGCCGCGCCGGACGCGAGCCGATGTTGAGCAGCGAGATTTCCTCGAGCGGGCTCGCCGCCTGGAAATAAGCGACGAGATCGGGATCGGCGACGAGCTTGCCATAAGCGGCGAGCGAGGCGCCGGACAGAGCCTCGAGAGCGTCTTCGAATTCCGCGCGCGGCGCCAGCGCGTCCTCGCGCTCGGACTTCAGCGCATGGGCGAAGACGCTGCTCGCCAGCAGCTCCATCTGATAGGCGGCGGTGCCGCGATTGGCGTATTTGAACGAGACCACCTCGCCCTGCTCGGTGACGCGGAAGCGGCCGCGAATCGAGCCCGCCGGCTGCGCGGCGATGGCGTGTCCGGTCGGCGCGCCGCCGCGGCTCACCGATCCGCCGCGGCCGTGGAAGAAGGCGATGGCGACGCCCAATTCCTCGCCGAGGCGCGTCAACTTCGATTGCGCCTTCGCCAGCTCCCAGTTCGACGCCATGAAGCCGCCGTCCTTGTTGGAGTCGGAATAGCCGATCATCACCTCTTGCACATTGCCCTGCCAGCGCGTGCTGCGGCGCACGACCGGCACACGCAGCAATTCGCGCATGATCACCGGAGCCGCGCGCAGATCGGGGATCGTCTCGAACAGCGGAACGATGGGCAGAGTGCAGAGCTCGAGGCCGGCCTCGTCGAGGAAGAGCCCGCCTTCCTTCGCCAGCACATAGGCGCCGAGCACATCGGCGACCGAATGCGTCATGGAGAGGATGAAGCTACCGAAAGCTTCACGATCGAGCCGCGAGCGCATGTCGGCGACCAGCGCGAACATGTCGAGCGTGTCCTGCGACTCGGGCGCGAGACCGGCGAGCGGGACGCCATTGCGCGGCTGCGCCAGCTCGGCGATGAGCCAGGCCTGCCATTCGGGCGATTCGAGATCCGGCGCGTCCCTGCCGGTCTTGACGCGATGAATGTCGCGCAGCGCATTATTGGTGCGAGTCGTGTTCTCGCGCAGATCGAGACGCACGGTGCTGAAGCGGAAGATCTCGACGGCGCGGCGCACCGGCCGCACGAGATCGGCGGCGAGCGTCTCGCTGCGGCTGTCGGCGAGCCCCTGCTCGAGCACGCGAAGATCGTGAATCAGCTGATCGGCGTTGGCGTAGCGCGGCTTGCCGCTCGCTTCGCCCCGCGTCGCGAGAATGGTTTCGTCGAGCTTGCGCAGCACGCAGGTGAGATATTGGCGGAAGGCCTCGCCCTGATTGCGCGTTCTGATCCTGTCGGCGTCCTCGACCTGCGCCAGCTCGGCCTCCAGCGCCGCGCGAAAGCTCGCCGGAATGGCGACCGAGCGCTCGCTGATCGACAGCACGCGGACGAGATCGAGAGCGCGCTGCCGGTAATAATCGAGGCTCGCGAGCGCGTTGACGATCATCGTCTCGCGCGTCACGGCGTTGGTGACGAAGGGATTGCCGTCGCGATCGCCGCCGATCCAGGAGCCGAACTGGAAGAACGGCGTCACATCGAAGCGCTCGTTCGGATAATGGCTGGCGAGCGCGCTCTCGAAGGCGGCGAGCATCTCCGGCGCGAGATCGAAGAGGTTCTCGCCGAAGAAATGCAGGCCCCAGGCGACCTCGTGCTCGACGGTCGGCTTCTCGAGATGCAATTCGCCGGTGAGCCAGAGCAGCTCGATCTGATCGCTCACTCCGGCCATGCGCGCGGCGCGCTCGCGGTCGGTCCAGCGCGAGGATTCCAATTCCTTGAGCAGAAGATAGATCTTGCGGTTCTTCTCGAGGACGGTGACGCGCTTGGCCTCGGTCGGATGGGCGGTGATGACCGGGCGAATGCGCAGCGAGCGCAGCTGCGCGCGAATGTCGTCGGCGCTGACGCCCGACGCGGCGGCGTCGGCGAGCACATGGGCGAAGGAGCCCAGCAGCTCATCGCGGCCCTTGGCGCGCTCGATGGTGCGTCTCCGGCGCATGGCCGAGGCCTGCTCGGCGATCGACAGCAGCTGAAACCAGATGCCCTGCGCCTGCAGCGCGCGGCCGAGCAGCGCCGGCGGCAGGCCGGATGAGGAAACGAAGCCGCGCAGCACCGGCTCGACCTCCGGCTGATGGCGCTTCACCACGCCGGCCAGCTGGTCGAACAGGAAGGCCGCCGCCTCCTTGACCGATCGCGTCGCGAGCGCCGAAGGGGCGGCGGGCGAAGTCGAGGGCGTGACCTTCGGTTCTGCGGGCATGCGGGCTCCTGGCTCTCGTTTGGCTGGTCGTCTCCTCTCCCCGCTTGCGGGGAGAGGCCGGGTGAGGGGCCGGGCGATTGTCCCGAATTTCGGTGACGAGACGAATGCGCCGAGCTACTGACGGCCGCCGACGCTCCCGAGCGCCTCACCCTCGCTTGGCTCGACCTCTCCCCGCGAGCGGGGAGAGGAGTCATGTCACGCGCGCTTCAGCACCGAGGCGACGGCCGAGCCGAACTCCGCCGGGCTCGGCGCGACGGTGAGGCCGTAGGACTTCATGATTTCGGTCTTCTCGGCGGCGCTGTCGCCGGTCGCCGAGATGATCGCGCCGGCATGGCCCATGCGGCGGCCCTTCGGCGCCGTGAGGCCGGCGACGAAGCCCACGACCGGCTTGGAGAAGTTCTCCTTGATCCAGGCCGCGGCCTCGGCCTCCTGCGGTCCGCCGATCTCGCCGATGATCAGCACCGCTTCCGTCTCCGGATCCTGATCGAACAATACGAGATGATCGAGGAAGGACGAGCCGTTGATCGGATCGCCGCCGATGCCGACCGAGGTCGAGATGCCGATCCCGAGCTCCTTCAATTGCGAGGCCGCCTCATAGCCGAGCGTGCCCGAGCGCGAGATGAGGCCGACATTGCCCTGCTTGTAGATGTGGCCGGGCATGATGCCGAGCATGGCCTTGCCGGGGCTGATGATGCCGGCGCAGTTCGGCCCGACCATGGTGGGCCGGCGCTCGCGCGGATAGCGCAGGAAATAGCGCTTCACGCGCATCATGTCCTGCGCCGGAATGCCGTCGGTGATGGAGCAGATGAGGCGAATGCCGGCGTCCGCCGCCTCCATGATGGCGTCGGCCGCGAAGGGCGGCGCCACGAAGGTGATGCTGGTGGTGGCGCCGGTCTGCTTCACCGCCTCGCGCACCGTGTCGAAAATCGGCACGCCATGCACGGTCTTGCCGCCCTTGCCGGGAGTGACGCCGGCGACGACATTGGTGCCGTAGTCGATCATCTCCTTGGCGTGGAAGCTGCCCTTGTCGCCGGTGATGCCCTGGACGAGGATCGGAGTCTTTTCGTCGATCAGAATGCTCATTGTTTCCTCCCGGCCTCGCCGCTCACTTCACGGAGCGGTATGCGGCGACGGCCTTCTGGGCGGCGTCGGCCAGCGAATCGGCGGTGATGACATTGATGCCGCTCTCGTCGAGCAGCTTGCGGCCGGCCTCGACATTGGTGCCGGCGAGACGCACGACCAGCGGCGCCGTGATGTTGGTCGCCTTCACCGCGTCGATGACGCCCTGCGCGACCCAGTCGCAGCGATTGATGCCGGCGAAGATGTTGACCAGCACCACCTTCACATTGGCGTCCGAGAGCACGAGGCGGAAGGCCGTCGCGACGCGCTCGGCCGAGGCGCCGCCGCCGACATCGAGGAAGTTCGCCGGATTGCCGCCGGCGTGCTTGATCATGTCCATCGTCGCCATCGCGAGGCCGGCGCCATTGACGATGCAGCCGATCTCGCCGTCGAGGCCGATATAGTTGAGCGAATGCTCGAGCGCCTGCGCCTCGCGCGGGTCCGACTGCGAGGGATCGTTCATGTCGACGATGTTGCGGCGACGGAACAAAGCGTTGTCGTCGAAGGACATCTTGGCGTCGAGCGCCAGCACCTTGTCGTCCTTGGTGACGACCAGCGGATTGATCTCCAGCATGGTCGCGTCATTGTCGCGGAAGGCGCGATAGGCGCCGAGGATCGACTGCACCGCGCGCGAGACCTGCTTCAAGTTCAAGCCGAGCTGGAAGGCGAGCTCGCGCGCCTGGAACGGCAGCAGGCCGACGGCCGGCTCGACGATGACCTGGAGAATGGCGTCCGGATCGGTCTTGGCGATCTCCTCGATCTCCATTCCGCCATGTTTCGATGCGATCACGCGAACGCGCTCGAGCTTGCGGTCGAGCACGAAGCCCAGATACAGCTCGCGCTCATAGGGGTCGGCGAGCTCGACATAGACACGCTGCACCGGCTTGCCTTCCGGTCCGGTCTGCGTGGTGACGAGACGCTTGCCGAGGAGGTCGCGCGCCGCCTGCTGCACTTCATGATAGGTGCGGCACAGCTTGATGCCGCCCGCCTTGCCGCGCGCGCCGGCGTGAATCTGCGCCTTCACCACCCAATGCGAGCCGCCGAGCTCGGTCGCCGCATAGACGGCCTGGTCGGGGCTGAAGGCGACGGTGCCGGGGGGCACGGCGACGCCGCAGCTCGCCAATAATTCCTTGGCTTGATACTCATGGACGTCCATGTTCCCTCTCCCGCTTGCGTTCGTTCTCGCCGGTCGCCGGCGTTGAATTTTTTAAGAGCCGATCTTGCCTCTCACGGTCGCATAGACGGCTTCGGTCTTCTCGGCGGCTTGCGCCAGCAGCGCCTCGACCGCAGCGATCTGCTCTTCGGCGAAGGCGCGATCCTTGATCGATTTGGCGTTGATATAGACGTTGAGCGCGGCGCTCCGCAGGCCGGCATTGGCGGCGAGCACGGCGACGCCGGCGTCGCTGATGACGTTGAGATTGCCCTTTTCGGCGGCCGCCTCCGAGAGCAGGATCACCTCGAAGCAGGCCTTCACGGCGCGCAGCGGCGCGAGCGTCGCCTCCTTCAGCGCCGCCTGGATCGCCGCCGTGCGCGCGGCTTTGTCCTCGTCGGTGGCGCGCGGCAGGCCATAGGCGCCCATCACACTGTTGAAGGCGACGACGTCTTCCTCGATCGCCGCGGTCAATTCGCCGCGCAGGCGCTCGGCCTCGGCGCGCGCGGCTTTCAGATCGTCCTCGACCGCTTCGTAATTCTTCTTGCCGATGGTGAGATTGGCGACCATCGACACCAGCGCCGCGCCGATCGCGCCCATCACCGCCGCCGCGCCGCCGCCGCCCGGAGTCGGCCGCTCGCTGGCGAGATCGTCGAGAAATTTCGTGATCGATTCGTCCTTGGTCATCTCGTCGATCCTCGCAATATCAAGCGTTCGCCTTGGCCTGGGCGTAGATTTCCTCGGCGTCGAGCACCTTGTCGGAACTCTCGAACAGCTGGCCGATGCAGGCGCGATGCAGCTTCAGCTTCAATCCGCCGACGCCGAGCGCGCCGATGACGATCTTGCCGTGACGCTCCTTGGCCTTGTCGGTCGCCTCGACGCCGCCGATTCCGAGCGGCGGCTGCGCGTTGACGTCGGCGATCAACTCGATGGTCGGATCGTTCTGCCAATCCTTCTCTTCCAGCAGCTGCACGCCGATGGCGCCGGCCGCGAAGACGATGTTCGTTCCCTTCACCGCCGCGGCGCGCGCGGCGTTGTCCACGGCCTCGATCGCCGTCGGCGTGAAGCCGAAGCGGTCCTGCAAGGCCTGGGCGGCGGCGTCGGCGCGCGCCTTCGTGCGCGAGGTGATGGCGACCTCGGCGCCTTCCGAATGCAGGAAGGCGGCGGCGCGCAGGCCGACCGGGCCGGTGCCGGCGAGCACGATCGCCTTCTTGCCGGCGAGCGGCTTGGCCTTGGCGAGCAGAGCGACGCCCGCGGCGGCGGTGGTGTTGGAGCCGTTGGAGTCGAGCATCACCGAGACGCGGAAATTCGAGAAGAAGCGCTTGCGCACCGCTTTGAACAACGCCTCGCCCGCGACCATGTCGCCGCCGCCGACGAACAGAGCGGTGAACTGCTTTTCCTTCGGTCCGCGCGTGTAGATCGCGCCGTCGACCAGCGCGCCGACATTCTGCGGCGTCACATTGGCGTAGCCGATGACATGATCGGCGCCGCCGTCATAGGCGACCACCGTGTCGAACACGCTCGGAACCGCATCGGTGTCGAGAAGGAAGAGGAGCTTCTGGGTCATTCATTGTCATCCGTTGTGACGGCGCGCGTCATTGCGAGCAGCGTAGCGACGAAGCAACCTCGGGAGTCGCCCTGTGGCTGAAGGATTGCTTCGCTCCGCTCGCTATGACGATCGGGCATTCGAACTGTTCCGGGCGATGCGCCGTCACGCGGTCACGAGATTACGCGGCGCGCCGGCGACGAAAGCATCGATATTGTCGACGAGCTGATCTGCGAGCACCTGCATCGCCTCCTTGCTCGCCCAGGCCACATGCGGCGTGACGATGAGATTGGGAATGGTCGGATCGAGCAGAATATTGCCCTGCTTGGGCGGCTCGACCGTCAGCACGTCGAAGCCCGCGCCGGCGATCACGCCGCCCCGCAGAGCATCCGCGAGCGCCTGCTCGTCGACGATGCCGCCGCGCGCGGTGTTGATGAGGATCGCCGTCTTCTTCATCGAGGCGAGCTCTTTCGCGCCGATCAGATTCTTGGTCTGCGGCGTCAGCGGCAGATTGAGCGTGACGACATCCGCCTCGCGCAGGATCGTCGGAATATCGACGATGTTCGGCCCCGGCACGACGTCGTTGATCAGCATCTTCATGCCGAGCGCCTCGGCGCGCGTCGCGATCGATTTGCCGAGCGCGCCATAGCCGATGATGCCGAGCGTCGAGCCGGAGATGTCATAGATCGGATAGTCGAAATAGCAGAATTGATTCGCCTCCTGCCAACGGCCGCGGCGCACGGAGTCCACATAGTTCACGAGATTGCGGCGCAGCGCGAAAATGAGCGCGATCACATGCTCGGGAAGCGTGTTGAAGGCGTAGTTGCGAATGTTGGAGACGGTGATTCCATTGGCCGTCGTATAGGCCTTGTCGATCACATCGGTGCCGGTGGCGGCGACGGCGATCAGCTTCAGATCGGGAAGCTGCTTCAGCGTCTCCTCGCGCAGCGGCACCTTGTTGGTGATGGCGATGGTCGCGCCCTTCAGGCGCTCGACGACATCGGTCGGAGCGCTCTGGGCGTATTCGACATAGTCGTGCGGGAAATTCGGCTTGCGCAAATTGGCGTCGAGCGTCTCGCGATCGAGAAAGACGATTTTGTGCGACATGACTGCTTCTTCCCCTGGAGTCGCTCTGCCATTCGGCTCAGATTGCTTGGCGAAGTTTTTTTTTAGAAGACGGCCTCGCCCCTCCCGTGAGGGGCGAGGCCGAAAAATCATCAGGCCTGCAGGATCGGATTGGCGCGATAGACGGCCTGGGCCGCCGCGACGCCGCTGCCGGGGGTGACCGGAATGCCGACGTCGAGCATCGCCATCTCCGCGCCGGCGATGGCGCCGAGCAGCATCAGCTCGTTGAGATCGCCGAGATGGCCGATGCGGAACACCTTGCCGGCGACCTTGGAGAGGCCGGCGCCGAGCGCGAGATTGTAGCGCTTATAGGCGATCTCGATGACCTTGGCGGCGTCGAAGCCTTCCGGCACCAGGATCGCCGTCACCGTGTCGGAGTTCCACTTGGACTCCTTGGCGCAGGGCTTGAGGCCCCAGGCCGCGACCGCGGCGCGCACGCCCTCGGCGAGATGGTGATGGCGCGCATAGACCTGATCGAGGCCTTCCTCGAACAGAACATTGAGCGACTCGCGCAGGCCGTAGAGCAGCGGCAGCGCCGGCGTATAGGGGAAATAGCCGGTGGCGTTGGCCTTCACATGGTCCTGGAAGTCGAAATAGGCGCGATGCAGCTTGGCCGTCTCGCCGGCCTTCAGCGCCTTCTGGCTGACGCTGAGGAGCGCGAGGCCGGCCGGCAGCATGAAGCCCTTCTGCGAGCCGGACACGGCGACGTCGACGCCCCACTCGTCCTGCTTGAAGTCGAGCGAGCCGACCGAGCTCACGCCGTCGACGAACAGCATCGCCGGATGCTTGGCGTTGTCGATCGCCTTGCGCACCGCGCCGATGTCGGAGGTGACGCCGGTCGCCGTCTCGTTATGCGTGGCGAAGACGGCCTTGATCTCGTGGTTCTTGTCGGCCTTCAGCGTCTCTTCGATGCGTTCCGGGTTGTTGCCCGTGCCCCATTCCTCGTCCTGCTCGATCACATCGAGGCCGATGCGCTTGGCGAGGTCGATCCACAGATGGGTGAACTGGCCGAAACGCTGCGCGATGACCTTGTCGCCGGGCGACAGCGTGTTGGTGATCGCCGCTTCCCAGCCGCCGGTGCCCGAGGCCGGGAAGATGAAGGCCTGGCCGCTCTCGGTCTTGAACACCTTCTTCAGCTGCGTGAACAGCGGCAGCGTCAGCTCGGGGAACTTCGGCGAACGATGGTCCTCGGAGACGACGTTCATCGCGCGCAGAATGCGGTCCGGAATATTGGTCGGGCCCGGAACGAACAGAAAATTGCGGCCCGGAATTCTGGAATTCGACATGTCTAGGGCTCCCTTCGAGCTCATCGGTTCGAGTTGTCTTCGCCGGACGCGCGCGCGCCCGAAGCTTCCTTGCGCGTCGGCCGCGTTCAGAACAGGCCGGCGATGCGCCCGTCCGCGCCCACCTCGATATTATTGGCGGCGGGGACCTTCGGCAGGCCGGGCATGGTCATGATGTCGCCGCAGATCACGACGACGAATTCGGCGCCCGCCGACAGACGCAGCTCGCGCACCGGGATCACATGGCCGGAGGGCGCGCCCTTGGCGTTGGCGTCGGTCGAGAAGCTGTACTGCGTCTTGGCGATGCACACCGGCAGATGGCTGAAGCCTTCCTTCTCGAGCTCGGCGAAGCGCGTCTTCACCGAAGGATCGAGCGCGATGTCGGAGGCGCCATAGAGCTCGCGGGCGATGGTCCGCACCTTCTCGACCAGCGGCAGATCATCGGCGTAGAGCGGCTTGAACTGCGAGGGCTTGGCCTCGATCGTCGCGACGACCTTCTCGGCGAGCTCCGCCGCGCCCGGCCCGCCCGAGCCCCAATGATCGGCGAGCACGCAATCGACGCCCTCGGCCTGCGTGAGCTTCTGCAAGAGCTCCATCTCCGCAGCCGTGTCGGTGCTGAAACGGTTGACCGAGACGATCACCGGCACGCCGAACTTCTGCACATTGGCGATATGGCGCTGCAAATTGGCGAAGCCCTTCTCCAGCGCGGCGACATTCTCGAGCTTGAGATCGTCCTTGGCGACGCCGCCATGCATCTTCAGCGCGCGAATTGTCGCGACGATGACGGTGACGTCGGGCTTCAGCCCCGCCTTGCGGCATTTGATGTCGAAGAACTTCTCCGCGCCGAGATCGGCGCCGAAGCCGGCTTCCGTCACCACATAGTCGGCGAGCTTCAGCGCCGCCTTGGTGGCGATGGCCGAATTGCAGCCATGGGCGATGTTGGCGAAGGGGCCGCCATGGATGAAGGCCGGATTATTCTCGAGCGTCTGCACGAGGTTCGGCGCGATCGCGTCCTTCAGCAGCGCGGCCATGGAGCCGGCCGCCTTCAGATCAGAGGCGCGGATGTTCTTCTTGTCGCGGGTCTGCGCGACGATGATGTCCCCGAGGCGGCGCTGCAGATCGGCGAAATCGGTGGCGAGGCAGAAGATCGCCATCACCTCCGAGGCGACGGTGATGTCGAAGCCGTCCTCGCGCGGAAAGCCGTTGGCGACGCCGCCGAGCGACGAGACGATCGAGCGCAGCGAGCGGTCGTTCATGTCGACAGCGCGGCGCCAGGAGATGCGGCGCGGATCGATCCCGAGCGAATTGCCCCAATAGACGTGATTGTCGATGAGCGCGGAGAGCAGATTATTGGCCGCGCCGATGGCGTGGAAGTCGCCGGTGAAATGGAGGTTGATGTCCTCCATCGGCACGACTTGTGCATAGCCGCCACCGGCGGCGCCGCCCTTCACGCCGAAGCAGGGGCCGAGGCTCGGCTCGCGAAGGCACATGATGGCCTTCTTGCCGATGTGGTTGAGCGCGTCGCCGAGGCCGACGGTCGTCGTCGTCTTGCCTTCGCCGGCGGGCGTGGGCGTGATGGCGGTGACGAGGACGAGCTTGCCGTCCGGTCGGTCCTTCAGCGAGGAGAGATAATCGAGGGAGAGTTTCGCCTTGTAATGTCCGTAAGGCAACACATGTTCAGCGGGGATGCCGAGCTTCTCTCGCGCGACATCGACGATCGGCCGCATATCCGCGGCCTGAGAGATCTCGATGTCGGATTTGGGAGACAGATGCTGATTGCCTTTCCCGCTCGCGGCGGGGGTGGACGTTTCGGACATTTGAATTTTTTCTCCCTCGCTCGAAGCGTTTCGCCCGCCCTTGAATTTTTTTCACCGCGCCGCGCAGGACGCCGCCGACGGCGCGCAAATGGCTGCGGGGCGAAGACCACGGGTCCCCCGCTCTCCGCCGTCATCGACCGGCGAAGGTAGAACCTTCCGATTGCTTCATCAAGTTGTCCCCGGACGCGTTTCCGCGCCTTCGGCGCGTTCTCGCCCCTCACCGCGCCCGGTCGAAAACTCACCCGCGCCGCCCCTATGACGGAAAGGGAATTTCTTCGTCAAGGGAAAACATTGCCGCGGCGCACGCGTCTATCGGCCCGAAAACAGGGAAAGTCATGCGTTCCCTCTTCACTCGGAGACGGGTGCGAGACCGGCGGCACATTCGATCAGCCGGGCCGATGGACCTACCCTATACCTGCCTATTATGGCGGGGTTAAGGAAAGGTAATGAGATGATCGTCTTCGGTGAAAGCATGCTTTGAGCTGAAGGGAGTTTCTCCGAGTCGGAAACGTCGCTCCCATGAAGACAGGTAGTCTCGCGCGAAACGAGGCGCTGGCGCCTGCCTACCCTCGCCCCTACGAGCGGGGGAAGGCAGGGTCGCTCGATGTATGGGTCGAGGCCTATCCGAACGTCACTCCGGAAAAAAATTCAGCGCGACGCCATTGATGCAATAGCGCAGGCCGGTCGGCGGCGGGCCGTCGGGGAAGACATGGCCCAGGTGCGAGCCGCAACGACCGCAATGCACCTCGGTCCGCACCATGCCGTGGGTGCGGTCGACGGTGGTCGCGATCGCGCCATCGATCGGATCGAAGAAGCTCGGCCAGCCGGTGCCGCTGTCGAATTTCTGGCGCGCGGCGAACAAGGGCTGATCGCAGCCGGCGCAGGTGAAGAGGCCCGGGCGCTTCTCCTCGTTGAGCGCGCAGCTTCCGGGCGGCTCGGTCCCGTGCTTGCGCATCACCACATATTGATCCGGCGTCAGCCGGGCGCGCCATTCCGCTTCGGTGCGCGTCACCTCGAATTGCTCATCCGTCATCTCTCGTCTCCTCGACCCTGTCTCGGGCCTGCGTCTGCCCGGCAGTCTAGAGCGCTTTCCGATCGAACGGAATCGTTCGATCGACCAGAATTCGCTCCGTCACGGTCGCCGCGCGCTCGCGCGGAGAGGCGACGCTCGAGACGGGCCTCTTGTTTCCATTCCGCAGCGCAACCATAATCCCGCGCCGATCTCGGTCCATGTTCCCGTCCGGGAGCTTTTCTCGAGGGGAAGGGGTCTTTTGTGGTTCACGACACGACGACCGGCGCAAGGACGCCGACGCGCCAGCTCTTTGCCCGTAAATCGGTCGAGCAGATTCTCGCCGAGCATGAGCAGGGCGAGGGCGTGCGGCTCGCGCGGGCGCTCGGCCCCGTGTCGCTCACCGCGCTCGGCATAGGCGGGATCATCGGCGCCGGCATTTTCGTGCTGACCGGGACGGTGGCCGCCAATTCCGCTGGGCCCGGCGTCGTTCTCTCCTTCGCGCTCGCGGGCCTCGCCTGCGCCTTCGTCGCGCTCTGCTATGCGGAGCTGGCGGCGCTCATTCCGGTGGCGGGCAGCGCCTACACCTACACTTATGCGACGCTGGGCGAGTTGTTCGCCTGGATCATCGGCTGGGATCTCGTGCTCGAATATGGGCTCGGCGCCGCCACTGTGGCGGTCGGATGGGCCGGCTATTTCAACCGCGTGCTGAGCGGATTGGGCGTGGCTCTGCCGCCGCAATGGACGACGGCGATGTTCGCCGCGCCGGGCCACGCCGGCGGTTATTTCAACATACCGGCGGCGCTGGTGGTGCTGGCGCTCTCGGCGCTGCTGGCGCGCGGCACGCGCGAATCCTCCATGTTCAATAATTTCATCGTGCTGGTGAAATTGGCCGTGGTGCTGATCGTCATCGTGTTCGGCGCATCCTATGTCGACACGGCGCATTGGACGCCATTGGTGCCGGAGAACACCGGAGAATTCGGCCATTTCGGCTGGAGCGGCGTGATGCGCGGCGCCTCGATCGTGTTCTTCTCCTATATCGGCTTCGACGCCGTCTCGACGGCGGCGCAGGAGGCCGAGCTGCCGCAGCGCGACGTGCCGATCGGCATCATCGCCTCGCTCTTCATCTGCACGATCCTGTTTATCGGCGTCGCCGCCGTCGCGACCGGCGTCGTTTCTTATACGGAGCTGAATGTTCCGGACCCGATCGCCGTGGCGATGGACGCGACCGGCGCCTCCTGGATGGCCTGGGTCGTCAAGATCGGCGCGCTCGCCGGGCTCACCACGGTCATTCTGGCGCTGCTGTTCGGCCAGACCCGCGTCTTCTATTCGATGGCGCATGATCGCCTGCTGCCACCGGTGTTCGCCAGGCTGCACAAGAGCTGGGGCACGCCGGCGATCAGCCAGATGGTCGTCGGCGTCCTCGTGGCCATCGCCGCTGGCTTGTTCCCGATCGCCATCCTCGGTGAGATGGTGTCGATCGGCACGCTCTCGGCCTTCGCTCTCGTCTGCGGCGCCGTGATCTATCTGCGCCGCAAGAGCCCGGAGCTGCATCGCCCATTCCGCGCCCCGGGCATTCCGCTGGTGCCGATCATCGGCATTCTGTCCTGTTTCGCGCTGATGGCGGCGCTGCCGATCGAGACTTGGATTCGCCTCTTCGTCTGGATGGCCGTCGGCCTCGCCTTCTATTATTTCTATGGCAGCCTGCGCACGCGGCGCCGCTGACGCCTTGCGGGTCGAAACATGCTCGTTCTTCCTTTTCCAGTCGTCGATCCGGTGCTGATCGAGATCGGTCCGATGCCCATCCGCTGGTATGCGCTCGCCTATATCGCCGGGCTCGCGCTCGGCTGGGCCTATGCGCGCCGCCTCGTCGCCGCCGATGCGCTGTGGGGCGGAACGCCGCGGCCCTCGCCCGCGAGCCTCGACGATCTCCTCGCCTTCGTCGCGATCGGCGTCATCATCGGCGGGCGGCTCGGCCATGTGTTCTTCTACGAGCGCGCTTTCTACCTCGCCCATCCGGAGGAGATCGTGAAAACCTGGAAGGGCGGCATGGCCTTCCATGGCGGGCTCATCGGCGCGATGCTCGGCATGACCGCCTTCGCATTGCGCGAGAAGCTGTCGGCGCTGACGGTGAGCGATATTTGCGCGACCGTGGCGCCGCTCGGCATTTTCTTCGGCCGCCTCGCCAATTTCATCAAGCCCGAGATGTGGGGCCGGCCGAGCGACGTTCCCTGGGCGATGGTGTTTCCCGGCGCCGGCGACGTCGCGCGCCATCCGAGCCAGCTCTATGAGGCGGGCCTCGAGGGCCTCGCTCTGCTGCTCCTTCTCGCTTTCGCCGCGCGTCGTGGCGCGCTGAAGCGGCCCGGCCTCGCGACCGGCCTGTTCGGCGTCGGCTATGGTCTCGCGCGCATCGTCAGCGAGTTCTTCCGCGAGCCCGATCCGGTCTCCGAGGCGCTCGGCGACGGGCTCACAATGGGCATGGCGCTGTCGGCGCCCATGGTTCTCGTCGGCGCGGCGCTCGTCGCCTTCGCGCTGCGCGCGCGGCGGGTCCCGGCATGAGCGCGCTGCGCGACGAGATCATCGCGATGATCGAGCAAGAGGGGCCGATCACGCTCGAGCGCTATATGTCGATCGCGCTCGCGCATCCGACGCTCGGCTATTACATGACGCGCGATCCGTTCGGCGCTGGCGGCGATTTCATCACCGCGCCGGAGATCAGCCAGATGTTCGGCGAGCTCTTAGGGCTGTGGGCGCAGGAGGCGTGGCGCGCCGCCGGCTCGCCGTCGCCGGTGCAGCTGATCGAGCTCGGCCCCGGGCGCGGGACGTTGATGTCGGATGTGCTGCGCGTCGCGCGCATCGCCCCGAGCTTCCTGTTCTCGAGCGAGGTTCATCTCGTCGAGACGAGCCCGGTGCTGGAGGCGGCGCAGCGCCGCACGCTGGCCGAGGCGACGAATGTCTCCTGGAGCGCCGATATCGCCGCGATCCCGCCAGGGCCGGCGATCATCCTCGCAAACGAGTTCTTCGACGCGCTGCCGGTGCGCCATTATGTGCGGACGGCGCGCGGATGGAGCGAGCGCCTGCTCGGCCTCGACGACGCCGGCGCGCTCGCCTTCGGCGTCGGCGAGGCGATCGAGCCCGGCCTCACCGTCGATGCGCCAGAGGGCTCGATCATCGAGATCGGCGCCGTCGGCGCGCGGCTGATGAGCGAGATCGCGGCGCGGCTCGTGGCGCATGGCGGCGCCATGCTCGTCATCGACTATGGCTACACGCAGACGGCGCTCGGCGAGTCGCTGCAGGCGGTGGCGCGTCACGCCTATGTCGATCCGCTGGAGGCGCCGGGCGAGGCCGATCTCACCGCCCATGTGGATTTCGCCGCGCTCGCCCGCGCCGCGACCGCCGCCGGCGCGCGCGTGCAGGGGCCGGTCACGCAGGGCGCCTTTCTCACCAACCTCGGCGTGGTCCAACGCGCCGAGGCCTTGCAGAAGCGCGCGACGCCGGAGCAGGCCGCGGACATCGCCGCCGCGCTGCAACGTTTGACCGGCGCCGATGATCACAAGCGCGACATGGGCGAATTGTTCAAGGTGATGGCGGTGACGCATCCCGCCATGCCCGAGCTTCCCGGATTCGTCCAATGACCGACCCTGCCGCGCTGACGGCCGAAAATCTCGCTCTGCCCGGCGTAGCCCACGCCTTCTTCACCCGCGCGGGCGGCGTGTCGGACGGCGTCTACGCCTCGCTCAACGGCGGGGTCGGCTCGCGCGACGATCCGGCGCGCGTCGGCGAGAATCGCGCGCGCATGGCGCGCCGCGTCGGCGTCGCGGCGGAGCGCCTGCTCGTACCCTATCAGATCCATTCGAGCGAGGCGCTCTATGTCGCCGCGCCCTGGGATAGCGAGGCGCGCCCGCGCTGCGACGGGCTCGTCACCGATGTCGCCGGCCTCGCGCTCGGCGTGACCGGCGCCGATTGCGGCATGCTGCTGTTCGCCGACGCCCGCGCCGGCGTCGTCGGCGCCTGTCACGCGGGCTGGAAGGGCGCGTTCGGCGGCATGATCGAGGCGACGCTCGCCGTCATGGAGCGGCGCGGCGCGCGGCGCGGCGACATTCATGTCGCGCTCGGTCCCGCCATCGCGCGCGAGAGCTATGAGGTCGGGCCGGAATTCGTCGAGCGCTTCCTCGCCGAAGAGTCCGCGAATGCGCGCTTCTTCGCGCCCTCGCCGCGCGAAGGCCATTCGCTGTTCGATCTGCCGGGCTTCGTCGCGGCCCGCGTCGCTCGCGCGGAGGTGGCGTCCTTCTTCGATCTGCGCTTGGACACTTACGCCGATGAGACGCGCTGCTTCAGCTATCGGCGCAGCGTCCATCGCGCCGAGCCGGATTACGGACGCCTCGTCTCGGCGATCGCGCTGGTTTGAGGCGTCGGGCCGGCGTCATTGCGACGAGCGCAGCGACGAACAATCCAGAGCCCGCCCCTGCAACTGAAGAATTGCTTCGCTTCGCTCGCAATGACGAACGCGTTCAAAGGACACCTCAATAAATCTCGAAATCGAAATATTTCGCGCTGATCGCCCGAAGCGTCCCGTCGGCGATGATCGCGGCGAGCGCCGCGTCGACGCTGCTCTTCAGCGCGGAATCTTCCTGGCGCAGGCCGACGCCGAGGCCGGCGCCGAAATAATCGGCGTCCTGCGGCAGATCGGCGGCGATGCGGCAGCAACGGCCTTCCCTGCGGTTCTTCAAGAACTCCACGGCGGCGAGCTTGTCGTCGGCCACAACGTCGATGCGGTCCTCGGAGAGATCGAGCATCGCCGCCTCGAGCGTCGCATAGCGGCGCAGTTCGACGTTCGGCAGCTTGTCCTCGAAATAGGCCTGCTGCGCGCTCTCCGCCTCGACGCCGACGCGCAATTCTTTCAGCGCTCCGGCGTCCACGCCAGCGAGCGTCCTCTCCCGATCCACGACGAGGCTCGAGGGCGTGTGCGCATAAGGCGCGGAGAAGGCGATTCGGCGGCGGCGCTCCTCCGTGATCTCCATCGCGGCGACGACGAGGTCGTATTGCTTGGCGACGAGGCCGGGGACGAGGTTCTCCCACTCCTGGGTGACGAACTCGCACTCGGCGTCGATGCGCTTGCAGATTTCGCGCATCAGATCGATCTCGAAGCCGGCGAGCCGATTGTCGGCGTCGAGATAGTTGAAGGGCGGCCGCGCGCCTTCGCTGGCGACACGCAGCATCCGCCCGGCGCGCGCGCCGCAGGGCGCGAGAACCAGCAGGGCCAGAACGAGCGCGAGAAGGGGCCTCATCCGCCGGTCGTGCTCATATGGCGGGCGACCGCCGGCGCGCGGCTCTCGCGGTCGATGACGAAATCATGGCCCTTGGGCTTGCGCGCGATGGCCGCGTCGATGGCGGCGTGCAGCGAGGCGTCGCTCGGATCATCGCGCAGCGGCGCGCGCAGATCGGCGGCGTCCTCCTGGCCGAGGCACATGAACAGAGTGCCGGTGCAGGTGACGCGCACGCGATTGCAGGATTCGCAGAAATTATGCGAGAGCGGCGTGATGAAGCCGACGCGCCCGCCGGTCTCGGCGACGCGCATGTAGCGCGCCGGCCCGCCGCTGCGATAGTCGATCTCGGTGAGCGTGAAGCATTCGGCGAGGCGCTCGCGCACGTTCGAGAGCGGGAGATATTGGTCGATCCGCTCCGCCCCGTCGATCTCGCCGAGCGGCATCACCTCGATGAAGGTCATGTCCATGCCGCGCTCATGCGCGAAGCGCGTCAGCTCCACGACTTCCGTCTCGTTCACGCCCTTGAGCGCGACGGCGTTGAGCTTCACCTGAAGGCCCGCGGCGAGCGCCGCCTCTATCCCCGCCAGCACGCGGGCATGGTCGCCGGTGCGCGTCAGCGCGCGGAAACGCTCGGGGTCGAGGGTGTCGAGCGAGACATTGACGCGCTTGACGCCGCAATCGGCGAGCGCCGGCGCATGACGCTCGAGCTGCGAGCCATTGGTCGTCAGCGTCAGCTCGTCGAGGAGCCCGCTCGCGAGGTGGCGAGAGAGGCGGCGGAACAGGCTCGAGATGTCGCGCCGCATCAGCGGCTCTCCGCCGGTGATGCGCAGCTTGCGGGTTCCGCGCTCGATGAAGGCCGTGCAGAGCCGGTCGAGCTCTTCCAGCGTCAGCAGATCGCGGCGCGGGAGGAACTCCATATGCTCGGACATGCAATAGACGCAGCGGAAGTCGCAGCGGTCTGTCACCGAGACGCGCAAATAGGAGATCGCCCGACCGAAAGGATCGACGAGCGCGGCTGGCCGGGCCGGATCATAGGCGATTATCGGACGCGGATTCATCGACTGACCGTTGAGCGGCGCCTGTTGGCGCGCAGCCTGCATCTTCCGCCTATATATTTGGCGAAACGCGCCGCGTGAAGCCCCTCGGGGGCGGGCCGGCGAGGATGGAGGGGACGATGGCGGACGCGGATATCTGGCCGAGCGAGATACGCCTGCTCGAGGCGGGGAGGCTGCTGAGGGTGAGCTTCGAGAGCGGCGAGGTCTATGATCTCTCGGCCGAGCATCTGCGCGTGCGCAGCCCTTCGGCGGAGGTGCAGGGCCACACGCCGCAGGAGCGCAAGACCGTGGGCGGCAAGCGCAATGTGGCGATCCTGTCGGTCGAGCCGGTCGGCAGTTACGCGGTGCGGCTCGGTTTCGACGATCTGCACGACACGGGGCTGTACACTTGGCCTTATCTGCGCGAGCTGGGCGTGGGCGCCGAGGCGGATTTTTCGGCCTATCTCGGCGAGCTGGCGGAAAAGGGCCTCGATCGCGACCGGCCCGGGGAGCGCTGAGCGTTTCCCACGGGCCGCGCGCCGATCAGCGCTGGACCACCACCCGCGTGCCGACGCGCACGCGCTGGTAGAGGTCGACGACATCGTCATTGGTCATGCGGATGCAGCCGGAGGACACCGCCTGGCCGATGGTCTCGGGCTCGTTGGAGCCGTGGATGCGATAGAGCGAGCCGCCGAGATACATGGCTCTCGCGCCGAGCGGATTGTCCACGCCGCCGGCCATGTGGCGCGGCAGGTCGGGGCGGCGGCGCAGCATTTGGCTCGGCGGCGTCCAATCCGGCCATTCGCGCTTGTTGGAAATATAACGGGTGCCGGACCATTCGAAGCCGGGACGGCCGACGCCGACGCCATAGCGGATCGCCTGGCTGTTGCCGAGGACGTAATAGAGCCTGCGCTCATTGGTCGAGACGATCACGGTTCCCGGGGCGTAGCGGCCGGTGAAGGCCACGGTTTCGCGGGGAATGGCCGTCGCCTGCGGCCGTCCGTCGGCCGTCTGGCCGCGGGTAGGTCCGAGCTCGAACAAGCCGCCCAGCGGCTCCCCGTCATAGGCGGAGGCGGTCGAGCACACAGAACCAAAAGCAATCAGAGCCAATGCGAAACGCCGCATGTTTCCACCCCGTTCGGCTGTTGAAAAATTTCGGCGAGCGCTGCGCGCGCGGACGGCGTCGGGCCGAACCGCCATATGTTTCCCGCACGCGCGCAAGAGAGGCAAGCGCGCGCGGGGTGATTCTTGTGATTTCGGAGCGTCCTGTCGCCGCCGCGCGGCAATCGCGGGAGCCGCGCGTCGCGGTCGGCTCAGCGGGCGCGGCGACGGCGCTGCTGGCCGAGGCCCATCTGCTTGGCGAGATTGGAGCGCGCCTTGGCGTAATTGGGAGCGACCATCGGATAGTCGGCCGCAAGACCCCATTTCTCGCGATACTCTTCCGGCGAGAGGCCGTACTGCGTGCGCAAATGACGCTTCAACGACTTGAATTTCTTGCCATCCTCGAGGCAGACGATAAAGTCGTTGGTGACCGATTTGCGGACCGACACGGCGGGCTTGGGCGCCTCGGCGGGCTCGGGGACGACGCCCGTGCCGACGCGCATCAGCGCTCCATAGACTTCGTTGATGAGACCCGGAAGATCAGCCGCGGGAACGGAATTGTTGCTCACATAGGCGGACACGATATCGGCGGCGAGCTCTATGTTGTTGGTCGAGGTCATTGCTTCACTCTTCACTTTCTTCGGTTTTGGGTAAGCCGGTTTACCCTGGCGCGACCGAGCAGCCGACGGGGCGGCGTCTCGAGCAAGACTCGCGCGGGCAGATCAGCGCCGTTCGGTCCGCAAAGACTCCGACTGTATACATCAGTGCATTGGGCGCCGCAACTATTTCGTAACGATCATGGACTAAATCTGGGTATAAATATTTAGTGCGACTGCTAAGTAGTACTACGGGTCCGGGCGGGCCGGCCGAACACTGCCCGGTTGTTCTTTGCCCTCGGTTCGCGCCGCGGGCAGGCGTCGCAGCGCCCGCAAACGATGAAGCAGAAGCGCCCCGCCCGCGTGATTCGGGCGCCCGTTCCGCCTGATCTAAACCCCGGGAGACTTTGCGATGTCGACTATTGGCGGCATCGACTATCGCGCTCATGATCTCGATGCGCAGCGCGCAGCGATGTCGAATGTCTTGGGCCGTATCCGGCGTCGTATCCGGAGCCTTGGGCCGTATCCGACGCGAACATGACCGGCGCGAAACATGACCAGCGCGCTCATCTGCGTCCGCCGGGATGTCGTTTGCTGCGTCTCCTCTATATGAGAGGTCGACCGCCGTGTTCTTCGCCGGGCATGCGAGGAGGCGCGCCGCCATGGACGCAGTTCTCGTCATAAAGCTCTCGTTGCTGCTTTTCATCGCCAATGGCGCGCCGGTTCTCGCCAAGCGATTCTCGCGATTCTCGGGCGCGCGGCCCGTCGACGGCGGCGCGCGCTTCTTCGACGGACGCCCCCTGTTCGGCGCCTCGAAGACTTGGCGCGGGTTGCTCGCGTCCCTCGTCGCGACGACGCTCTGCGCGCAGGCGCTCGGCCTCGGCGCCGCGATCGGCGCGACCATCGGCGCCGGCGCCATGGTCGGCGATCTGTTCTCGAGCTTCGTCAAGCGGCGCCTCGCGCGTCCCGTGAGCAGCCGCGCGCTCGGGCTCGACCAATTGCCGGAGGCGCTGGCGCCGCTTTTGGCGACGGCGCGGCTCATGCCGCTCGCTCCGCTCGAAATATTCGCGGCGACCGCGGCCTTCTGCTTCGGATCGCTAGCGCTGTCGCGGCTGATGTTCGATTTGCGCGTGCGTGAGCAGCCCTTCTGAGCGAGCGCTCTCGCTCGTTCATGCTTTCGAAGCCGTCGCTGGCGCGGCGGACTGATCCGTCGGCTCTCCCGGCAGCACGGCCTCCTGCCCGAGCGCGTCGCGAACATATAGCTTGCTCACCAGGACGAAAATGATGACCGTGAGCGGCGCGGCGAACATGGCGCCGACGACGCCGAACGCATAGCCGATCGCCACTATGCTCAGCAGCATCACCGCGGGCGGGATGAACACCATGCGCCGCTGAATGAGCGGCATCACCAGCTGACCTTCCAGCTGGTGAATGGCGACATAGGCGAAGAATGTCCACAGCGCCGTCGCCGGACTGAGCGTCACCGCGACGAGGATCGCGGGCACGGCGGCGACGATCGGTCCGAGATAAGGCACGAACTCCGCCACGCCGGCGACGACCCCGAGCGCGAGCGCCGAGGGCAGTCCGATGAGCCAGACGGCCACACCCGACATCGCGCCGATGATGACCATCTCGATCAGCTGTCCGAACAGCCACAGGCGCAGCGCGCGCGCGACAGTGTCGATCGTCTCCTCGACCTCGCCCCGCCATTCGCGGGGAAACAACCTGCTCAGACCCTCGCGATAGAGCGCCGGCTGCGCCGCCAGATAAATGCCGCCGAAGATCATGACGACGAGCCCGACGACGACATTGGCGCTCACGCTGAACAGCCGGCTGAATATGTCGGTGAGCGGAACATCGACGCCGCGCACATTTTTCAGCGCCATGCGGCCGATGTCCGAGGAGTTCAGCAAGCGTGTCAGACCGGACTGCGCCTCCTGCACGCGGTCGATGACTTCCTCGAGCTGCGCCGCGATCGCCGTTCCGAACAGATAGCCGACGCCGACCAGCACGCAGAAAATGAGGACGCCCGCGAGAAACAGGGAGAGGCCGCGCGGCAGACGCACCCAGCGAAACGGCTCCGAGACGACCTGGAGCAGCACGGCGACGAGCAGGGCGCCGACGGAGATGAGGACGACGTCGGACGCGAGCCATAAAATCGCCGCGACCAGCAAAAGGCCAGCGATCCAGAGGGCGCGCTGAAGCAATTGCTGCGTGGTCGCCGCCATGATTGCGCTTTCGCCCGAGACCACGCGGAACAAGTCCTGCGGTCGGAGCCTGCCTCGGCGAAGAATATCGGCGCCCGGGCGCGCGACGTCCAGCCGCGCGGGCTCCGCATCTGTGGCTTCCCGCCGCGGCTTTTCCGCATTAGCTTCGCCCTCCGAGCCGCGAGTCGGCGTCCCTCGCTCGAGCCGGGCCGAAGACGCGCGGGAGCGTCGCCGAGCTCGAAGAGGAGCGCCTTCGACATGACGACCGAAACCATTCTCGAGACGATCGACGCCAATCTCCCCGCCGCCACCGAGCGGCTGTTCGATTTTCTGCGCATCAAATCGATTTCCACCGATCCCCGTCACGCCGAGGATTGCCGCCACGCCGCGCAATGGCTCTGCGGGCAATTGCGCGATCTCGGCTGCGACGCGAGCCTGCGCGAAACGCCCGGCCATCCGGTCGTCGTCGGCCATGCCAAGGCGAAGCGCCCGGACGCGCCGCATGTGCTGTTCTACGGCCATTACGACGTGCAGCCGGCGGACCCGGAGGAGTTGTGGACCGTCGACGCGTTTCAGCCGCGCCTCGTCACGGGCGAGCATGGCGAGGAGATCGTCGCCCGCGGCGCCTCCGACGACAAAGGCCAGCTGATGACCTTCCTCGAGGCTTGCCGCGCCTTTCAGGCCAATGGCGGGCTTCCCTGCCATATCGTGTTCTTATTCGAGGGCGAGGAGGAGACGGGCTCGCCGTCGCTGCCCGGCTTCTTCGCCGCCAATCGCGAGGAGCTGCGCGCAGCCGATCTCGCGCTCGTCTGCGACACCAGCATGTGGAATTACGAGACGCCGGCGATCACCACCATGCTGCGCGGGCTCGCGCAGGAGGAGATGGCGATCAGCGTCGCCGACAGGGATTTGCATTCGGGCATGTTCGGCGGGCCGGTGCGCAATCCGATCCATGTCGTGGCGAAGATCGTCGCCGATCTGCACGACGCCGAAGGCCGCGTGACGCTGCCCGGGGCTTTTATGACGGCGTCGCCGAGCTGCCGGAGGAGATCGCCGCGCAATGGCGCGCGCTCGAATTCGACGAGACGGCCTTTCTCAAAGGGGTCGGCGTTTCGCGCGCCGCGGGCGAGGCCGGCCGCAGCGTCATGGAGAAGATCTGGTCGCGTCCGACCTGCGACGTGAACGGGATTTATGGCGGCTATATGGGGCCGGGGGCGAAGACCGTGCTGCCGGCCAAAGCCGGCGCCAAATTCTCCTTCCGCCTCGTCGGGCGGCAGGACCCGAACAAGATTCTCGAGAGCTTCCGCGCCTTCGTGCGCGAGCGCCTGCCCGCCGAGGCGCAGGTGGAGTTCGTCACCCATGGCGCTTCGCCGGCGCTGCAGCTGCCCTTCGAGTCGGAGGCGCTGACGCGGGCGCGGCGGGCGCTCGGCGAGGAATGGGGCAAGGAGGCGGCGCTCGTCGGATGCGGCGGCTCGATTCCGATCGTCGGCGCCTTCAAGGAGCAGCTCGGCCTCGACGCGCTGATGATCGGCTTCGCGCTGGAGGACGACCGCATTCATTCGCCGAACGAGAAATACGCCTACGGCTCATTCCACAAGGGAACGCGCTCCTGGGCGCGCGTGCTGGCCGCGCTGGCGGCGTGAGCGCCCGCGGGAGAAGCGGGCCGGTCGTCGCGGCTCGCCCCCGGCCAGCCGGGCCTGTATACTCCCGACATGCTCTCGCCCGACTCCCCCTTCGCCGCCGAGCTGCGCCTCTCGCCCAATCAGGGCGAGCGGCTGCGCCCCGTCTCGTCGCTGATCCTCCATTACACCGGCATGCCGAGCGCTGCCGGCGCGCTGCGGCTGCTGACGAGCGAGGAAGCCCAGGTCTCCTCTCATTATTTCGTCGATGAGGACGGGACCATATTGCAGCTCGTGCCCGAGGCGCGGCGCGCCTGGCATGCGGGCCGCAGCTTCTGGGCCGGCGAGGAGGATATGAACTCCGCCTCGATCGGGATCGAGATCGTCCATCCCGGCCATGTCGATCCGCATCCCTTCCCGGATCGCCAGATCGAGGCGGTGGCGCAGCTCTGCCGCGATATCTGCGCGCGCAACGCCATCGCCCCGCGGCGCGTGCTCGGCCATTCCGACATCGCCATCGGCCGCAAGATCGATCCGGGCGAGTTCTTCCCCTGGCGCGCTTTGGCCGAATGCGGCGTCGGCCATTTCGTCGAGCCGGCGCCGATCGTCGGCGGCGCGGCGCTGGAGCCGGGCGCCGAGGGCGGCGAGGTTTCGGCGCTGCAGCAGGCGCTCGCCGATTACGGCTACAAATCCCCCGTCTCCGGCTGTTACGACGAGGGCGCCGCCGCCGTGGTCGCCGCCTTCCAGCGGCATTTTCGGCCGCGGCTCGTCGATGGCCGCGCCGACCGTTCCACCCTCGACACGCTTCGCGCGCTCAGCGATGCGATCGGCGCGGCGGCATGAGCGAGAAGCGCGCCATCGTCGTCACCGGCGTCTCCACCGGCATCGGCCTCGCTTTGCTGGAGACGCTGACGCGCGAAGGCTACCACGTGTTCGGCAGCGTCCGCAGCGCCGCCGACCGCGACCGTCTCGCCGCGGCCTTCGGCGCCGGCAGCTTCACGCCGCTCGTCTTCGACGTGACCGACGTCGACGCCATCGCGCTCGCGGCGCAGGAAGTCGAGCGGCGGCTCGACGGCGCGACGCTCGCCGGCCTCGTCAACAACGCCGGCGCCGCCTTCCCGGGCCCGCTGCTGCACCAGCCCCTCGAGGAGTTCCGGCGGCAGATCGAGGTCAATCTGATCGGCCAGCTCGCCGTGACCCAAGCTTTCGCTCCGCTGCTCGGCGCCGGCGAGGCGCGTCTCGGCGCGCCGGGACGGATCGTCAATATGAGCTCGGTGGCGGGCAGCGTCGCCGCGCCCTTCCTCGGCGCCTACGCCGCGTCGAAACACGCGCTCGAGGGATGTTCCGACGCGCTGCGGCGCGAGCTGATGATCTATGGCGTCGATGTTGTCGTGATCGAGCCCGGCGTCGTCGCGACGCCGATCTGGGACAAGGCGGAGCAGACCGATTTCGCCGCCTATGATCGCACGGTCTATGGTCCCGCGGCGCGGCGGCTGAAGAAGTGGGCGGTCGAGAACGGCCGTCTCGGCCCGCCGCCGGAACGCGTCGCCGCGGCCGTGCTGCGCGCGCTGCGTGATCCGCGCCCGCCAGCGCGCATCCGGGTGGTGCCCAATTACCTCCTCGACTGGGTGCTGCCGCGCATGCTGCCGACGCGCCTCCTCGATCGCATCATCGCCCGGCGGATCGGCCTGAGGCCGCAGGATCGCCGGCCGGCCGGGTCTTGAGGAGCGTTTTTTCAATCTGGCGCGGCGCGAAAGAAAAATCTCGGGCGCGGCCGCAGGATACGGATAAGCTCTTTCATGATAAGCCTTGCGCCGTTCGACCGCAGCGCGAAGGGGACCCGATATGTCATATGATCTCATCGTCATCGGCACAGGACCCGGCGGCTATGTGTGCGCGATCAGAGCCGCACAGCTCGGTCTCAAGACGGCGGTGGTCGAGAAGCGCGCGACTCATGGCGGCACCTGCGGCAATGTCGGCTGCATTCCCTCCAAGGCGCTGTTGCACGCCTCGCATATGTTCGACGAGGTCGCGCATGGGCTCGCCCCGCTCGGCGTCATCGTCGAGCCGCCGCGCCTCGATCTTCCGGCGATGATGAAGCACAAGGACGACACGGTCGCCGCCAATGTCGGCGGCGTCGCCTTTCTGTTCAAGAAGAACAAGATCGACAGCTTTCACGGAACCGGCCGCATTCTCGGCCCCGGCCGCGTCGAGGTGACGCCGGAGGAGGGGCCGGCCGAGACGCTCGAGGCGAAGAACATCGTCATCGCCACCGGCTCGGCGGTGGCGCCGCTGCGCGACGTCGACGGCAAGGAGATCGTCTTCGACGAGACGGCGATCCTCTCCTCGACCGGCGCGCTGGCGCTGGACCGCGTGCCCGAGCATCTCGTCGTCGTCGGCGCCGGCGTCATCGGCCTCGAGCTCGGCTCGGTCTGGCGCCGTCTCGGGGCGAAGGTGACGGTGATCGAATATCTCGACCGCATTCTGCCCGGCGCCGATTCCGAGATCGCGACGCGCTTCCAGAAGATTCTCGAAAAGGAGGGCGTCGCCTTCCACCTCGCCTCCAAGGTGACGAAGATCGAGAAGACCGGCGAGGGGCTCTCCGTCGCCTACGCCTCGACCAAGGGCGGCGGCGGCACGCCGATCAAATGCGACGCGGCGCTGATCGCGACCGGGCGCATTCCTTATACGGCGGGCCTCGGCCTCGAGGAGGCGGGGATCGCCACCGAGCGCGGCCGCGTCGTCATCGACGACCATTTCCGCACCAATGCGCCCGGCGTTTATGCGATCGGCGATGTCGTGCGGGGCGCCATGCTCGCCCATAAGGCCGAGGAGGAGGGCGTCGCCGTCGCCGAGATCATCGCCGGTCAGGCGGGGCATGTGAATTACGGCGTCATCCCCTCGGTCGTCTACACCATGCCGGAGGTCGCCTGGGTGGGCGTCACCGAGGACGAGGCCAAGGCCGCCGGCCGCGCCTATAATGTCGGCAAGTTCCCCTTCTCAGCCAATGGCCGCGCGCGCGCCAATCGGCAGACGGAGGGTTTCGTCAAAGTGCTCGCCGACGCCGCCACCGATCGCGTCATCGGCGTGCATATTCTGGGCGCCGCCGCCGGCGAGATGATCGCGGAAGGCTGCGCGCTGATGGAGTTTTCCGGCTCGGCGGAAGATCTGGCGCGCACCTGCCATGCGCATCCGACGCTCTCGGAGGCGGTGAAGGAAGCGGCGCTCGGCGTCGCCAAGCGCGCGATTCATCTTTGACTCAAATTCAAAGACTCGTTGAAGCTACGACCTGGGATTGGTAGGGTTCTGTTGCACCCGTCGCTATTTTTGGGAGCGTTCCATGTCCTCAGCCAACGTATTTGGACAAGCTGCCTGCCAAGCTGCAACCGAACTGCGTCTCGGGTCTCAACTAACACCCCGCAAAGTTTGGCAACAGGTTATTTCTCGACTATCGGAGAAAAAATCGATCCAGGATAAGGGGTGTCCTCGCGGAGCATTTCTTGGACTTTGCGAGGAAGGGCAAATTCAGGGTATTCCTGCCCGAGCGACCGGATCATATACAAAGTCAAAACTAAATAAGAACTATGCAATCCGAGCTATCAAAATACTACGAGATAATCCGCGGCTCGTAAATGATCCGGCGATTCTTTGGAGCAAGGTTTGTGGAATCAAAAAAGCTCATAATAATCAGATGGATGTAGTGATTTCGTTGTGGAATAGGGGGTTAATTACAAAATAGAGGCGTTTTTATTGTACTAGATGTTTTAGGTATAGCGAGGGCTCCCGCGCTCTTGTGTAGAGTGCGGGGTTTTGACCAACTGCATGGACGCACAGCCGAGTCTATGCACGACACCTCAATGCAGATGAAACTCCTTGTCGACGAGTGAAAACTCCGCCGGCTTGATCAGCCCGCTATGCGCGACATGAACGGAGTGTAGCCGTCCGTCGAGGCTCTTCTCCCAAAAGGCCAGAAATTTGCGCAGCTGCGGGAAGCTCGGCTGCAGATCATATTCCTGCCAGATGTAGGACTGCACGATCGCCGGGTGATCCGGCAGGCGATAATAGATATTCGCCGTCGTCAAACCATATCCTTCGAGCATCTTCCGAAAATCGCGTGAGGCCATGGCGTCGTCTCCTTTCCGGCCGGGGTCGATGATAGTCGCCCGCGGTTCGGCCATGCAAGGCGAATGCCTAAATAGGCTAAAGAAAACAATATACTAGCAGCATTGTTGGGTGAGTGCTGATCGCCCCTGACGGCGCTGCCGCCGGAGGGTGCGGAGGTCTACAAGGTCGCGCCGGGCGATACGCCGAAGAGCATCGCCGCCCGGCTCTATGGCGACGCCGATCGCTGGCGCGACATTCTGCGCGCCAATCCCGGACTCGACCGCTCCGCCGTCTGCGCCCGGGCAGATTCTGCGGCTGCCGCCGATGCTGCGGCCGTGAGCGACGCGCTACTGCGCCTTCGGGCGAGCGCCCAGGAGGCGCAAGAACGCCTCCGGCTCTGTTATCTCGGCGTCGGCGCCGAACGGCGCCTCGCCGAGGCTGCGTGGCCGCGTCGCCGCCATCTGCCGCAGCTGCGCGTCAGAGGCGATGCGATGCGGCGGCAGGCGGCGGCGGCGCGCGATGTCGCGCCTGAGGCTCCGCAGGGCGCGCAGCAGCGCTTCGTCGGCGACGCGTAGCGGCGTTTCCTCGCCCCAGCTCGGGAGCGCCAGCCCGACCGAAACCGGCTCCCCGGCGGTCTCCGGCTCCGCGCGCTCGGCGGAAGCGAAACGGGCGAGCGCGGCGACGCGCAGACCGAGAAGGACGAGGCCGGCGCGTCGTGGCAGCGACAGCGGCCCGCCGCGGCAATTGTCGCACAGCCCGCAGCGTCCGCTCTCCTCGCCGAAGGCGCGCAGCAACGTCTGAAAGCGGCAGGCCGGCGTGAGGCAGAGCCGCGTCATGGCGCGGCGACGCAGCGCGGCGGCCGCGGCGAAGCCGTCGGGCGCCGTCCGAACGAGGCGCGCGGCGAGATCGCGCGGCTCGAACAGAGCCAGCGCCTCGGCCGGCAATCCGTCGCGGCCGGCGCGGCCGATCTCCTGATAATAGCCCTCGATCGAGCCGGGCAGATCGGCGTGGACGACATAGCGCACGTCCTTCTTGTCGACCCCCATGCCGAAGGCGATGGTCGCGACCATGGCGACGCCCGGCCGCTCGAAGAAAGCGTCCTGATGCGCGGCGCGCGCGCCGGCGTCGAGGCCGGCGTGATAGGGCAGAGCGTCGAAGCCGAGGCGGCGCAGACATTCGGCCGTCTCCTCGGTCTTGCGGCGCGAGGCGCAATAGACGATCCCGCTCCGTCCCTCGTGCCGGCGGAGCACGCCGACAATCCGCCGCAGCGGATCGCGCCGCCGCTCGAAGGCGAGGCGAAGATTGGGCCGCGCGAAGGAGGAGACGAAAACCTCCGGCTGGCGTGAAAACAGCCTTTCCACTATCTCGGCGCGCGTCGCCGGTCCCGCGGTCGCGGTGACGGCGAGGATGGGCGGCGCACCGAGCCGCGCGGCGATCTCGCCGAGCCGCGCATAGTCGGGGCGGAATTCATGGCCCCAATGCGCGACGCAATGGGCTTCGTCGATCGCGATGAGCTTCACCCGCGCCGCGCGCAGCAGCGCGATCGTCGAGTCTTGCGCGAGCCGCTCGGGCGCGGCGTAGATGATCCGGGCGCGCCCCTCGGCGATGGCGGCGATCGCCCGGGCCTGCTCCGCCTCGGTTTGGCCGGTATGCAGCGCCGTCGCCGCCGTGGCCGGGCCGAGCGCGCGCAATTGGTCGCGCATCAGCGAGATCAACGGCGAGACGACGACGACCGGCGCGCGGCCCATCGCCGCGGGCAGCTGATAGAGAAGGGATTTGCCGGCGCCGGTGGGCATCACGGCGAGCGCGTCGCGGCCGGCGAGCACACAGGCGAGGACGCGCTCCTGGCCGGGGCGGAACTCCGCATGGCCGAAGACGCTGGTGAGGACGCGACGCGCCTCGCCGAGATCGGGCGATGCGTTCAGCACGGCTCGGAGCGCTGGGCGAGCAGCGACATGCGGACGAGATCGGAGAGATTGGCGGCGCGCATCTTGGCCATCAGATGGGCGCGATGCGCCTCCACCGTGCGCACGCTGGCGCCGATCTCGAAGGCGATGATCTTGTTCGAGCGGCCGCCGAGAATGCCTTCGAGCACCTCGCGCTCGCGCATCGTCAGCGTCGCGAGGCGCTCGCGCGCCGCGACCGCCTCGGCGGTCGGCTTGCCATGCCGGGCCAGCGCCCGGCGGACGGCTCCGAGCAGCGCCTCGTCGTCGAATGGCTTTTCCAGCAGGTCGAGCGCTCCGGCCTTCATCGCCCGGACGGCGAGCGGCACATCGGCATGGGCGGTGATGACGATGACCGGCAGGCTCAAGCGCCGCGCCTTCATCTCGGCCAGCAGATCGAAGCCGCTCGCCTCGGGCATGCGGACATCGGTGACGACGCAGCCGGTTTCGTCCGGCGCGACGACGGCGAAGAAATCGCGCACGCCGGCATGGGCGCGCGCCTCTATGTCCTCGGTCAACAGCAGCAGCCTCAGGGAGTCGCGGACCGCGGGATCGTCGTCGACGATATGGACGATCGCCGCGTCGGTCATCGTTCGGGCTCCCTCAAAAGGCGAATGCGGGCGACGACATGGCTCCCCGACGCGCGACCCCGGCCGGAGTCGCGCGCGCGGCGATGCCGCCGGGTCGCCGGGCGATAGGGGCGCCACGATGCGGTTCCGCTTGTTCGAGGCCGCGCCGCGCTCCGGGCGGGCGCCGAATAGTGGATTCGGGCGCGGCCATTGGCAATAGGCGCGTTCGAGCTCGCCAGGCCGGCGCTTCGCGGCAGGGCTCCGAATTCGGGTTAACGGCGGTTAACGGATGGGCTCAGGCGTGATTCCCTATCGGCGGAGTGATTCTGGAGCCGCCGTGATGAGCCTCGCCTTCGCAGTTTTCAAAGAGAAGTCGCGTCTGAAAGCGCTTCTCGACCATTTCTCGATCATTGACGACCCGCGCGAGCCCTGGCGCGTCGCGCATCCGCTTCGCGAGGTGCTGCTGCTCGTCGTCTGCGCCTCCATGGCCGATTGCGATCACTTCGACGCTATTGCATCTTGGGGCAAGGCCAACATCGGCTTCCTGCGCCGCTATTTGCCTTATGAGCACGGCGTGCCGGGCGGACGCTGGCTCACCCTGCTCATGAACCGCGTCGATCCGGCGCTGTTCTCGGCGGCCTTCACTGGCTGGGTGCGCGAGACCTGGCCGGAGCGACCCGAGCTCATCGCCATCGACGGGAAGACCTCGCGTCGCAGCCATGATCGCGCCGAGGACAAAGCCCCGCTGCATCTCGTTTCCGCCTTCGCCACCACGAGCCGCCTCGTGCTCGGCCAGGAGGCGGTCGAGGGCAAGAGCAATGAACTATCGGCCATTCCCGTCCTGCTCGATCGCCTTTCCGAAGGCGGCTCGCTGAAAGGCGCGCTCGTCTCCATCGACGCCATCGCCACCAACGCCAGGATCGCCCAGGCGATCGTGGACAAGGGCGCCGATTATCTGCTGGCGGTCAAAGCCAATCAGCCGACCCTGCGCGCCGAGATCGAGAGCGCTTTTTCCGCCGCGACGCGGATCGACACATGCGTCGATTTCGACAAGGGCCATGGCCGCATCGAGCAGCGCAGCGTGAGCGTCATCACCGAGATCGACTGGCTGAACGGCGAGCGCCGCTTTCCGGGCGAGCTGCGCCTGCCGAACGCCGCGACGATCATTCGCGTCAAATCGCAGGCCGAACTTGCCGACCGCGGCCGCTTCGAGACGCGCTATTACATCTCCTCGGCCCTTCTCCCAGCGAAGCGGGCGGGCGAGGCCGTGCGCGGCCATTGGGGCATAGAGAACCAGCTGCATTGGGTGCTCGACGTCGTCTTCGCCGAAGACCAATCCCGCTTGCGCAAGGGCCATGGCGCGAGAAACATGGCCGTCGTCAGGCATTTCGCCATCAATATGATCCGCACCGCCCCCGAGCCCGAGAACAAGCCCATGAAACCGCAGCGCAAGGCCACAAAGCCCACACGCACCAGCATCAAGCTCCGCAGAAAAATCGCCAGCTGGCGCGAGGATTATCTCGCCATCGCCTTGGAAGCCTCAGCCCGTTAACCCGGATTCAGAGCCCTGCGCTTCGCGGCGGCGATATTGCTTCGCGGGATGAAACCTGTTTAGTCCTGCGGAGAACCCTGAAAGGTGCCCGAGGCGAGGAGCCGCCGGAATTTTTAAAATTCGGGCGAGGAAGATCGGGCCGAGGAAATCCGGGAATGACCGATTCACAGCGGCGGCCGGCGACCGGCGGAGCCGCCCCGGCGTCCGCCGACGCTTCAGCGCCCGTCGATCTCGATCCGCCGGATTGGGAGCGGTTCCGGGCCGAGAGCCATCGCGCGCTCGACCATATGATCGATTATCTCGCCGCTGTGCGGGAGCGCCCCGTCTGGCGCGAGCCGTCTCCACAGGCGCGCGAGCGTTTTCGACGGCCGCTGCCCGCCGAGGGCCGCGGACTAGCGGCCGCGCTCGAGGATTTCGAGCGCTTCGTCGAGCCCTACGCCAATGGCAATATTCACCCTTTGTTCATGGGGTGGGCGCAGGGCGCCGGCACGCCGGCCGGCATGGTGGCGGAGATGCTGGCCGCCGGGCTCAACTCCAATTGCGGCGGCCGCAATCACATCGCCATCGACGTGGAGCGGCAGATCGCCGCCTGGATGGCGGAGGTCTTCGGCTTTCCGGCCGAGGCCAGCGGCATTTTCGTCACCGGAACGTCGATAGCGAATTTCCTGTCGCTGCTGATCGCGCGCGAGCATGCGCTCGGCGAGCGCAATGTGCGCAAGAACGGGCTGCGGGCGCTCGAGCATCAGCTCGTCGCTTATGCCTCGCGCGAGGCGCATAATTGCGTGCGTCAGGCGATGGAGCTCGCCGGCGTCGGCGCGCGCCATCTGCGCCTCATCGAATCCGATGCGGGTCGCGCGCTGCGGCTCGATGCGCTCATCGACGCCATAGCGGATGATCGCGCCGCCGGGCTGCATCCCTTCCTCGTCGTCGGCACGGCGGGCTCGGTCGACACCGGCGCGATCGACGATCTCGACGCGCTCGCCGACATCGCCGAGCGCGAGGATTTGTGGTTCCACATCGACGGCGCCTTCGGGGCGCTCGCCGCTCTGTCGCCGGCGCTGCGGCCGCTGGTGAAGGGGCTCGAGCGCGCCGATTCGGTCGCCTTCGACTTCCACAAATGGCTCCATGTTCCCTATGACGCCGGCTTCTTTCTGGCGCGCGATCCGGATGCGCATCGGCGCGCCTTCGCCGCCAACGCCGCTTACCTCACGCGCGCGCCGCGCGGGCTCGCCGCGGGAGAGACTTGGCCCTGCGATCTCGGCGCCGATCTCTCGCGCGGCTTTCGCGCGCTGAAGACCTGGTTCACGATAGAGGTGTTCGGGACCGAGCGGCTCGCCGCCTGCATCGAGAAGAGCTGCCGGCTGGCGCGGCGGCTCGAGGGGCTGATCGCGGCCTCCGCCAATTTCGAGATGCGCGCGCCGGTGACGCTCAACATCGTCTGCTTCGGCGTCAAGGACGACCCCGGCGGGCAGCTCAATCGCGAGATCGTGATGGAGCTGCACGAGAGCGGCGAGGCGGCGCCCTCGCTCACTGTGCTCGACGGCGTTCCGACCATTCGCGCGGCGATCTTCAATCACCGCACCCGCGAAGCCGACATCGACGCCTTCATCGGCATGCTGGAGCGCGCCGCGCAGCGCGCCCGCGGCGAGCCGCCGCTGGAGCCGCTCGCGTCGCCGCGCGAGGATGGCGAGCCGCTGTCGCTGGACTGACGCGCATCTGCGTGGTCGACGCAATTGCGGCGTGAATCTCACGCTCGCACTCTTCCCGAACGAGCGAATCGACAAGGAGCGAATCGACTCGGCGCATCACGGGGAGAACCGATGAAGCTGACCGCCGCTGTGGCCGCATTGTCCATCGTCGCCGTCGTCGCTCCGGCGCTCGCGGCGGATCTCGGCTCCGCGCCGGTCGTTCTGCCGCCCGCTCCGCCTCCACCGCCGCCCTCCTCCTGGGCGGGCCTTTATGTCGGCCTCAACGCCGGCTGGGCGTGGGGCGGGACGAGCGAGGCGCGCACCTATGGCTATTCCGTCTATGATTGGGCCTCCGGCGCGCTCGGCATGCCCTTCGGTTTCTCGTCGCCCTATGTCTCCGGCCTCGCCTCGTTGCAGCAGGACGGGTTCATCGGCGGCGCGCAGATCGGCTATAATCATGTGGGACCGGCCGGCTTTTTGTTCGGCGTCGAGACCGATTTCGACGGCTCGACGCTGCGTGGCTCGGGCGCTTCCAACGGCTTCGCCTCGCAGGTCGACGCGCACGGGCTGCTGCATCTGCAAGCGGGCCGCGCCGATGTGCGCGCCGGCCTCGGCTGGCTCGGCTCGGTGCGCGGCCGCTTCGGTTACTTCTTCAATCCTGCGCTGCTGTTCTACGGCACGGGCGGCCTCGCCTATGGCGGAACCTTCGGCTCCATCTCGACGCTCGGATTTCATTGGCATCCGCAGGACCCGATCGGCCATCCGGACAATCCGGTGCTGCCGGCCTGGGGAAGTTTCGACGCGGCGCGGGTCGGCTGGATCGCCGGCGGCGGCTTCGAATGGAGCTTCGCGCCGCAATGGAGCGTCAAGACCGAGGCGCTCTATTATGATCTCGGCAGCCGGCGCGTCTCGACGTTCCCGAGCGCGCTCGTCAATCCGGCTGCGCCGTCCTCGATCGCCGTGCTGAATGTCGCGACCACGCGCTTTCGCTATGACGGCGTGATCGCGCGCCTCGGCGTCAATTATCACTTCGCCGCGCCGATGCTCTCGGCGATCGTCGCCAAATATTGAGACGGCCGCGACGGGGCGGCGCGAAGATGCTATGGTCGACGGCATTGTCACGAGTTTCATTGAACGCCGATGTCGCAGACCGCGAATTTGATCGATCGGATTTACGAGGCCGCCGCTGATCCGGAGCTGTGGCCGCGGGTGCTGGAGGATGTCGGCGCCGCCGCCGACGCCGCGGGCGGCGTGATCCTCGCGCGGCGATCGGACGCTTGGCTCGGCTGGCGCTGTTCGGCGGCTCTCGCGCCGGGGCTCGATGATTGGCTTTGCGGCTCCGGACCCGGGCGCAGCCAGGCCACCACGCGTCTCCTCGGCTTCGCCGGCGCGCGCTTCGGCTTCGCCGATTCGATGGAAGCCTTCTCCGAGGAAGAATGGTTCGCCGATCCGCTGATGGCGGAATGGGGCGCGCCGGCCGGACTCGGCCTCGCCGCGGCCACCTGCATCGACACGCCGAGCGGGGACATGGTGATCGTGCACATGAACCGTCGCGTTGGCCAGCCGCGATTTGGGCCGGACGCCATTGCGCGTCTCGACGCGTTTCGGCCGCATCTGGCGCGGGCCGGAATGCTGGCGGCGCGCTGGCGGCTCGCGCAGCTGCGCGCCGCGGCGGAGGCTCTGGCGCTGCTGGGGCTTCCGGCCGCCATCGTCGATCTTTCCGGCCGTGTGCTGGCGGCCAATGCGCTGATCGAGGGCTCGGCGCATGTGCGATGGCTGCCCGGCGACCGCCTCGCGCTCGGCGACGCCGCCGCCAATGCGCTGCTGAAACGCGCCGTCGCCGAGCTGCGCGATCCCGCGGCGGCGGCGGTGCGCTCCTTTCCGGCGAGAGGCGCGGCGGACGAGAAGCTCATCGTCCATCTCGTGCCGGCGACCGGGCGCGCGCGCGATTTGTTCGACGGCGGCTTCGGCGTCGCCATTGTCGCGCCGATCGCCGCGCCCTGCGCGCCCGATGGGGATCTGATCCGCGCATTGTTCGATCTCACCGCGGCCGAGGCGCGGGTGGCGAGCGGCATAGCGGAAGGCGCCACCATGGAGCAGATCGCGGAACAGCGTGGGGGGGCGGTCGAAACCGTTCGCGCCCAGCTCAAATGCGTGTTCGCCAAGACCGGCGTCCGCCGTCAGGCGCAGCTCGCGACGCTGCTGGCGTCGCCGTCGCTGCGCAAGGGCTTCATATTTCCCTCGACATGATCTAAGACCGGCGGCTCGGACAAGAGCCGAGGCTCGTCGGCGCGCGATTCGCGCGGGCGGGAAGATAAGCAAAAAAGCAGAGAGAAAAGATGCGCGCCGAGCCGCTTGCGCTGAAAGAACAGATCGAGCAGTCCATGGGACTGCTGAGGAGGCATCTTTGACGTCGAGACCGCAACGCGCCGTCTCGCCGAGCTGAACGCCCGCGTCGAGGACCCCACCCTCTGGAACGACGCCGACGCCGCGCAGAAGATCATGCGCGAGCGCACGCAGATCGAGGATCAGCTCGGCGCCATCGCGCGCCTCGAGCGCGACCTCGACGACGCGCTGACGCTGGTCGAGCTCGGCGAATCGGAGAATGACGCCGACACCGAGAAGGAAGGGATCGCCCAGCTTGAGGCGCTGCTGAAGGATGCGCGCGAGCGCCAGATCGAGGCGCTGTTCTCGGGCGAGGCCGACGGCAACGACACCTATATCGAGGTGCATTCGGGCGCCGGCGGCACCGAGAGCTGCGACTGGGCGCGCATGCTGTTCCGCATGTACGCCCGCTGGGCCGAGCGCAAGAAATTCAAGGTCGAGGTGATCGAGGAGACGTCCGGCGACGAGGCCGGCATCAAATCGGCCACGCTGCTCATCAAGGGCATGAACGCCCATGGCTGGGCCAAGACCGAGTCCGGCGTGCATCGCCTCGTGCGCATCTCGCCCTTCGACTCCAATGCGCGGCGGCACACGAGCTTCGCCTCGGTCTGGGTCTATCCGGTCGTCGACGACAAGATCGATATCCAGGTCAATGAATCCGATTGCCGCATCGACACCTATCGCTCCTCGGGCGCGGGCGGCCAGCACGTCAACACGACGGACTCGGCGATCCGCATCACCCATATTCCGAGCGGCATCGTCGTCGCCTGTCAGGCCGAGCGCTCTCAGCACAAGAACCGCGCCACCGCCTGGAACATGCTGCGCGCGCGCCTCTATGAGATGGAGCTGAAGAAGCGCGAGGCGGAGGCCAACGCCGTCGAGGCGTCGAAGACCGACATCGGCTGGGGTCATCAGATCCGCAGCTATGTGCTGCAGCCCTATCAGCTGGTGAAGGATCTGCGCACCGGCCACACCTCCGGCACCCCGTCCGAGGTTCTGGACGGCGAGCTCGACGATTTCATGCAGGCCTCGCTGGCGCAGCGCGTGCTCGGCGGCGGACCGGAGAAGGTGGAGGATGTGGAGTAGGGGCTGCGTCGCCGCCTCTCTGCCGACCTGTGGTTGTCGGGCGACCTGAGTCGGTAAAATGTGCGCCGACTCTCGACGCGCGTCCCTTCTCCCGCTTGCGGGAGAAGGGACGCGCGTCAGCGAGGGTCGGATGAGGGTCCTTGAGGTTTCACCCAGGTTTTCGTCGCTTCACATTGACTTCGATCGGGGTTTTCCGGCGCGGACCCTCATCCGACCCGACTTCGTCGGGCCAGCTTCTCCCGCGAGCGGGAGAAGGGAGCGCCCTTTTCGTCGATCGGTCGGCCGTGCGTGAAGTCGGTCTCGATGCGCTTCGACGAGTTACTACCCGGATGGACGTTCGATGTGCAAGCCAAAGATCATAACCACCGAGAATGAGTTTGCGATCGTCACGTCCGAAGGAACCGAGAAAATCTCACTCGATGAGGTGAGCGTCGTCGTCGCCTACAAGATAGACGAACTCACCACCGATCTCGTCTGCTGCGACATCGTGGCAGGGCCTGAGGGCGACGAGCAAATCCGAACTATTCATGAGGAAATTTCAGGCTTTGAGAACCTCATGACGCGCCTCGAGGCCCTACCGGGCTTCGATCGAAAGTGGCGGGAGGCCGTCATCCTCCCACCCTTCGCCGAAAATCGTACGATCATCTATAAACGCCGCGACAACATCTTCTGACACATTCTCGAACGCCCTCTCCTCACCCCTCTTCCTGCTCCCGCGGCGCCGGCAGGTTCGCCCGCCGTTTCTTCAGCTTCTTCAGCTTCACCGAGGCGCGGTCGGTGTGCTTGCGGCGCGCCTCCTCGCCTTTGGGCTGCAGCAGCTTGCGGAACTCGTCCTTCTCGTGGATCGCAGCGGTGCTGCCGGCGCGATCAGGCGGCGGTCCAATCGGTCATGACGAGACCGGGCACGCGGTCGAACTCGCGGCGGTTGCCGGTAACGAGCGCAATACGCCGGCGTCGCGCCTGGGCGGCGATCAACACGTCATAGGGGCCGATCGGCGTTCCTTTCGCTTCGAGAAATGCTCGGATGTCGCCGGCTTCGCGCGCGTCCTCGACGTCGAGTGGAACGATAGCCGCGA
The DNA here is from genome assembly GCF_002752655.1 of Methylosinus trichosporium OB3b. Lineage (NCBI taxonomy): Bacteria > Pseudomonadati > Pseudomonadota > Alphaproteobacteria > Hyphomicrobiales > Methylocystaceae > Methylosinus > Methylosinus trichosporium. The sequence continues at coordinate 2,503,632 of NZ_CP023737.1, read as the reverse complement.
CGCTGACGAGGAAATCTCCGATCCGCGCGAGGTTTCGCTCGGGATGAGCGCTCTTGCACGCCCCATATTCGAGTTCATAGAGAACGATCGTCGACAGCAGCAACGGCGTCCCGTGCGCGAGTTCGGCCTCGATGCGCGCCACGAGATGGGGCGCGCGGCGCGTCATGACTGCGATCACGACATTCGTATCGAGAAAAAACATCGGCGAGGTCAGTCGAAAGTGACGTCTTCGTCGGGTTCGAGCGGCGGAATCCTTTCGATCTCGGGAAAATCAATGTCCAGATAGGCGTCGAGCTTCGCGCGCCACGCCTTCACGTCGAAGGGCGGCTTTTCCATGGGCTCCAAAATCACCTTGTCGCCGATCCGGCTCACCCGCACCTGGCTGCCCTCGAAGCGGAACTCCTTGGGCAGACGCACGGCCTGACTGCGGCCGTGCATGAACAGCTTGGCCGTCGCTTTGTTCTGCTCGTGCATAACCGTCCCCATTGATAGCTATCAATAATAGATATCACGGAAGGCCGGCGCCGTGCAGCAATTAATTTGCAGCTACGTCCCCTCCCCCTGCTCCCGCGGCGTCGCCGCCGGCAGCCCCGCACGCCGCTTCTTCAGTTCCTTCAGCTTCACCGAGGCGCGGGCGGCGTGCTTGCGGCGGGCGTCCTCGCCGGTCGGCTGCAGCAGCTTGCGGAATTCGTCGCGCTTCTCGTGGATCGAGGCGATCACATAGCCCATGGGCACGCCGACATCGACCAGCACGGTCTCGGCGAGCTGCAGGCTCGCCTCGATCGTCTCGGGGATCGCGTCGGTGGCGCCGAGCTCGTAGAGATGCGTCGCGTGAGAGGCGTCGCGAGCGCGCGCGACGATCGGCATGTCGCCGCGCGCCTCATGGGCGACGCGGACGATCTCCTCCGCCGCCTCGGGCTTCTCCACCGTCACCACCAGCGCGCGCGCCTGGGCGACGCCCGAGCGCAGCAGAAACTCGCGCCGCATGCAATTGCCCCAGAAGATGTCGACGCCGGCGTCGCGCTTCTCGGCGACGAGCGTCACCGAATTGTCGATGGCGACGAAGGGAATCTCGTGACGGCTCAGCATCTCGCCGATCAGCGTCCCGACACGCCCATAGCCGACGATGACGACGCGGCCCGCGGCGACTTCGCCCTCGGGCGCGAGATGGCCGTATTCGGCCTCGATATCCTGCTTGCGCTTGCCGGGGTTCAGCCATTCGCCGAGCCGGCCCAGCGCCGGCACGACGAACATGCCGAGCGTCACCGCCAGCATGGCGTCGCTGCCGAGCCGCTGCGGCACGAGGCCGCCGGCGATGGCGCCCGTCAGAAGAATGAAGGCGAACTCGCCGCCGGGCGCGATCAGCAGCGCCGTCTCCGCCGCGACCGGCGCCTCGAGGCGGAAGGCGCGGCCGAGGCCGAAGGTGATCGCCGCCTTGACCACGATCAGCCCGCCGGCGATGGCGAGCACGGGAACGGGATCGGCCACGAGACGCCCGAGATCGAGACCGGCGCCGACCGACACGAAGAAGAGGCCGAGCAGAAGGCCCTTGAACGGTTCGGTCGTCACCTCGATCTCGCGGCGGAACTCGGTCTCGGCGAGCAGCAGGCCGGCGATGAAGGCGCCGAGGCCCATGGAGAAGCCGTCCGCCGCGCTGGCGACGCCCGAGCCGATGATCACCAGCAGGCAGGCGGCCATGAAGAGTTCGGTCGAATCCGCCGCCGCCACCAGCCGGAACAGCGGCCGCAGCAGCAGGCGTCCGGCGACGATGAGCAGTCCCATGGCGGCGAGCGCCGGCAGAAAGGCCAGCAGCGAGCCGATCCCCTGTCGGCTCGTCTCCGGATCGGCGAGGAAGGAGACGAGGAACAGCAGCGGCGCGACCATCAGGTCCTGCATCAGCAGCACCGCGAAGGAGGCGCGCCCCGCCGCGCGGTTGAGCCGCCGCCGCTCGGCGAGCACCGGAATGACGATCGCGGTCGAAGACATGGCCAGCGCCGCGCCGAGGATGATGGCGGGCGCCGCGCCGAGGCCGCCCGCATAAACCGAGATGGCCGAGAGCGCCGCGCCGCAGGCGAGGACCTGCGCCAGCCCCAGGCCGAACACCAGGACGCGCATGCGCGCGAGGCGCTCCCAGGAGAGCTCCAGCCCGATCGTGAACAACAAGAAGACGAGGCCGAATTCGGCGATCCGTGAAATGCTCTCGACGTCGCTCAGCGTGAAGGCCGCGAGGAACTCATGCTCATGCGCCAAGCGGCCGAGGCCGAACGGACCGAGGGCGGCGCCGGCGGCGAGAAAGCCGAGGATCGGGCTGATGCGCAGACGATGAAACAGCGGCGCGATGATCCCGCCCGTCGCGAGAAACAACAGCGCCTCTCGATACCCCTCCCAGTGGAACGATTCCATTATTGCTCCCGTCTCGGCCAATTTTTTCGAGTCGAGGCCAGCATAGGACAAGGACGGGGAAGATTCCCAATGTAAAACGCGCGGACGCCATCCTTTCCCGAGCGGGAGGGGAGAGCCGCGCTATTGTCGATCCTCCTCGAAGCCTTCGCAGCCTTCGTCGAAGGCGTCGAGGCCGGCTTCGAGATAGCTGGCCAGCAGCGGAATGCCGATCAGATAGCGGGAGGTCGGCCCCTTGCGCCGCTCCTTGGCCTCGATGACCGCCGTGTCCCATTCCTCGGCGGAGAAATCGCCGCGGCCGACCCAGGCGAGCGCCACCAGCTCCGCCTGCTCGTCGACATCCATCGCCTCGATGAATTCGGCGAGCTCGCGCCGGTTCGGCGAATAGCCCGCCTCGGTGAGCACGCTCACGAATTTATCGTCCGACGGATTGGAGGCGTCCGGCTGCATTCCCTCGTCCTCCGCCTCGATCTCCCGCGCCTTGACGATGACGAAACAGACCTTGTCCGTGTTGATCTCCGGCATAGCGTCCTCGCATGTTGGCCCCGACGAAGCGAGCCCGGAGGCTCGCGGTCCACACCGCGCCTGATATGGGGCGCTCTCACGCCTCGATCACCATCACCCCGGCCGCGCGCATCTCCGCGCGCGCACGCGCGCCGCCTTCGGGCGTCACCGGCCGCGTCGCGGCGCGCAGCACATGGGTGGCGAAGCCGAGTCGCGCGGCGTCGATCGCGCTCGCCTTCACGCAGACGTCCTCGGCGAGGCCGACGATGAAGATGCGCTCGACGGAGCGCCGGCGCAGCTCTTCGGCGAGGCCGGTCGCGTCGAAGGTGGAGGCTTGCTCGCGCTCGGCGCGCCGCGCCTTGGCGACGAACAGCGCGCCCTCGGGCAGATGCAAGCCGGGATGCAGCTCCGCCCCGCGCGTGCCGCGCACGCAATGCTGCGGCCAATCGCCGCCGAAAGCGGCGAAGCTCAGATGATCGGCCGGATGCAGATCGCGCGAGACGACGATGAGCGCGCCTCGCGCATGCGCCTCCGCGGCGAGCGCATTGACGATCGGCACGATCTCCTCGGCGCCCGGAACCTCGAGCTTGCCGCCGGCGCAAAAGTCGCGCTGCAGATCGACGATCAATAGAGCGTCGCTCATGCGCAGCCCTATCTTCGATTGCGTCATCACCTCAGCCTCCCGCGGAGCCATGTCCTCGAGCCAGAACAGAGCCGGACTTGCCGATGTCGCGATTGCCGACAAAATTCGGCGCCTCGCGCAGCCTTCGGCCTATGCGCCCGTCCCCGCGCGCGTCGACGTCATGGAGACACATATGTCCTATGTGTTCCTCGCGGGAGAGCGCGTCTATAAGCTGAAGAAGCCAGTGCGCTTCACTTTCCTCGATTTTTCGACGGTTCCTGCGCGCGCGGCCGATTGTCGCGAGGAGCTGCGCCTCAACCGCCGCCTCGCGCCCGGCGTCTATCTCGATGTTATTCCGCTGACGCTCGCGCCATCCGGCGATCTGGCGCTGCGCGGCGAGGGCGCCGTCGTCGACTGGCTCGTCGAGATGCGGCGCCTTCCGGAACGGCTCATGCTCGATCGTCTCATCGTCGAGGGTCGGCTCGAGACAGGGCAGATCGCCGCGCTCGCTGAAACGCTGGCGAGCTTCTACGCCTGCGCGGAACGCACGACGATGACGCCAGCAGAATATGTCGCGAGATTTTTTCGCGAGCACGAGGAGACGCGGCGTGTGCTGACGCTCTGCGAGCCTTCGAGCCCTGCTCTGCTCGATCGTCTGCACGCCATGCTCGCAGCATTCACGCCGACGCTCGAGCAGCGCGTGCGCGCGGGCCGCGTCATCGACGGACATGGCGATCTGCGTCCCGAGCATATTTGCTTCACCGACCCCATCGCCATATTCGATTGTCTCGAGTTCAATCACGACCTGCGTCAGGTCGATCCTTTCGACGAGCTGGCTTTTCTCGACTTGGAATGCGCGCTGCTCGGCGCTGGCGATCTGGGGCCGCGGCTCCTGGAGGCGACGTCGGCGCGGCTCGGCGATGCGCCGGCGCCGGCGCTGGTCGCGCTCTATGGCGCCTGCCGCGCCATGTTGCGCGCGCGGCTCGCGCTCGCGCATCTCTTCGATCCGCATCCGCGCCAAAAAGAGAAATGGGCGCCGCTCGCCGCCCGCTATCTGCAGCTCGCCGCAACCCGCATGGCCGCGATCGGCTGAGAGGATGCGGCGATCTTCGACATCACCTCGCGTTCGTAGCGCGCCAGCGCGCCGCTGATGGTGACCGGATAGGACGAAGGCGAGAGCGCGCGGCAGCCGGCGGGAAGAGTGGCGATCGCCTCGCGCGCATGGGTGCGGATCTGCTCGAGGCTGGGCGACGGCTCCAGCGCTTCGCCCGCGCGCATCGCCTCGCGCAATAGAGCGACGCCGCTCGAGCTCTCGCCTTCACGGGCGATCACGTCGAAAGCGGCGACGCCGTCGTGAAAGCCGCGAAACACCTGCTTGCGGCCGGGCAGGCTGCGCTTGCCCGGCGACAGCTTCATGCAGCCGCGCCCTTCGAATTCCACGAGCTTATAGGCGATGTCGAGCGCCGGCGCGTCGCCCGAGACCGACATGTCTGTGCCGACGCCGAACATGTCGATCGGCGCATTCGCCGCGGCCAGGCGCTCGATGCGCGCTTCATCGAGACCGCCGCTCGCGACGATGCGAATATGCGCGAGGCCAGCGTCGTCGAGCAGCCGGCGCGCCTGCCGCGACAAGGCGTCGAGATCGCCGGAATCGAGGCGGATGGCGCCGATGTCGAAATCCGCGCCCATCTCGCTTGCGAGCGCGATCACGTCGCGCACGCCGCCGATCGTGTCGTAAGTGTCGACGAGCAGAGTCGTGCGCGGAAAGAGCCGCGCATAGGCGCGGAACGCTTCGCTTTGCGACGCGCAGGCTTCGATGAAGCTGTGCGCCATCGTGCCGGCGACGGGAATGTCATGAGCGCGGCCGGCGGCGAGCAGAGAGGTCGCCGCCACTCCGGCGATGTAGAAGGCGCGTGCGCCGTCCAGCGCCGCATCGAAACCCTGCGCGCGGCGTGCGCCGAAATCGACGACCGCGCGGCCGCGCGCCGCCGCGACGACGCGCGCGGCTTTCGAGGCGAGCATCGTCTGCAGGCCGATGCGATTGATGATCAATGTCTCCAGCGCCTGCGCCTGCGCTATGGGCGCCGTCACCTCGACGATCGGCTCTTCGGCGAAGACGGGCGCGCCCTCCGGCATGGCGCGAATATCGCCGGTGAAGCGCAGACGTGCGAGGAAGTTGAGAAAATCATGAGGGAAACCGAGCGAGGCGAGATAGCGCAGCTGCGCGTCGTCATAGCGAAAAGCGGCGATGTCGCGCAGAAGATCGGCGAGGCCGCAGGCGAGAAGGAAGTTGCGCGACGGCGGCAGGCGACGCACGAACAGGCTGAAGGTCGCTGGCCGCTCGGCCATGCCGAGCTCGAAATAGCCGCGCAGCATGGCGATTTCATAGAGATCGATGAACAGCGCACCGGCGCGCGTCACATTGCGCATCATGGTCCTCGCTCCAGCAGATCGTCGATCGAGCCGCCGCCATGCAGCCGTTCGATCGCTCGCGCGAGCAGCGGAGCGACGCCGAGCACGGTGAGCTTCGCGCCGAAAGCCGTCGCGACATCGGCGGCGATCGGAACGCAATCGGTGACGACGATCTCGTCGACCTCGACATCGCGCAGCGTCGCGCCGCCGCGCGCGAACAGGCCATGCGTCGCGGCGAGCAGGATGCGCGCGGCGCCATTGGCGCGGCAGGCGGCGGCCGCGCGCGCCATGGTGCCGCCGCCGCTGATGAGATCGTCGAGAACAATGGCGGTTCGTCCGGCGACGTCGCCGGCGAAAATCTCGCCGCTCACTTGGCCCATGCTGCGATGCTTGTCCATGAAGGCCTTGGCGATCGGGCGCCCGAGCGTCGCCTCGAGCCGCAGGCGGAACAGCTCGGCGCGCTTCTCGCCGCCGAGATCGGGCGAGACGACGGCGGCCGGCGCATCGCCGATGCGTTGAACGAAATGCCGCGCCAGCAGCGCCTGCGCGTCGAGCGCCACGGCCTCGATGCGAAAGGCGTTCTCGAAGGCGGCGACATTATGCGCGTCGATGGTGACGACCGCATCGGCGCCGATCGCCTCGAGCAATTGCGCGACCATGCGCGTCGTGACCGGATCGCGCGGCTTGGTGCGGCGGTCCTTGCGCGCATAGCAGAGATAGGGCGTGATCGCCGTCGTCTTGGCCGCGCCGGCGTCGCGCAAGGCGCCGATGAAGAAGAGGAGACGCAGCAGCTTGTCGGCGCCGGTCTCGCCGGCTTCGCCATGCAGGCTCGTCACGATCTGCACATCGCGGCCGCGCACGTCGGCGAGCGGACGGATCTTGCGCTCGCCGTCCTCGAAGCGCCGCTCCTCATGCGGCGACAGCTCGATTCCAATCTCGCGCGCGACCTGCTCGCCGAGAGTTGCGCTGGAGCCGAGCGCGAACAGAACGAGGCCCGGCTGCGCAGGCGCGCGCATCGGCCGCGCCGGCGCCGGGAAAATAAAGCGGCTGACCGACAGCGCGCCGGCGACGGCGCCGAGCGCGCCATCGGCGAGCGCCAGCGGCGCCGCGATCAGCTCGACGCTGGCTATGTCGCGTCCCTGCTCGACGAGCGTGAAGATGGCGAGCACGGGCTCGCCGATGCGCAGCGCTTCATCGAAGAGACGGCGCAGACGGACGGCGGCGCGGCGATCGGCGCAAGCAGAAAGCCGCGCGCTTTCGCTCGACGACAGCAGCGGCGCCAGCGCCTCCGCGCCGCTCAGCAGCTCATAGTCGCGCTGGCCCTCTCTTTTGCGGAAGACGAAGCCGCCGCGCGGCGACGCGATCCAGGTGGCGAGCGGCGGCGCGACTCCGCGCCGCGCCGCCCGCCATTGCGCGAGCACGCGCTCGGCCTCCGCACCGACCGGTTGCGGCGCGGAGTCGAGACGCTCGAACAAGCGGCGCAGAAACGGCTGCGTCATCGCCAGCGTCGTCATGAGTCCTCGCCGCGTCGCGGCAGCTTCTCGGCGAACCAATCGGCGGCCAGCGCGACGACGCGCTCCAGCGTCCCGGGCTCCTCGAACAAATGCGTCGCGCCGGGCACGACGTCGAGCCGCGAATCGTGCAGGAGTCCCTGTGATTGACGATTGAGCTCCAGCACTTCGTAATCGAGCGCGCCGACGATGAGCAGAGTCGGCGCCGTGACGCGCGCGAGATCCTCGCCGGCGAGATCGGGGCGACCGCCGCGCGAGACGACGGCGCCGACGCGCTCCGGACGCTGCGCGGCGGCGGCGAGAGCGGCGGCCGCGCCCGTGCTGGCGCCGAAGAGGCCGATCGGCAGCTCGGCGAGCGCGGGCTCGGCGATGATCCAGTCGATCGCCTCGACGACGCGCCCGGCGAGCAGTGGAATATCGAACACATTGCGCCGGTCGCGCGCCTCGTTGCGGGTCAGCAAATCCATGAGCAGAGTCGCGAAGCCGCGCGCCAGCAGCGCCTCGGCCACGAAGGCGTTGCGCGGGCTGTAGCGCGACGAGCCGCTGCCATGCGCGAACAGCACGAGGCCGCTCGGATTGTCGGGAAGCTCCAGCGCGCCGCCCAATCGGCGTGAGCCGACGGCGACCTCCGATCTGCGAACCAGCGTCGTCATGGCGCACCCTTTCGCTCGCGGTCGCAGCGACGCGGCGCCGCTGCGAGGCGCCCCTCGCCCGCCCTATCTATCTATTGCGCCGTCCTCGAAACGACGCCGGTTTTTGCGCTTCGGCGCCGCCAAGGTGAATCAATTCGACGCGAGCGAGAAGGGAGGGCCGCCCATGCAGACGACGCCGGAAATCGACTTTCAGGGACTGGAGGCGACGCCTCAGATGCGCGCGCGCATCGAGCGTCATATCGATCAGCTGGAGACGCGCTGCGGCCGCGTCACCGCTTGCCGCGTCGTGGTCAAGGCGCCGGGCGGGCGCCATCGCACCGGCGGACTCTATGAGGTGAACATCCGCCTCGCGCTGCCCGATGGACGCGAGGCGGTCGTCGAGCGCACGCCGCCCGAGGACGAGCGCTTCCAGGATTTCGATTTCGCGCTCGACGATGCGTTCAAGCGCGCGCGGCGGCGGTTGCAGGATCAGGTTCGCCGCATGGAGGGACGCGTCAAGCAGCACGTCGAGCCCGCCGCCGGCGTGGTGCGGCGGCTGATGCGCGAGGACGGCTACGGCTTCCTCGAAGGCTCCGACGGACGCGAGCTGTATTTTCACCGCAATAGCGTCGAAGGCGACGGCTTCGATCGGCTCGATCTCGGCGCGCGCGTCATCTATCGCGAGGAGGAGGCCGACGACGGCCCGCAGGCGTGCGCGGTGAAGCCGCAGGGAGAGCGGGCGCCGTCATGAGCCGGGGCTCTTCGCAAAGGCGGGGGCGGCGCCTATATCGAGCCGGCCATGCCGTTTCGTGACCGAACCGACGCCGGTCTCCGCCTCGCCGATGCGCTCGCCAGCCATCGGGGCGAGGAGGCGGTGGTGTTCGCGCTGCCGCGCGGCGGCGCGCCGGTCGCCGCGAAGATCGCCGAGCGGCTGAATGCGCCGCTCGATCTGGTGCTGGTGCGCAAGATCGGGGTTCCCTTTCAGCCCGAGCTCGCGATGGGCGCCGTCGCCGACGGCGGCGCGCCGACCATCGTGCGCAATGAGGATGTGATCGCGCTCGCCGATATTTCGCCGGGCGCCTTCGACGCCATCCGCGCGCGCGAGCAGGCGGAGATCGAGCGCCGCCGCGCGCTCTATCTCGGCGGCCGGCAGCGCCCCGATGTCGCCGGAAAGCTGGCGATCGTCGTCGACGACGGCGTCGCCACCGGCGCCACCACGCGCGCCGCTCTGCGCGCCGTGCGGGCGCTGCGGCCGAAGAAGCTGCTGCTCGCCGTGCCCGTCGGACCGACCGAGGCGCTGGACGCCTTGCGCGAGGACGCCGACGAGATCCTCTGTCTCGAGCAATATCGCGATTTCGGCGCGATCGGTTTCTTCTATGCGGATTTTCGCCAGATCGACGACGCGGAGGTGATCGCCATTCTCGATCGCTTCACGCCGCGGCGATGAATGGAGGCTCACGATGCGCGTCGGCGCGCCCAAGGAAATCAAGGACAATGAGTTTCGCGTGGCGCTGACGCCGGCCGCCGTCTTCGAGCTGCGCCAGCGCGGCCATGTCGCGCTCGTCGAGCGCGGCGCCGGCGCGGGCGCCGGGCTCTCGGACGCCGATTATGAGGCGGCGGGCGCGATAATGGTCGAGGGGCCGGCGGAGATTTTCGCGACGGCCGATCTCATCGTGAAGGTGAAGGAGCCGCAGCCGAGCGAGCGCGCGCGCCTGCGGCCCGGACAAATCCTCTTCACTTATCTGCATCTCGCCGCCGATCGCGCGCTGACGCTCGATCTCATGCGCTCGCGCGCCGCCTGCATCGCCTATGAGACGGTGACCTCGCCCTTCGGCGGCCTGCCGCTGCTCGCGCCCATGTCGGAGATCGCCGGGCGGCTGGCGCCGCAGGCGGGGGCCCGCACGCTGGAAAAGCTATTCGGCGGGCGTGGCGTGCTGCTCGCCGGCGCGCCGGGCGTGCCGCCGGCCGAGGTGTTCGTGCTCGGCGCCGGCGTTGTCGGGACGCAGGCGGCGATGATCGCGCTCGGCATGGGCGCGAGCGTCACCGTCGCCGACCGCTCCGGCGAGCCGTTGCGCCGGCTGCAGGCGCGCTTCGGCAATGCGGCGAAGACGATCTTCTCGACGCCGACGGCGATCGCCGAGCTGACGAAGCGCGCCGATCTCGTCATCGGCGCGGCGCTGCTGCCGGGCGCGGCGGCGCCGAAGCTGGTGACGCGCGAGATGCTATCCGGCATGAAGCCCGGCGCGGTCATCGTCGATGTGGCGATCGATCAGGGCGGCTGCTGCGAGACCTCGCATCCGACCACCCATTCCGATCCGACTTATGTGGTCGACGGGATCGTGCATTATTGCGTCGCCAACATGCCGGGCGCCGTGCCGCGCACCGCGACCTTCGCGCTCGCCAGCGCGACGCTGCCGCATGTGCTGGCGCTCGCCGATCACGGTCTCGGCGCGTTGCGCGAGGACCCGCATCTTCGCGCCGGGCTCGAGATTTTCGAGGGCGAGATCGTCAACGCCGCGGTGGCGGCGGCGCATGAGCTTCCCTTCGCTCCGGCGGAGCGGGCGCTCGGCGCCGAATAGAGGAGACGCGCGATGCGGCTACGATCGCCGGCTTTCGCCGAGCGGGCGGAGATCCCGAAAAAATTCACCTGCGACGGCGAGAATGTCTCGCCCGCGCTCGAATGGAGCGACGCTCCGGCGCAGACGAAGAGCTTCGTCCTGCTGTGCGACGATCCCGACGCGCCCGCCGGCACATGGCGGCATTGGGCGGTCTATGATCTTTCGCCGGCGAGCTCCGGCCTGCCGGAGGGCTCCGGCCGCGCCGGGCCGGGGCGGGGATATAAGCAGGCGATCAATGATTTCGACCGCTCCGGCTATGGCGGTCCCTGCCCGCCGCCGCGCCACGGCGTGCATCATTATCATTTTCGCCTGCTGGCGCTCTCGGTTCCCACCTTGCGCGTCCCGCGCGCCGATCCGACCTGCGAGGAGGTGGAGCAGGCGGCGGCGAAATCCCTGGTGCTCGCCGAGGCGCTGCTGATCGGGACCTATCAGCGGTGAGATGAGCGATTTGACGGGGTGAAAGAGCGAGCCTGAAGGCTCGCGGTCCAGGCGCGGTCCCCGGACCGCGAGCCTTCAGGCTCGCTCTCGAGGCGCCCGTCAATTGCGCTTGGACTTCGCGTCCTTGTCGCCCTTGGCCTCGCCGGGCGTGAACAGGCTGCGCACGCGCTCGCCCATCATCGTCGCATGGCCGGAGCCGACCTCATAGACGAGCTTGTCGCCCTTGGCGATATTGTCGCCCTGGGTCAGCGTCACATTGCCGGTGAGATAGATCTTGTCCTCGCCGCGGTCGTAGGAGGCGTGGTCGCCGACGCCGATCTGATCCTTGGACACGAGCGTGACCGGGCCTTCGGCGTCGATATGGCGGACGCGGTCGCTTCCGGTCGTCTGCTCGCCCTCCTTCGCCTTGTCGAGCAATATGGTCAGTCGCGAAGCCTTCAGCGTCGAGGGGCCGTTGACGACGATCACGCCGCCCGAATAGACGAGCCGCTGCTCCTTGTCGAAATAATCGAGCTTGCCGGCGTCTATGTCGACCGGGTCCTTGCCGCTCGCGCCCGGCAGAATGCCGCCGGAGCGGCCCTTGGCCAGCGCCGGAACGCCGGCCGCGAGCAGCGCCAGCGCGAGAGCGAGCGGGCGAGCAAAGCCTCGCATAGGGGCGTCTCGCATAGCAGCGGCTTTCATGGGGCGGCGTCTCTCATCGGCGCGTCTGTCTCGGGGGCGTCTCTCACGGGGAACAGCCTTTCGGTCGCCTCGGGCGGCGCATCCTCGTCGCCCGGGAAGGTCGTATGGACGGCGCCGGTGAAGGTGGCGCGCTTCTCGGTCTGCGAAAATTCGCAAGCCTGCGCCGTGACCACCGACTCGTCGAGCATCAGCGTCGTCGGCGTGGTCGAGGTCACGAGCCCGCCGCGGAAATCGATCGTCGCCGCAGCGGTCTTCATGTCGAAGCGCGTCCCGTCATAGATATGAGCGTCGCCGCTGAGCGCCGCCTCGTCCTTGCCCCCGTCATAGACGCCCCTCTGCGAGGTGAGGATGATCACGCCGTCGGAGTCATTGGTGATCCGCACCTCGAGCTCGTTCAATTCATAGATGTCGGGATGATCCAGATCCTGCACGGCGGTGCGCGCCCGGAGCTCATAGGGGCGCCCGTCCTTGCGATAGGCGACGAGCTTCGGACTCTCTATGGTGATGCGCGTCCCCTGCGTCACGATGCGGGAAAAGGACAGATTCACCGGCAGGAAGCTGAGCGAGCGCACGAGCGCGCCGAGGAGCGCCGCGACGACGATTCCGGCGCTGCCCCAGATGAGGAAGCGGCGCAGCCGCGCGACGCGCTGCGTATGGCGCCGCGCTTCCGGAATGGCGTCCGGACGCGCGGCGATGAGGCCGTCGAGCCGGTCGAGACCGGAGGGGGAGACAGCGTCGTCGCTCATGGAAGGCCTCGGGCGAATCGAAACGTCCATGGAGGGATCGCCTCGTGGCGTTTCCGAGGCGTCATTCATGCGAGAAGATGTCGATCTCCGGCCAGCCGGCGAGATCGAGCCGCGCCCGCATCGGCAGGAAGGCGAAGCAGGCCGCGGCGAGGTCGGTGCGATGCTCGCGCGCCAGCATGACGTCGAGCTTCTCGCGCAGCGCATGGAGATAGAGCACGTCGGAGGCGGCGTAGGAGAGCTGCGCGTCGGAGAGCGTATCGGCGCCCCAATCCGACGATTGCTGCTGCTTGGAGATCTCGACGCCGAGCAATTCGCGCACGAGGTCCTTCAGCCCGTGGCGGTCGGTGTAGGTGCGAATGAGCTTGGAGGCGATCTTGGTGCAATAGACCGGCTCGGCCATGACCCCGAAGGTCTTGGCCATGACGGCGATGTCGAAGCGGCCGAAATGGAACAGCTTCAGCACATTAGGGTTCGCCAGCAGCGCCTCGAGATTGGGCGCGCGCGTCTGCCCCGGGGCGATGCGCACGAGATCGGCGTCGCCATTGCCGCCGGAGAGCTGCACGAGGCACAGCCGGTCGCGATGCGGGTTGAGGCCGAGGGTTTCGGTGTCGATGGCGACGACGGGCCCGAGATCGGCGCCGTCCGGCAGATCGCCCTGGTGCAAGCGGATGGTCATCGATTCGGCTGCTCGGCTGGGGTGTGATTCACGGGCGCCAAACTATTCGAGGGCGGCTGGGGGAAGCAAGGGCCGGGGTGAGGGGGGGGTCGGTTTGAACGACCGCCAAGCGCCAGGAGCGGACATTGTTCAATCCTCCGCGAAGTCGCCCAGCGCTGGTCCGGCCACGGAAATGAGCATCGAGCCATATGCGCGCGTCAGCGCGTCGGGCTTGTTCAATTACCCTTGCAAAGTTGAGTTGACGCTACGCGGCTTCTATGGTTCCCCAGGGTGCAGTTAGAGCCTATCAAAGGAACCATTTCATCGGCCTAACAAGAGAACCAAACGCCGCTGCTAGCGCCGCTCAACTCCGAGCGCGTGACTCGCCGGGCTATAGCGGTGCGCGATTGTCGCCAGCGGGCTGCGGCGGAAGTCGTCGAACAGCAGAAGCTGTATATTTTCGGAAGGCGATAGGAGCTTGGATGCGCATCAATTGTTGGAATTGCAATACTCCCGTGCCTGCGGAGAAGCGCGATTGCCAAGCTTGTGGAGAGGATAACGGCGCACCGAATGTCAGGCTCGCTGAGTCCGAATCCGAAAAAGCCGCGCTTTCCCGGCGCGTTCGAGACGCGGCGGTATCATCCAAAGCGAGAGGTTGCGAAGAAATCCTAGCACGCTTTGGTGCGGCGGTTCTCCGCTCTCACGCTGTGATCGCTCGTCCGCTTGGTATTGTTCAGGACCTGGTTGAGGACGGTCGAACGTACACTAGTTACCATAAGCAACTCGCTTCCGGCGCAAGGGTTGCTGAAGAAAATGAATGGGATCTCACGCGCACGCAGGTCGAGGCCGCGCTGTTCCCGAATTTTCACGCGGAAATTGTATTCGCCTCTCTGACTTTGGATGGCGCGGGGATGTCCGGATACGGTGCCTACACCCTGGTGTTGAAGGAGGCCACCATTTCTCGTCGAGCCTCGGTTTTTGAGGGCAATCCCTACGATCTTGCCGAAAGGTTGAATTGGCTGTTAACTAAACCGATCCCGCAAGGGTATCGGGCAATCTGGTCAGAGCGCAATCTTTTGGCCCAGGCAAAGCTTCATGTGGAGCTTACACCCGATACAGCAGACGTTGAGTTCCCGGCAATCCTGGCAAGGGACGGCGGCGGTACAGGGAACAGTGATTTCATCGAAGTCCACATTTACGGGGCATTGAACAAATATGCGGTAGCAAAGGTTCTTGGCCCAAAAGCTGCTACTAGAGAAGACCGTGAAATTCTAAAGCGGCTGGGAAGGAAGCTTATAGAGCTTGGCGCGACACTGGAGCTACGTTGATGGATGCTATGGTTTCAGGCGTCGCCGCTCGGGTCGCCTTCGTCGATGGATCGAACGTCAGTTTCGTGGATGCCGCGCGCCCGGCCGAGCGACACCCAATCTCTCGCGGTTCACTCCCTCGGCTGTTTGGCGACGCTTACGACGTGGAGTACCTCAAAGGTACCACTGAGCAGCAGGCTTTCGAGCGCTTGTTGGTGAAATGGAACATCGATAGGAGCTTTAGGATGCTCCAGATAGCCCTCGACCAGGGCGAGGATCGTGACGCCCGAGTTCGCGCTGCTACTTTCCTTACAGAGCTATCGCGAGACCCAAGCGTCAAAGAAAGCATCGAGAATACGGTTTTCGCCATCGGGCTCCCTGATAACGGCCAGCTCGAAGAGATTGAAGCATTTTTTTCGTCGGAGGGCTGCATTCCTGATGTAGTCCAAAATCTAATAATGCTCCACGAGCAGATTATTTCTGTCCGAAAAGCATGGGAAGAAATACCAGATGACGTATTCCAGGGCAACGCTAATAGGTGCCGCGCCGAGCGTGCGGCAATACTACTTGGATCTTTCAGAGATTTGGTTATTGCGATAAAAGAGCCTGAGAAGGCAAGCATTGCGATTGCAAATTGCTATTTTAATTTAAAAAATCAAGCAAATAGTCGTGAAATTATTCGCAGATGGACTGAACGATTCGTCGACAGAAAAACGCTTAAAAAGGCAAAGAAAACGCACGATAAGCGCGAGGAGGCGCTCGACGATCGCGTTAAAGATGACGTTTACTCGTACCGTCCAGTACATAGCGTCATACTCAGTGTTGATACGCAAAAATCAGCTATCGTCCAACAATTAGAGCGGGGAAATCACGTAAGAGCCCGTGCTTTTGCTGAACAGTTGGTGAAATGGCAGCTGGGCAATGGGAAGCCCGTATTTGCCGCAAAGTCGCTTTGCTCTCTGGCTCAAGAAGCAAGACGTCTGGGAAATCCAATTCTACAGCTAGAGTGGGTGGAGCGCGCGATTCAAATTGCACCCGAGGACGCGTGGGCCCATGGGCAGGCTGGCGATGTCTATTTTTCCCAATACCGATTCAATGACGCCGACCGTGAATACAAGGCTGCGATCAGCTGGGGTTCCGTTCGGCGTGGAAAGAATGGCATCGCTAAGGTCCTCGCCGCTACCGGGTACTTGGAAGAGGCCCTAAACCTAAGTGAGAAAATCGTTCAGGAGCATGCGGATGATCCTGAAATCCCAGGGTCATGGGCATTACAATCAGAAATTCTGCGTAAAATGGGACGTTTAGAAGATGCCCTAAGCTCGTACGAGGAAGCTATAACAAGGTTTCCTGATCAAAGCGTGTTGCGTTGCGGGCGTGCAGCAGTATTGACGGACATGTCTCGCTACGCTGAGGCTTTGGAAGCCTACGACGAGGTGATGAAAAGTTTCGAGAACCAAGTCGTCGCTAGCTCAGGCCGGGCAGACGTTTTGAAAAATTTGGGTCGTCTTGACGAAGCGTTAGCGGCTTACGATCAAGCGATTTTGGAGTTTGATGAGGAACCCGTCCCTGTTTGTGGTAGGGCGGATGTCTTGCGCACGATGGGAAAACTAAACGAAGCGCGTGATGCTTACATCGAAGCCAAAAGGCGATTTCCCTATGAACCGACTGCTTATTGCGGTTTGGGTGACGTATATCGAGAGAAAGGTGACTTAGAGCTCGCGCTTATTACCTACGAAGATGCAGGTAAGCGTTTTCAATACGACGCAAGAATTAGGATTGGGTTCGCGAACACGCTGCGTTCTGCGGGCAGGTTTGAAGACGCACTCCAAGAGTTTGACCGGATCGTCTATGTCTTTAAGTACGACCTTGCTGCATTGAGCGGGAGGGCGAATATACTTAAGTCGCTAGGGTCCTATGATGAAGCGCTAAAAGCTTACGATCGGGTATTAGCAATCAGGCCTGACTACGCGTACGCTCGTTTCGCCAGAGCGGCCATCTTCGCTATAAGAGGAGATTTTAATCAAGCACTGGCATTGCTGCCCACTCGCGCACCGAGTACACTGTCTGAATGGGTCGCGTTTCACATCAGAGGCATGATGCACTTGAAGAGGAGCGAATTTGACGCAGCTCTCAAGATTTTTTCCAAGGGCGCGTCCGAAAGCCCGTTCTATAGAAATAGACAGTATTTCATGAATGCCATGGCGGCCACAAAAGTTCGCATGCAGAGCTTTGATGAGGCAATCTCCCTTATTGGGCAATCAGATAACGTTATCTCACGCTTACTGCTATCACACTCCTACGCGGCCATTGGAAGGGTCGAGCTTGCACTTATCCAGCTTGAATCTGTGAATGATAATGAACTGCCTCCTTTGGTGGAATTGCGAGACGAAATAGCCGCCCAGTTCAGACTCAGCCCTATGTCGGCGCACTACGATCGTGATTGGCTTCTTGATCGTGAGACTGAGGTATTGTTGCAGGCGGCTTAGCGACACACGAATATTCCCCGGCTGACGGCAAAGGATCAAGGTCCGTTTCGGGTCATGTGGGGACGTCCCGACGGCTACAGCTCTTTGCCGCCTCACGAAAACCTCCGCGCCGCGTCGAGCGCGAGGCCCAGGCCGACGCTGCCGAACATGTCGCCCTCGATGATTCGGGATGATTCGGCGGGTTTCCTCGCAGGCGCATCACACATATGATAAAGTATGAACTCCGTTATACAGGAGGCTTGGCTATGGCTGGCGTCGAGCGACTGACCATCACGCTGCCGACCGACATGGCGGCGGCCATCAAGAGCGCGGTCGAAGGCGGCGACTATGCGTCCACGAGCGAAGTCATCCGCGCCGCATTGCGCGATTGGAAGCTGAAGCGCGCCTTGCAGCTTCAGGAACTCGAAGCGCTGAGGGCCGACATCGACAAAGGCCTCGCCGATGTGGCCGCAGGCCGCATGAAGACATTCGACGCCGCCAGCATCATCGCCAGAGGGAGGAAGCTATTAGCCGACCGCTCGACCTCCGCCTGACCGACACGGCGGAAGCCGACCTCGCGGAAATCTGGGCGTATGTCGCGGACGACAGCTCGGAAGCGACAGCGACCCGCTTGCTCGAAAAAATCTACGCCGTCTTTCACCGTTTGCAGGACTTTCCGCTATCGGGCGCCGACCGACGCCAACTCGCCGCTGGGTTGCGAGTGACTTTCCATGGCGGCTATGCCGTCTATTATCTTCCCACGGAAGATCAAATCCTGATTGTGCGGGTGCTGCACGGAGCGCGGGACGCCGCCGCCATCGCCGATGCGGGCGGTTTTCTGACCTGAGCGAGCCTCCGCCTCACAAAAACCGCCGCGCCGCATCGAGCCCCAGGCCGAGCCCGACGCTGCCGAACATGTCGCCCTCGACCACCCTCGCCCGCGGCGCGATCGCCGTCACCGCTTCGCGCACGGCGGGAATGGCGGTCGAGCCGCCGGTGAGGAAGATGGCGTCGATGCGCTCCGCCGCGATCCCGGCTTGCGCCAGGGTTTCGGCGCTCGCCGCGCGCAGCGAGGCGAGGCGGGTCTCCACCGCCGCCTGGAGATCGCCGCGCGTCGTCTCTATGGCGAGACCCGGCTCGATCTCGGAGAGATCGATGGCGCTGCGCTCCTGCGCCGAAAGCGCGATCTTGGCCGCCTCCACGCCGAGCGCCACCGTATGGCCGTGGCGCGCCTCGATCACCTCGCGCAGCCGGCGCAGCAGCTGCGGCGTCAGCGAGCGCTTCTCGAGATCGGCGAGCTCGCGCGCGACCTCCTGCGTGTAGAGCAGATTGATCCGGTGCCAGGTGGCGAGATCGACGAAATAGCCGTTGGGCACGGGCAGGATCTTGCCGCCGAAATGGCTCTTGGTCTCGCTGGCGAGGCCGAAATGCGGCATCACCGCCTTCATGCTCAGCAGCCGGTCGAAATCGGTGCCGCCGATATGCACGCCCTGATTGGCGAGCACATCGGCGCTGCGGTCGGTCCGGGCCGCGCCCTGCGGCGAGACGCGCACGATGGAGAAATCCGAGGTGCCGCCGCCGATGTCGGCGATCAGCGCATATTGCTCCTCGGCGACCGTCCGCTCATAGTCAAGCGCCGCGGCGATCGGCTCATATTGAAACTCCACATGGGCAAAGCCCTGCGCGCGGGCGATGCGCTCCAGCGCGTCCTGCGCCTTGGCGTCGGCGCCCGCATCGTCGTCGACGAAGCGCACCGGCCGGCCCATCACCACATGGGTGACGTCGGCGCCGGCCGCCGCATCGGCGGCGCGCTTCAGATGCGCCACCAGGAGGCCGATAATGTCGCCATAAGTATAGGCCTTGCGCTTGATGCGCACGGTCTCGTCGAGCAGCGGATGGCCGAGCACGCTCTTCAATGAGCGCATCAGCCGCCCGTCGGTCCCTTCGACATAGGCGCGCAGCGCCTCGCGGCCAAAGCGCACGCCGCCCTCCTCGAAATCGAAGAAGATCGAGCTCGGAATGGTGAGCTTGTCGCCCTCGACCGGAACCAGCGCCGATCCGCGCGCGACGGTCGAGTTGGACGTGCCGAAATCGAGGCCACAGAAGGAATTGCGCATCATTTGTCCAGATGGCGGAGCGATGGGGCTGCGCTCCTTCTCCCACTTGAGGGAGAAGGTGGCCCTCGCGTCAGCGAGGGTCGGATGAGGGTCCTCGCCTCATCGCGCGGGCGTCGAGATTGGTGTCGTTCTGCCGGGCCCTCATCCGACCCCGCTTCGCGGGGCTGCGTTCTCCCGCCTTGCGATCGCCTTGCGGGAGAAGGAAGAGCGCCCCTCAGGCCGAGAGCGCGGCCTTCACCGTGGCGCTCGCCTTTCCGAAATCCATGCGGCCGGTATATTTGGCCTTGAGCGCCGCCACCACTTTGCCCATGTCCTTGATCGAGGCGGCGCCGGTCTCGGCGATCGCGTCCTTGATCGCCGCCGCTGCCTCCTCCTCGGAGAGCGGCTGCGGCAGATAGGAGGCGATCACCTCGATCTCGGCGCGCTCCTTCGCGGCGAGATCGGCGCGGCCGGCCTTCTCATAGATGTCGAGCGATTCCTGCCGGCTCTTCACCATCTTCTGCAGCAGCGCGAGAATATCGTCATCCCCGAGCGTCTTGCCCGTGGCGCGCGCCTCGATGTCGCGGTCCTTGAGCCCGGCGGTGATCATCCGGATCGTCTCGACCCGCGATTTGTCGCCGCTCTTCATGGCCGTCTTGAGGTCGGCGGTGAATCGTTCGCGCATTCTTATTTCCACTTCGCAGTGAAATGTTCTAGGGAAGCCGCGGGCGCGCGAGGCGCCCGGCCGGCATGTTGGAGAGAGGCATAGAGCGCGGATGAGCTCGGATCAAGACGCAGCGGGCGGCTGGGCCGCGCCGGTCCACACCGGGGTGCTGGTGCTCGCGAGCGGCGAGGCGATCTTCGGCTTCGGCTTCGGCGCGCAGGGCGCGGCCGTCGGCGAGGTCTGCTTCAACACCGCAATGACCGGCTATCAGGAGATTTTGACCGATCCGTCCTACGCCGGACAGATCGTCACCTTCACCTTCCCCCATATCGGCAATGTCGGCGTCAATGACGAGGATGTCGAGACCGTCGACCTCGCCCATTGCGCCGGCGCGCGCGGCGTCGTCATCGGCGCGCCCTCCGGCGATCCCTCCAATCACCGCGCGCTGCGTCCGCTCGCGCAATGGCTGGAGACGCGCGGAATCATCGGCCTTTGCGGAATCGACACGCGCGCGCTGACGAGCTTGATCCGCGAGAAGGGCATGCCCAACGCGGTGATCGCATTTTCCCCCGACGGCGTTTTCGATCTCCCGAAGCTGCGCGCCGAGGCCGCCGCCTGGCCGGGCATAGACGGAATGGATCTGGTGCCGGCGGTGACCGCCGCCGCGCGCTATGAGTGGGACGAGACGCTGTGGCGCTCCGGCGCCGGCTTCGGCAGGCGCAATGGCGCGAAGCGTCGCGTCGTCGCGATCGACTATGGCGTGAAGCGCAATATTCTGCGTCTGCTCGCCGAGGCCGGCTGCGAGGTGATCGTCGCTCCGGCGACGGTGACGGCGGAAGAAATTTTCGCGCTGGAGCCGGACGGCGTGTTCCTCTCCAACGGCCCGGGCGATCCGGCCGAGACCGGGCGTTACGCCGTGCCGGTGATCCGCGCGCTGCTCGCGCGCGAGATTCCGGTGTTCGGCATTTGCCTCGGCCATCAGATGATGGCGCTCGCCGTCGGCGCGAAGACGATGAAGATGCCGCAGGGCCATCACGGCGCCAATCATCCGGTCAAGGATTTCACCACCGGCAAGGTCGAGATCGTGTCGATGAACCACGGCTTCGCGGTGGATCGCGACAGCCTGCCCGCCAATGCGGTGGAGACGCATCGCTCGCTGTTCGACGGCTCCAATTGCGGCATCGCGCTCACCGACCGCCCGGCCTTCTCGGTGCAGCACCACCCCGAGGCCTCGCCCGGCCCGCAGGACAGCCATTATCTCTTCGCGCGTTTCGTCGAGATGATGGAGAAGGCGAAGCTGGAAAAAGTGTAAAGCGAAATCGCGCTGTTCTCCCTTCTCCCACTTGTGGGAGAAGGTGGCCTCGCGAAGCGAGGTCGGATGAGGGTCCGTCCGCTTCGACAATTTTTACAAACATCCGCGCAGTGAACCGAGGCGCCCTCATCCGACCCGACCATAGCCCGTCGCTTGCGACGGGCGTCCTGACGAACGCCCTATGGTCGGGCCACCTTCTCCCGCGAGCGGGAGAAGGAAGAGCGCGCTTTCTTTCAGTTCTTCTCTTTGGCCAATTGCTTCAGCCAGCGTTTCGCCTGCTTGCGCACATTCTCGGGCGCCGCGCCGCCATAGCTGGTGCGGCTCTTCACCGATTTGTCGACGCCGAGCACGCTGAACACATCTTCTGTGATGCGCGGCTCGACGCTCTGCATCGCTTCCAGCGGAACTTTCTCGAGGCCGATATTGCTCTGCGCCGCGAGCCCGACGATGCGGCCGGTCACATGATGCGCCTCGCGGAACGGAAGACCGAGCGCGCGCACCAGCCAATCGGCGAGATCGGTCGCCGTGGCGTAGCCCGCGCCCGCCGCCTTGCGCAGTCGCGGACGATCGACGCTCATGTCGCGCGCCATGCCCGCCATCGCGGCGACGCAGAGCGCGTAATTGTCGAGCGAGTCGAAGGTCCCTTCCTTGTCCTCCTGCATGTCCTTCGAATAGGCGAGGGGCAGGCCCTTCATCACGATCAGCATCGCCTGCAGCGCGCCGATGATGCGGCCGGTCTTGCCGCGCACCAGCTCCGCCGCATCGGGATTGCGCTTCTGCGGCATGATCGAGGAGCCGGTGGTGAATTTGTCGGACAGCGAGACGAAAGCGAATTGCGACGTCGTCCACAGCACGATCTCTTCGGCGAAACGCGAGAGATGCGTCGCCGAGATCGCCGCCGCGGATAAAGTCTCCAGCACGAAGTCGCGATCGGAGACGCTGTCGAGCGAGTTGGCCGTCGGCCGCGCGAAGCCGAGCGCCTTCGCCGTCATCTCGCGATCGATGGGAAAAGAGGTGCCGGCGAGCGCCGCGGCGCCGAGCGGACATTCGTCGAGCCGCTTGCGCGCGTCCTGGAAACGTCCGCGATCGCGCGCCAGCATCTCGACATAAGCGAGCAGATGATGGCCGAAGGTGACCGGCTGCGCCGATTGCAGATGGGTGAAGCCCGGCATCACGCTGCCGGCTTCCTCCAGCGCCTTCTCGGCGAGGGCGAGCTGCAGATCGGCGAGCGCGGCGTCGATGTCGTCGAGCTGGTCGCGCACGAACAGACGAAAGTCGGTCGCGACCTGATCATTGCGCGAGCGCGCGGTGTGCAGGCGTCCGGCGACGGGGCCGATGATCTCGGCGAGCCTCGACTCGACATTCATATGAATGTCCTCGAGCGCGCGCGAGAAAGCGAAGCTCCCCTCCTCGATCTCGCCACGAATCTGCTCTAGCCCGCGCGTGATGGCGGCGGCGTCCTCCTGCGACACTATGCCCGTGGCGGCGAGCATGGCGACATGAGCGAGCGAGCCGCGCACATCCTGCGGGGCCAGCCGCTTGTCGAAGTCGATGGAGACGTTGATCGCCTCCAGGATCGCGTCGCTTGCGCTCTGGAAGCGGCCACCCCATATTTTGCTCGTCATGAAGCCTCGCGGAAGAACCGACGGATGACCGACAACACAGAAAAATCGAGCCGAGGCCGCCTGCCGACGATCGCCGCGGCCGCGCTTCTCGTCGCCGGCGCCGGCGTTCTATACGTGAACGGCGGCGCGAGCGGCAAGAAGGGTTCGGGCGAAGCCTGCGCCGCCTCGCGTGAGACGTCGCAGCGCGTATCCTCGCTCGCCAAGGGCGAGGTCGCGGCCATGTCGATCGCCAGCGAGCCGGAAATGATGCCGGAGCTGACCTTCACCGGGCCGGACGGCGCGCCGCGCAAGCTCGAGGATTTCAAGGGCAAGACCGTGCTGCTCAACCTCTGGGCCACATGGTGCGTGCCCTGCCGCAGCGAGATGGCGGCGCTCGACCGGCTGCAGAAGGAGGCGGGCTCGGAGAAGTTCGAGGTGGTGACGGTCAATATCGACACGTCGCGGCTCGAGCGGCCCAAGAGCTTTTTGAACGAGATCGGGGCCAAGAGCCTCGCCTTCTACGCCGACCCCAAGGCCGAGATCTTCTTCCAGCTGAAGCAGACCGGCCAGGCGCTCGGCCTGCCGACGACCTTCCTCATCGACGGCAAGGGTTGCCAGATCGGCCTGATGCAGGGGCCGGCCAAATGGGATTCGGAAGAGGGCCGCTCGCTGGTGACGCAGACCGCCGAATTGTCCTCGACGCCCGTCGCTACGCCGATCGCCAGGCCTTGAGCGACGACGACCCGTTGCGGCCCTGGGAGCTGCGCGGCTCCCGGCGGCTGATCCGCGACCGCTGGATCAGCCTGCGCGCCGACCATTGCGTGACGCAGCGCGGCGTCGTGCTCGATCCCTATTATGTGCTGGAATATCGCGACTGGGTCCATGTGGTCGCGCTCGATGAGGCGGACCGGCTGCTGCTGGTGCGCCAATATCGCCATGGCGCCGGCGAAATGTCGCTGGAGCTGCCCGGTGGCGTGATGGACGAGGGCGAGAGCGATCCCTTGGCCGCCGGCGCGCGCGAGCTATTGGAAGAAACCGGACATCGAGCGGCGTCGATCCGACATTTGGCGTGCCTGTCGCCCAATCCGGCCTCGCATGCGAACCGTGTGCATCTGCTCTATGCCGAGGGCGCGCGCCTCGTCGCGCCGCTGAAGCTCGACAACTCCGAGGATATCACCGTCGAGCGCGTGCCCTGGCGCGAGGCGCTTGAGCTGGCGCTCGGCGGCGGCATGATCCACGCCCAGCATGTCGGGCTGCTGGCGATCGCGCTGGCGCAGGTCAAGGGCGTGACGATCGGCGGGTGAAAGGCGAACGGAAAAATTGCAAATCAATGATGCGCGCATTGAGGTGCGCGGCCTCAATGCGCGTCACTCCTCAGGGGTGTAGACACCTTCCAACGGCACGCCCCGCACCCAATAACCTAACCCACTAAGGGTGAGGAAGTGTTGTGGGTGCCTCCAAATAATTGTACCGAGATTCTTATTCTTATCCCTTCCCGCGAGTGGAATCCCCCTTCTTTCCAACTCTTCGACTAATTCTCCTCGCTTCATTGGCTTGCCGAAGTCCATAAGAATCTTCTTAACCGCCAGCGCCACGTCTTCGGGGGGAAGGACGCCGCGCGAGCGTTTAGACCCGATCATGAGAGTAGTCGGCGTTGAGACGTGGTCCATGAAATTCAGCAGGTCCTCTGGACCCAAAACCCTCTTAGCTTCTTCAAGAAGGTTGATGGCCGAATCCAAGCGATGAACGACGTCGGCGGCATTCTCTCTTTGGCGCCGGAGCCGCGCTAGAAGGTCTTCAAACTCAGCCATACGCCCACCCGATGACTCACACTCAGGGACGATCTGGAGCATGTTTACCCCCGTCGCGCGGTCGCGTCACAGGAGGACTCCAAACATCGTTAACGAATCCCTAATGTGGAAACAAGGAGGAAAGCCAGAATTGGCCTCTTGCGAGCTGGCAGACGATTCAGTAGAGTGCCAGGAGCTTAAACGCAAAACGGCTCCTGAGGAGGCTGCAACCTCCAAAGGAGCCGTTGTTTAGGTGACCGGACGGGGCGCATACCACAGAGCCCGTCTAGCGGATTGGTCAGGCTGGTGGCCGTTCCCGCAAGGGACATAACACCAGCCGACCATTTGATCAATCCTGTGGCTTCCGAAAGGAGGCCGAGATGGCGACACGTCGAGTGTGTCATCGTGTGCGCGCCTATGTTCGTGTCCGGTTCGGCCGGATCGAGCATGTGTGTTCGCACTGGCGTTGCTGCGGTCAAGGCGGTTTCGCCTTCTAAAGGCGGTTAGCTTTCGCCTCCAGCGCGTTTAGGGGGCTTTCGTCGCCGCAGGGAAACCCTGCGGCGATTTTTTCGATTTAATCCCTGATGCTTTCGTTAAACTGATCGGTCGGCTGCTCGTCAGTGCGCTAGCGTAGGTCAATGAAGATCAGCGGATAATAACTCACGGAACAATGACGGTTCGCGCATTTCTTCTCCCAGGGGCCATCCGACCTCTGGCGCATCCTTCGAACCGCGCTTCTCGGCGGAGCCCTCATCCGACCTCGCTTCGCGAGGCCACCTTCTCCCGTAAACGGGAGAAGGAGAGAACGTCGAGATTCCGCTTAAATTACGCCTTGGCGGTCGCCTTGTGCGGAATGCCTGCCTTGTCGAAGAGCGCGACCAGCTCGCCCGACTGGAACATCTCGCGGGTGATGTCGCAGCCGCCGATGAACTCGCCCTTCACATAGAGCTGGGGAATGGTCGGCCACTGCGAATAGGCCTTGATGCCCTCGCGGATGGCGCCGTCGGCGAGCACATCGATGCTGTTGAACTCGACGCCGACATGGTTGAGGATCTGACAGACCTGCATCGAGAAGCCACACTGCGGCGCAGCGGGGACGCCTTTCATGAACAGCACGACATCGGCGCTGTCGATCACACTCTTGATGATTTCGGACATTGGATTTCCCTTTCGAGCGGAATTCAAGGTTCCGTTGCAGGAGGCCCGGCGAGCCCGCCGGACGCAGAATGATTTTAGAGCGCGACCGTGGTCAGCGCCAGCGCGTGCAGCTCGCCGCCGAGGCGGTCGCCGAAGGCCTTGTTGACCATCTGGTGCTGCTGCACGCGGCTCTTGCCGCGGAACGCCTCGGACTTCACCTCGGCGGCCCAATGATCGCCGTCGTCGGCGAGAGCTGTGATCTGGATCACGGCGTCCGGAATGGCCGCCTTGATGAGACGCTCGATTTCACTTCTTTCCATCGCCATTTGCGCGTCGACCTCCTCGAGACCAGCTAGAAGGCGCCGTTGTTCCCGGCCATATAGGCCGGCAGCGGCGCTTCATGCGCATGTTGCAAAACGCTTAGCAATATCGGCGCCTCGCCGGGCAGATTCAACGTTGGTCCGCCGGTCGCGCCGAGCTCCAGCGCCGGCACGCCGGCGGCCGCCGCCTCGGCGAGAATTTTCGTCGCCTCCGCCGGCTCGGCGACGATGAGATATCGGCCCTGATCCTCGCCGAAGAGACTGGCATGATCGGGTCCCGCCGGCAGCCGGTCGATGGTGGCGCCGACGCCTCCGGCCATCGCCATTTCGGCGAGCGCGACGGCGAGGCCGCCGTCGGAAAGGTCATGCGCGGCCAGGACGCGACGGCCGACCACCAGCGCGCGGACGAAATCGCCATTGCGCCGCTCGGCGGCGAGATCGACCGGCGGCGGCGCGCCGTCGCGGCGCCCGCAAAGATCGCGCAGATAGGCCGATTGTCCGAGCCAGCCCTTGGTCTCGCCGATGAGGAGGATCGTCTTGCCGCCGTCCGGCAGAGCCAGCGTCGAGGCGACGGCCACATCGGCGATGACGCCGACGCCGCCGATCGCCGGGGTCGGCAGAATGCCGGTCCCCTGCGTCTCATTGTAGAGCGAGACATTGCCGGACACGATCGGGAAGTCGAGCGCGCGCGCCGCCTCGCCGATCCCTTCGAGGCAGCCGACGAGCTGGCCCATGATCTGCGGCTTTTCGGGATTGCCGAAATTGAGATTGTCCGTGAGCGCCAGCGGCGTTCCGCCGCGCACGGAAATATTGCGCCAGGCTTCCGCCACCGCCTGGCGGCCGCCTTCGACCGGATCGGCCGCGCAATAGCGGGCGGTGACGTCGGTGGTCAGCACGAGGCCCTTCGGCCCCTCGCCGATGCGCACCACGGCCGCGTCGCCGCCCGGCGCGCGCACGGTGTTGCCGAGGATGAGATGGTCGTATTGCTCCCATACCCAGCGCTTTGAGCAGAGGTCCGGCGTCGCCAGCAGCGCGACCAGAGCCTCGCTGTCCGAGACGGGCGGCGTGACCGAGGCGGGGTCGAGCACAGGAGCCTTCGGCGTCGCCACATGCGGCCGGTCATAGACCGGCGCCTCGTCGCCGAGCTCCTTGATCGGCAGATCGGCCTCGATGATTCCCTTGTGCTTCACGACGAAGCGCAACGTGTCGGTGGTCACGCCGATGATGGCGAAGTCGAGCCCCCATTTGCGGAAGATCGCCTCGGCCTCTCGCTCCTGCTCCGGCCGCAGCACCATGAGCATGCGCTCCTGGCTCTCCGACAGCATCATCTCATAGGCGGTCATGCCGGTCTCGCGGCAAGGCAGAGCGTCGAGATCGAGCTCGATGCCGAGATTGCCCTTGGCGCCCATCTCCACCGCCGAGGAGGTGAGGCCGGCCGCGCCCATGTCCTGAATGGCGATGACGGCGCCCGAGGCCATCAGCTCGAGACAGGCCTCGAGCAGCAGTTTTTCCGAGAAGGGATCGCCGACCTGCACGGTCGGGCGCTTCTCCTCGGCGTCCGCCTCGAAAGAAGCCGACGCCATCGAGGCGCCGTGAATGCCGTCGCGGCCGGTCTTGGAGCCGAGATAGACGATCGGATTGCCGACTCCGGCGGCGGCCGAATAGAAGATCGCATCGGTCCTGGCGAGGCCGACCGCCATGGCGTTGACGAGGATGTTGCCGTCATAGGAGGCGTCGAACTCGGTCGAGCCGCCGACCGTCGGCACGCCGAAGCTGTTGCCATAGCCGCCGACCCCGGCGACGACGCCGCCGACGAGATGGCGCGTCTTGGGGTGATCCGGACGGCCGAAGCGCAACAGGTTCAGGCAGGCGATCGGCCGCGCGCCCATGGTGAACACATCGCGCAAAATGCCGCCGACCCCGGTCGCCGCGCCCTGATAGGGCTCGATGAAGGAGGGGTGATTATGGCTCTCCATCTTGAACACGCAGGCGTCGCCGTCGCCGATGTCGATGACGCCGGCGTTCTCGCCCGGCCCCTTGATCACCCAGGGCGCCTTGGTCGGCAGCTTGCGCAGATGGATGCGCGAGGATTTATACGAGCAGTGCTCGTTCCACATCGCCGAGAAGACGCCGAGCTCGGTGAGGCTCGGCGCGCGGCCGATGAGCGCGAGGATGCGGTCGTATTCATCGCTCTTCAGCCCATGGGCGAGCGCCGCCGCGCGCATGGCCTCGCTGTCGCTGGTGTCGGTCGGGGCTGTCAAAGGTCGCACCTTCGGAAAATTGCGCGCTCACGCTGAGCTTGCGGTCGAGGCCTGAAGGGCCGGCCTCTCGATTAATGCCCATGTCCGGCGATGGCAACCGGCGCCCCTGTCGGAGCGGGGCTTTCCACCTCGCTGGAAATGACGCAGGAGGGAACCGTCGCCGTTTCGAACGGCGCTTACGATTCGTGGCTCCATGCGCCTTCTCGTCTCCTCTCTCGCTCTGCTACTCCTCGCCCTCGTCGCGGTCGGCGCCTATCGCTTCGTTCGGCGCAGTCCGGCGGCGGGGCCGGCGTTCGTCGCGGCGAGCGTCGCCGGCGCGCCTTTTTCCTATCCGCTCGCTCTCGCGCGTGACGGAACGACGCGCATGGGCGGCGAGGTCGACCATCTCGCCTTTCTCGTCGTCTTTCCCGATTTTGCCGCGGCGCCGTCGGCGAGCGCCGATCCGAAGCTCCGCGCCGCGCAAGAGCAGGATGAAAACCGCCTGTTCATCCTCGTCACGCCCAAGGACGAGGCGATCGATCCGGCCGCGCGGCCGTCGCGGCTCTATGCGCGCTTTCTCGAGGGCGAAGTGCTCGCCGCGCCCGGCAGTCTGATGATGCGCCGCTTCGAGGCCGGCTCGCCCTATGAGCTGGAGCAGCTCTATCTTGCGCCGCCCGACGGCTCCTCGTTCTTCGCGCGCTGTCCGAAGCCGGAGGCCGGCTTCATGGGCGCCGCGCCCTGCCTGTGGGCGCTGCGCCGCGGCGCGTTCGATGTCGAGCTGCGCTTTTCGCCGGCCCTGCTCGAGCATTGGGAGCGGCTGGCGGAAGGGACGCTCGCCTTTCTGCGCAGCGTCGAGGCGCGGGATCAATAATCCTCGAGATCGAAATCGAGAATGGCGATCTGCAGCGTGAAGCTCTGGCGCTTGGCGTCGTCGGCGGAGATGACGCCGAGGAAATCCTCGCCGCTGTTGAGCTCGACCGAATCGGTCTTGCGGCCGTGCGGCGCGAGGGTGAGCTTGTCGTTCTCGAACAGCTTGCGCAGATAGGATTGCAAGGTCTCGCGCCCGACCGGCAGCTTCATCGAGAAGGCGAAAGAGCGGTCGCCGTCCTCGTCGTCCACCGAAATGGCGGCGATCTTTCGCTCGCCGAGATGGACCGCGCCGTCGTCCGGATTCTTGGGATCGGGCGTGACCCTGATCTCTTCATTGCCCAGGGATTGGCGCAAGAACGCCTGCAGCTTGCGCAACTCGCTCTTGTCCAATGCGGCGTCTCCCCCGTTGCGGCGCTTTTTGCGGCCCGCAGCCTGTGCCACGAATCGCCGCCGCGCCGCAAGGGGGCGCTCGCCAGCGGCTCGCAGAAGCGAAAACGCCCGGCGCAGAGCGCGCCGGGCGGTCGACGATCGTCTCTCTCGCTCGCGCTATTCGGCCGATTTCAGGCGCTTGTTGCACTCGCTCCAGAACTTCGGCCAGGTGAGCTTGGGATTGTCCTTGAGCAGCTGGGATTTTTTCGCCTTCCATTCGGCGCCGCATTTTTTCTGGCGCGACGCCTGGGCGGCCTTGGTGTCGGGCTTGGGTTTCGCAGTCTCGGGCTTGGCGGCCGGAGCAGCCTCCTCGGACGGGGGCGCCGCGGCCGGCGGGGGAGCGGGCGGCGCAGGCTCGGCGGCGGTCGGAGCCGGCGCGGCGGACGGAGCCGGAGCAGTTTCGGCCGGAGCAGGCGCCGTCTCGGACGCGGGTTCGGCGATGCGGGCGCGGCAGGCCTTCAGAAAGTCCTGCCAGCTCTTTCCCTTCAATTCATTGGCGGCTTTTGCGGCCTGATATTGCGCGCCGCACTCCTTGAGAACATTCGCCTGCGCTTTCGCTTCGCTCGCGGAGCCGGCGGCGATTCCGACAGCGAGAGCGCCGGCCGCAGCGTAAGAGAAGAGACGGATCGACATAAAATTTCTCCCCTGGTGAGCGCCGTGGCCGAAGAGGTTCATCGACGCGAACGGCTCCCGACGGCCGCGACGCGAGCACGGCCTGTGCCAATTCTCGGCCAACGACACATTGGCCGCAAGCTCGCCGGGCGCACAATGAGGATGTTATGAAACGCTCTTTGGGCGAACGAAAAGGGATGGGAAACGCAAAACATGGTAAAAGAGCGAGAAAATCCGCGCGCCTGGCGAGATGCGGCGGCGCGTCTCCACGCCGACGGACTCGCGCGTTGCCCATGGGCCGGCGCCGATGCGCTCTATGTCGCTTATCATGACGATGAATGGGGACGCCCCGAGCGCGATGCGCGCGCGCTCTATGAAAAGCTGATCCTGGACGGTTTTCAGGCCGGACTCTCCTGGATCACGATCCTGCGCCGGCGCGAGGGCTTTCGCGCCGCATTCGCGGGGTTCGATCCGGCCGTGGTGGCGCGCTTCGACGCCGCCGATGTCGAAGCTCTGATGCGCAATGAGGCAATCATTCGCAATCGCGCCAAGATCCAAGGCGCCGTCGCCTCCGCCCGCGCCTTTCTCGAGATCGAGGAGCGGCAGGGCTTCAGCGATTATCTATGGGGCTTCGTCGATGGTCGGCCGATCGTCAACCGTCCGCGCACGACGGCCGATATAGCGACCGAGACCGAGACCTCGCGTCGGCTCTCGAAAGATTTGAAGTCCCGCGGCTTCGCCTTCTGCGGCCCGACCATCGTCTACGCCTTCATGCAGGCGGTGGGCATGGTCGATGATCATCTCGTCGATTGCCATTGCGCGCAGCGATCGACAGAGCGAGCCTGAAGGCTCGCTCTCGAGACGCCGCGCTCCGTTACGGAATCGGCCCCGGCTCCTCGCCGCCGCTCCGCAGATCGGCGACCAGGCGCTCGACGCGGTTCGCCGTTTCCTCGAGCGCGTCCGCGACCTTCTCTTGCAGAGCGGCCTCCGCCTCGAGCAGCCCGGCCTCGCGGCGTTGCGCGGCGGCGAGTTCGGCCTCCGCCGCTCGCAGCCTCGCATCCGCTGTGTCGGCCTCGTCCGCCAGCGTGAGTGCGGCCATCACGACGATGCGCTGGTCGCCGATGTCGCCGAAGCCCTCCTTCAGCGAGACGATCTTGGCCTCGACGCGCTTGGCCAGCTCGTGCAGGCGCGCCTCCTCGCCGTCCTCGCAGCCCATGCGATAGGTGCGGCCGGCGATCGTCACCACGACATGCGCCATAGCGCGTCTCCTAATCCTCGGACGGGGCGTCGTCGCCGAGCACGGCGCGAATGCCGTCGCTCGTGCGGTCGAGCCGCGTCAGCACCTCGTCCCGCGCCTTCTCGAGCGCGCTCTCATGCGCCAGCGCGGCGTCGAGCTCCAGCGCCAGCCGGCTGCGGTCGTCCTGCATCACGGCGAGCTCCTCCTCGAGATCGGCGTGCGACAGCTCCGCCTCGAGCCGCCGCGCGACCGTCGTCTCGAGCGCGTCCAGCGCAGCCGCCAGCCGCAGCAATGCGTCATCGAGTCGTTTGGAGCTCGTCATATGGAAACCGCGCCGAAAACGATTACTTGGGTCGCCAGCGGGCTGGCCGCGGGCGAGTCGAGGCCGACGTAACTAGCACGAATCGCGCAAATCCCAATCCATGCGGCCGCCGCGCCCGAGGCGTGGCGTCGCGTTGACAGGGGCGCCCGAGCTGTTATCACCCCGACCGGAAATTGCGCATGTCGCCGTCGCGAATGGCGGCGCTCCGAACAATCGACCCTGGGGAGGAACCGCTATGGCCGTGAGAGTGGCGATCAACGGATTCGGGCGCATCGGGCGCAACATCCTGCGTTATATCGTCGAGACCGGCCGCACGGACCTCGAGGTCGTGACCATCAACGATCTCGGCTCGGTCGAGACCAATGCGCATCTCCTGCGCTATGATTCGGTGCATGGCCGCTTCCCCGGCGAGGTGAAGGTCGAGGGCGATGCGATCGACGTCGGGCGGGGGCCGATCAAGGTCACGGCGATCAAAAATCCCGCCGAGCTGCCCTATCGCGATCTTCGCGTCGACATCGCCCTCGAATGCACCGGCCTCTTCACCGCGCGCGACAAGGCGAAGATGCTGCTCGACGCCGGCGCGAAGCGCGTGCTCGTTTCCGCGCCTTCGGAGGGCGCAGACATCACCGTCGTCTATGGCGTCAACGAGGACAAGATCACCAAGGAGCATCTCGTCGTCTCCAACGCCTCCTGCACGACCAATTGCCTCGCCCCCGTCGCCAAGGTGCTGAACGAGGCGATCGGGATCGACAAGGGCTTCATGACGACGATCCATTCCTACACCGGCGACCAGCCGACGCTGGACACTTTTCACAAGGACCTCTACCGCGCCCGCGCCGCGGCGCTGTCGATGATCCCGACCTCGACCGGCGCGGCCAAGGCGGTCGGCCTCGTGCTGCCGGAGCTGAAGGGCAAGCTCGACGGCGCAGCGATCCGCGTGCCGACGCCCAATGTCTCGGCGGTGGATCTCAAATTCGTCGCCAAGAAGCCGACGAGCGTGGAGGAGGTCAATGCGGCGATCATCGCCGCCGCCGACGGACCGCTGAAGGGAATCCTCGCCTACACCAACGACAAGAATGTCTCGATCGACTTCAATCACGACCCGCGCTCCTCGACGTTCCATCTCGACCAGACCAAGGTGGTCGACGGCAGTCTGGTGCGCATCCTGTCGTGGTACGATAATGAATGGGGATTCTCGGGCCGCATGACCGACGTCGCGGCGACGATCGCGAAATTGCTCTGACGCTCTTCGCCCGAGCTCGGCTTTGTCGCGTCCCGCTCGTCGTAGTATGGTCCTGAGAGCGCCGCTCCGGCCACGGAGACGGGGGCGGCGCGCTTTTTAAACAATATTCGTTGAAACTGCTTCCTGGACAGTTGATCGGCATGACAGCGGTTGTACCTATGAGTCCCCGTGGAGCCGGTCCCGGCGGAAGCGGCGGCGGGCCGGAGGATCCGATGCTCGAACAGAGAGTCGCGCGACTGGAATCGGATTTTTCAGAGATCAAATCTTTGCTGGCGCAACTCGGCAAGGACATGGCCGAAGTCCGAGTCGGCGTCGGCAAGATGGAAGGAAAGCTCGACCGTTTCGAGGACCGTTTCGAAGTTATGGATCGTCGATTCGAGGAAGTCGATCGTCGCTTCGCCGGAGTCGACGGCAAGCTCGAGCGGGTCGATGGTCGGGTCGCGCTCCTTCAGGGAGGGCTCGACAAGCTCGAGGGGCGTCTCACCGGTCTCGAGGGATATCTCAAAGGCATCGACGCCCGCATCGCCACCCTGCCGACCGTCTGGACCATGCTCGGCATCGTGTTCACGACCTGGGCGCTGGGCTCTGGCATACTGATCTTCGCAATGAATGTCCTGAAGAGGTGACATGGCCGCCTTCAACACGCTCGACTCCGCCGATCTGAAAGGCAAGCGCGTCCTCTTGCGCGTGGACTTCAACGTGCCGATGGAAAATGGCGTCGTCACCGACAGAACGCGCATCCAGCGCGTCCTGCCGACGATCGAGGAGATTTCGGCCAAGGGCGGCAAGGTCATCCTGCTCGCCCATTTCGGCCGGCCCAAGGGCGAGCGCAAGGAGGACGAGTCGCTGCGCCCGGTGGCGGCGGCGCTCGCCGAGACTCTTCATCGCCCCGTCGCCTTCGCGGAGGACTGCGTCGGCGAGCCGGCGCGCGAGGCGATCGGAAAGCTCGCGGACGGCGATATTCTGCTGCTCGAGAACACGCGCTTCCACAAGGGCGAGGAGAAGAACGATCCGGCCTTCATCGCCGAGGTGGCGAAGCTCGGCGACCTCTATGTCAATGAAGCCTTCTCCGCCGCGCATCGCGCCCATGCGACGACCGAAGGCCTCGCCCATGTGCTGCCCGCCTACGCCGGCCGCACCATGCAGGCGGAACTGCAGGCGCTGGGGCAAGCGCTCGATCATCCCGAGCATCCGGTGATGGCCGTGGTCGGCGGCGCCAAAATCTCCACCAAGCTCGAGCTGCTCGGCAATCTCATCGCCAAGGTCGACGCGCTGGTCATCGGCGGCGGCATGGCCAACACTTTCCTCGCGGCGCAAGGCAAGCCGATCGGCAAATCGCTGTGCGAGCACGATCTGCTCGACAAGGCGCGCGCCATCATGGCCGATGCGAAAGCGGCCGATTGCGAGATCGTGCTGCCGGTGGACGCCACTGTGGCGCAGAAATTCGAGGCGCATGCGCCCTCGCATATCGTCTCGGTCGATCATGTCGGCGAGGCGGACATGATCCTCGATCTCGGGCCGAAATCCGTCGCCCATATCGAGAGCCTCTTGGAGAAGACCAAGACGCTGGTTTGGAACGGCCCGCTCGGCGCCTTCGAGCTGCCGCCCTTCGACGAAGGCACAAACGCCGTGGCCCAGACCGCAGCGCGCCTGACCTGCGAAGGCAGACTGCTTTCGGTCGCCGGCGGCGGCGATACGGTGGCGGCGCTGAACCAAGCCCATGCGGCGCAGGAGTTCACCTATCTCTCGACCGCCGGCGGCGCCTTTCTCGAATGGCTGGAAGGCAAGGAATTGCCGGGCGTCGCGGCGCTGCGGAAGTAGGCCGACTCTCGACGCGCGTCCCTTCTCCCACTCGTGGGGCCCTGCGGGAGAAGGAGCGCTCCTTACTCCTCCACCTTGCCGCGCAGCGCCTTGACGTCGGCGCGAATCTTCTTCCCCTCCAGCCGGCGCAGCTTCGAGCCATAGGTGGGCTTGGTTTCGCGGCGCGGCGGCGGCGGCGGGGCGGCGGCCGCGTGGATCAGCTCCAGCAGGCGCTCGCGCGCATCGGCGCGGTTGCGGTCCTGCGTGCGATGGCGCTGGGCGGTGATGACGATCACGCCGTCCTTGGTCAGCCGCCGTCCGGCGAGCTTCTCCAGCCGCGCCCGCACCGGCGCCGGCAGGCTCGGCGAATGGCGCGCGTCGAAGCGCAACTGCACGGCGGTCTCGACCTTCTGCACATTCTGCCCACCGGCGCCCGAGGAGCGCATGAAGGATTCCTGCAGCTCGCTCTCGTCGAGGAAGATGAAAGGGGTGACGCGGATCATAGAAGGCGGCTCCTGTGCGGCGCCTGAATCCACGGCCCGTCATTCTCGGCCTTGTTCACATCGGGTCCGATCTCGAAGAACTCCAGAAGATCGTCGGCGGCGGGCGCGAGCAGCCGCCGGGCCTCGTCCGCGCTGCGCTCATCCTCGCAATTCAGCCAAAGGTCGAAATCTCGGGCTTCGAGCACCGCCGGCATGCGCTCATGGATCGCCACTGTCGCGCCATTGGCGGAGGTGGTCAGAATGCAGGCGGTGTCGACCTCGCTGCCATCGGCGGAGCTCCAAGTCTCATAGAGCCCGGCGAGGGCGAGCGGCGCGCCATCGGCGCGGCGAAACAAAAAGGGCGCGCCGGCGCGCGAGCGCCGCGGCTCGCGTCGCCATTCGTAATAGGCGTCGGCGATGAACAGGCAGCGCCGACGCTTCAGCGCCGCGCGGAAGCTCGGCTTCTCCGGCGCGCTCTCGGCGCGAGCGTTGAACAGCAGCGGAAACTCTCGCGGGTCTTTGACGAAGCCCGGCAGAAAACCCCAGCGCACGAGCTGAAAGCGGCGCACCGAGCCACCGTCCCGCGCGCGCTCCAGCCGAACGATCGGAACCGGCTGCGTCGGCGCGATGTTGTAGCGCGGCGGAAACTCCGGCTCGTCGACATAGCCGAAGTAATCGCGCGCGGCCGTCGCCGGCAGAGTGATCGCATAGCGCCCGCACATCGCCGCCGCCCGTCCTCCCGCCCCGGCGGAAGCCGAGGAAAAGACGAATGTTCTCTCATTCGTCGCGCACCCGTGGAAATAGATTGTTATCAATTGGGGGTGATAGTGGTCCAGTCACTTCGAGACTCCAAATGACCACTGACGTGCAATTTGCCACTCTCGATCCATTCGCACGCGGCCACTCGGCGCCGGCGGCGACCGCCAAGCCGCTGGTCAATCCCATCTCCGGACTGGCCAATGATTATCTCAATCTCTTCAACGAGCTGGTGATGATGCTCGAGCAGCTGCCGCAAATGCCGGAGCTGATCGACGATCTCCTCGCCTGGCGTCCGGAGACGTATCGGGACTATTTCGAGCGATCGCAGCTCGCCGGCCGCCACAATGCTCTCGCCGCCTATGAGCGGCTCGATCCGAGCTTCCGCCGGCGCTTCGAGGCCTATGTGGTCGAGCTCGACACCATCGCCGTCGCCAGCGTCGCCGCCGTTCGGCTGCATTATCGCAACGGCCCGCCGCAGGACCCGAGCCGCGTCGCCGGCACATGCGCGCGCGCCGGCGAGAAGATGCGGGCGATCCTCATCCGATGCTCGCGCCTCGTGAACTACGGCAATTACGGCGAGGAATAGCCGCTGGCGGCGCTCGAAGAGCGAGCCTTAGAGGCTCACTCTTTCAGCCCCCTCGATCCGGATGGCGCGCATCATCCCTCATCATCCGGCGGATGCTGGGCGAAGAAGGATTCGAGACGCGCGCGGAACTCGCGGGTCGCCAGAGCCGCGGCGAACAGAGCCGCTTCCTCCTCGATGCGCTGCGCTATCGCCGCCGCGTCGCCGCGCAGCAGCCGGCGGGTCGCCGCCAGCCCCGCGCGCGGCTTCTCGGCGAGGCGTCGCGCCGCGTCGAGCGCGATGGCTTCGACATCTTCGCGCGCGCCGAGGCGGTTGACGAGGCCGAGCCGCAGCGCCTCCTCGGCGTCGAAGGCGTCGCACAGCAGCATCAGCTCGCTCGCCTTGGCGAGGCCGATGCGATGCGGCAGCAGCAGCGTCGAGCCTGCCTCTGGCAGCAGGCCGAGATCGACGAAGGGCAGCCGGAAGCGCGCTTCGCGCGACGCATAGACGAGATCGCAATGCAGCAGCAGGGTCACGCCGACGCCGACCGCGTCGCCAGTGACCGCGGCGACGATCGGCGTGTGCAGCGCGGCGAGCGCGCGCACGAAGCGCAGCGCCGGAAACTCCTTCATATTATCGAACGGCTTGCGAAAATCCTCGAGGTCGTTGCCCGCCGTGAAGGTCCCGCCCGCCCCGGTCAGCACGATCGCTCTCACCTCGTCGTCGGCGTCGGCCTGGGCGAGCAGCGCGATCAAGCGCTCATACATGGCCTTGTTCAGCGCATTCCGCTTGCCCGGGCGGTCGATGACGATCCGCATGACGTGACCGTCGCGCAGCGCGACGATTTCGGCGGCTTGCATGAGCTTTCCTTCCCCTCGAGAGGGCGCGCCGCCGCCCGTTCCATCAATTTCGCGCCGCCAGCAGCGGCAGAGCGGCGGCGATCGAATCGCCGCCGGCGACGACCGCCCGCTCCAATCCCTCCGCGCCGCCGGCGATATTGTCGCCGAAGAAACGCGCCAGCACGGTCTTCTCCTCGGCGGCGGCGTCGCCGGCGCGCTGCGCGGCGAGCGCGGCCGCGCCGAGCAGCGTCGCTCCGCGCGCGAGGCCGAACAGCTTCAGATAAGGCGTCGCGGCGCTGAGCGCATCGACGCCGCGCGGCTCGCCGATCGAGAACAGAAAATCGGTCGCGCGCTCGAAGGCTTCGACCGCCGCCGCGGCGCGCTCGCCGATATGGACGAACACCACGCCGCCGCCGGCGAGGGCGTCGAGGTCGGCGCGCATGTCGTCGATCTCCCGCCATATCGCCGCGCCGTCGGAGAGGCGCAGCTTGCGGGTGACGAGGTCGATCGCCTGAATGCCGTTGGTTCCCTCATAGATCGGCGTGATGCGCGCGTCGCGCAGCAGCTGCGCGGCTCCGGTCTCCTCGATGAAGCCCATGCCGCCATGGACCTGAACGCCGAGCGAGGCGGTTTCGACGCCGATATCGGTGGAATAGGCCTTGGCGAGCGGCGTCAGCAGGCCGGCGCGCTCCTCCGCCTCGCGCGCCGCCTCGCCACTCTGGCGCCGCGCGCGGTCGAGCGAAGCGGCGGTGAGAAACGAGATCGCCCGCGCCGCCGCGGTCTGCGCCTTCATCGTCAGCAACATGCGGGCGACGTCCGGATGCGCGACGATCGGCGAGGGATCGGGGCCGCCGGGCGCGCGCCCCTGCAACCGCTCGCGCGCATAAGCGAGCGCCGCCTGCGTCGCCCGCTCGGCGAGCGCCACGCCCTGCAGCCCGACCGACAGGCGCGCATTGTTCATCATGGTGAACATGCAGGCGAGGCCGGCGTTCTCCTCGCCGACGAGAAAGGCGCGTGCGCCGCCATTGTCGCCATAGGCCATGGTGCAGGTCGGCGCGGCGTGGATGCCGAGCTTGCGCTCGACGCCGGCGCAGCGCAGATCATTGCGCTCGCCCGGTCGTCCATCGGCGTCGGGCAGGAATTTCGGCGCGAGGAACAGCGAGATCCCGCGCGTGCCGGGGGGCGCGTCGGGCAGCCGCGCCAGCACGAAATGCAGGATGTTCTCGGAAAGGTCGTGCTCGCCATAGGTGATGAAGATTTTTTGCCCGGTGAGCCGATAGGAGCCGTCGCCGACCCGCTCGGCGCGGGTGCGCAGCAGCGCGAGATCGGAGCCCGCCTGCGGCTCGGTGAGGTTCATCGTCGCCGTCCATTCGCCGGAGATCATCTTCGGCAGATAGACGGCCTTCAACGCCTCGCTCGCATGCGCCTCCATCGCCTCGATCGCGCCCTGGCCGAGCAGCGGACAGAGCGCGAAGGAGATGTTGGCGGCGTTCCAGATTTCCGTGCAGGCGGCGGCGAGCAGCAGCGGCAGGCCCATGCCGCCGTGAGCGGGGCCGGCGGCGAGCGCGTTCCAGCCGCCCTCGACCCATTGGCGATAAGCGTCGCGCCAGCCCGGCGCCGTCGTCACCTCGCCGCCGGCAAAGCGCAACCCTTCGCGATCGCCGATGCGATCGAGCGGCAAAAGGACGCCCTCGGCGAATTTCGCCGCCTCCGCGAGGGTGGCGCGCGCGGTCTCGGCGTCGCAATCGTCATAGAGCCCGCCGGGCGCGAAAGCGCTCTCTCCGGCCGCCCGACGCATGGCGAAGAGAAGGTCGTCGAGCGGGGCGCGATAGGCCATCAGGGTCTCCAGACGAATCTCTCGCAGTTTAGCGCAGCCGCGGGCGGGCGCCAGCGCTCCTGCCGCATGATCTTTCGCCCACAGAGCGAATGATCACGCGCCAGCGTCGTTTCTATCCTATCATGGCGCGTTCCGAGCTCTTGTCGCTGTGGGGAGGGCCATGCCATGCCGATTTCACGCCTTTTCGCCGCGAGCGTCGCGCTCGCCTTCGTGGCGACCGTCGCCTGCGCCGAATCCTCGATGAGAGGTCGGCGCGCCGAAGCGCCGCCGGCCGCGGACGGCTATTATGTTCCCTATGTCGCCAGCCCCGGCGGCCAGAAGCGCCATGTGATGGAGATCCCTGGCAGCGTCTCCGTGGTCTCGCGCAAGCTGATGGACGACACTCAGGCGACCTCGCTCGGCGACGCGCTGCGCTTCGTTCCCGGCGTCACCATCGGGCGCTGACGAGGGAGCCAGCGCCGAAACGATGAATGGTGAACGAAACATTGACGCGACCGTGCCGATTGTCTCCTTTTGGCGCACGAAAATGAAAGGCGCATGCTGGATCTTGGGCGTCACGATCACGCTTTCGGGAGACGCTCATGCCCCTTTCCGTATTCGGCTCGGCCGCCGCTTCGGCGCGCGCGCCGCTCGAGCCGGTGCCGCGGCTATCGCCGCTGACGGCCGAGTCCGGCGGCTTGAAGTCGCAGCCCCAGCCCACACAAGCGGCCGGGGCCGCGATCGACAGGCTGAACCAAGCGACCGCAAGTCCCGACTCAGACGAGGCCTGGGACCGTATCGACTCGCTGCTCGGGCAGCTGCGGCAGCTGACGCTCGGCGGCGCCGAGACCGCCGCCGCCTCGGCGACGACGACCGCGCAGGCGATCTCCGCCTACGCTGAGCATTCCGTGGCGGGCGCTTCGGCCTGAGCGCCGCTCAGGTCGGCGACGGAAAGCGCAGCTCGCAACGCGTGCCCGCGGAGCCGGCCTCTATCGTGAGAGCGCCGCCGAGCTGTTGCGCGAGCGAGCGCACGAGCTTTTGACCGAAGCCTGTTCCCGGCGACGTCGTCGCGGCGGGATGGCCGACGCCGTCGTCCATGACGAGCAGGCGAAGCGCGCCGGCCTCGCGCGTCAGCCGGACCGTCACAGTTCCAGAACGGTCCTCCGGAAAGGCATGCTTGAGCGCATTGGTGACGAGCTCGTTGACGATCAACGCGATCGAACGCGCCGCGTCGAGCGGCAGCAGACCCGTTGTGACCTCCGCCCTGAGCGCGATCGGCCGCAGGCCGATCAACGAGATGCGGAGATCGGCGCAGAGCTCGTCGAACAGCGGCTGCATCTCGACGCGATCGGAGCCGCTGTGCTGAAGCAGCGAATGAACGCGGCCCACCACTGTCATGCGGCTCGCGGCGGCGAGAAGCGAGGCGCGCCCGCGTCCCTCCTCGAGCGCGCGTCCCTCGATCTGCAGCATGGAGGAGAGAAACTGCAGATCATTCTTGGTCCGATGCGACATCTCCTGGAGCAGGAGATCTTTCAGCCGCCCCGCTTCGCCGAGGCGCCCGAGCTCGTCTCGCGCCGTTGCGGCGGCGTGGCCGGTCCGGCGCAGCTCCTGGAAGAGCTCGTCGACGACGAAGACGAGCAGCAGCGCCGTGGCGATGAACAGCACCAGCGCCATTGCGTCGATGCGGTCGCCGATCGCGAAGCCCTGTGGCTCGAGCAGAAAATAGCCGGTCGAGCCGGCGCTCAGCGCGATCGACCATGTCGCCGGATTGCCGCCGAACAGGACCGCGGAGAACAGGGTCGCGGGGAGCGACAGCAAGAAGAAATGCGGCGGAATCTCCTGTCTCAGCGCCAGCTGGACGAAGAAGCCGAGCAGCGACAGCGCGGTCGCGCCGGCATAGCGCGTCCATAACGGCCACGCGCGGCTCCGCCACGCCGCCGTGAGGATCACGCCCATTCCGCCATCGGTCCGCGCCGGCTCGCGAGCGCCCCTCACGTCGGCCCGTCGATCGGCATCGCCAGCTCGAAGATCGCGCCCTGCTGCGGCTGCGAGCAGGCGGTGAGCGTCCAGCCGTGACGATCGGCGATGGTCTTGCAGATCGCGAGGCCGATGCCCGTGCCGGGGAATTGCGCCTTGCTGTGCAGACGCTTGAACGGCTCGAAAATCGCGTGCGCATATTTCGTCTCGAAGCCGACGCCTTCGTCCGACACCGAGAGCCGCAGCATGCCGTCGGCGATGCGCGAGGAGATGGCGATCCGCGGCGTCTCGCCCGGGCGGCGGAACTTTATGGCGTTGCTGACGAGATTATGCATGAGCCGCGCGAATTGCGGCGGATCGACCGAGAACTCGATATTCGGCGCGTCGAGATGAATATCGGCCTTCGATTCCTCGATCAGCTCGGACAGATCCGTCAGCGCCGACTGGATCTCGACGCGCAGATCGCGCCGCTGCAGCTTCAGCGGCGCGTCGGTCAGCCGCGAATAGACCAGCAGATCGTCGACGAGCTCGCGCGCGCGGAGCGCCGACCGCCGCATCACCTCGCCCGCATGCGCCACATCGGCGTAATCGGCCGCGGCCACGGCGGCGTCGAGCATTTGCGAGAAGGCGACGACCTTGCGCAGCGGCTCCTGCAGATCATGCGAGGCGACATAGGCGAAACGGGCGAGGCGCTCATTGGCGCGCTCGAGCTCGACGATGCGCTGCTCGAGCGCCCTTTCGGCGTCGCGCCGCGCCGTCTCGTCGAGCTTGCGCTCGGTGACGTCCTGCGCATAGCCGTGCCAGACGACGGCGCCATCCGCCTGACGCACCGGCCGCGCCTGCGTCTCCAGCGAGATGCGGCCCTTCGTCGGATGGTCGAAACGGAACGCCTCGCGCAGCATGGTCATATGCGCGGCCGAGGCGGCGAAGCTCGCGCGCAAGCGCTCCGCATCCTCCGGATCGATGCGGCGCAGCAGCGGCGCGGCGTCGCCCTCGATCTCCTGCGGCTCGACGCCTAGAACCGTCCGCACATTCTCGGCGAGATAGGGGCAGGAGCCGAAGCCCGTGGCGTCGAGACGGAAGGAGAAGACGACGCCCGGCGCCGCTCGCGCCACATTGCCGAACTGCTCGGCCAGCATCGCATTCTGCGCGGCGAGCCGCTCCATCGCGTGACGCGTCTCGAGATTGTCGACATGGGTCAAGGTGCGCTGGAAGGCTTCGCCGACGAAGATGATGGCGCCATTGGTCGCGAGAAATGTCAGCAGCGCCAGCGCGTCCTGCATCCCCTGCATCGGCGCGAGCCAGAATTGCGCGGCGACGGCGCCGAGCAGCAGCGCCAGCGCGCCGGACATGGCCCCGCCGGCGAAGGATGCGACGAGAACCGGCAGATAAAATGCGGTGTAGGCGTAGGCGCCCGGATCGCCGCCCATGAGTAGCCGCCACAGCACGCCGGCGAGCGCAGCGACGACGCCGAAGACGAGGCGCCAGGACAGCGGCGAGCGATACCATCTCGCGAGCCGGGCGGAGAGGGCGGCGGCGAGCGCGCGCATGCGGCCCTTCCCCTCTCTCAGGAGCTGCGGAGGCGCAGCCACGGAGCTTTCCCTTCTTTCGACATGTGACATGCGGGCGGTCCCGTCCGACGCGGCGACGCGCCGGCGCGATTTGTGCTCCCGCTGATCTATGACCGCCGTGCGGGTTCTTGTAGAGCGCTGACGCAGAAAGCGCCTTTGTCAGACCGCTCGCGATCCCGGCGTCTGGTCTTTTGCATATTGGGTGCCGAAGACATAGTCCCACCAGATCGCATGCACGCCGAAGCCGCGCTCGGGGTCGCGGAAATGATGCAGCATATGCAGGCGGCGCACGAGATGGCCGAGCTTGGATTTGGGCTGGCCGTGATGCGTCCAGAAATGCACGCAGTCATAGAGGACATAGCCCGCGATGAAGCCGGCGAGCATCGGCCAGGCGAAGGCGCCGCCGACGATGAGGCGGATCAGCGTCAGCGCGATCAGCATGATCGGGGCCGAGAGCAGCGGCGGCATGACCAGCCGCAGCGGATCGCTCGGATAGATGTGATGCACGCCGTGAATGAGGAACTGGAAGCGCGGCCCGAGCCCGAAGGGCAGCGGAAACACGGTGTGGAACAGGAATCGGTGACCGAAATATTCGGTCAGCGTCCATGCCACATAGCCGAGGACGAAGGCCAGAGCGATCTCGCCCGCGCCCGCGTAATTGCTGGCGTAGGCGACGAGCCAGAGGATGATCGGGCCATAGACGAGCGGCGGCGTCAGATGGTGAACGCGCGAGAGCTTGTCGAGAATGTCGCTCTCGAAGAGGCGGGGAGAGGCGGCGAGCGCGTCGGTTTCTGTCGCTGTCGTGTCGGTCATGGTCGGTCGCTGTCGGGCCTATTCTGCGGGAAGGGGAATCGCCTGCGCCGCGCTCGCGCGCTCCACATTCTCGGAGCGGGTCGAGAGCGAATAGCGCGGGTCGAAGACGAAGGTGACGAGCAGGGCCACCCAGGAGCGATGGCAGGCGAGCGGCTCGTAGAATTCGGGCGCCATTCGGGTGAGCTCCGGCAGGCGCCGCCAGGGGATCTCGTGAAAGTCGTGGTGCTCGTTATGGTAGCCGATGTTGAGCGCGAGCGTGTTGAGCGGGCCGTAATAGTCGAAGGTGCCCTGGTTCGGCCCGAAGGCGAAATGCTCCTGCAGCCAGCGCGCGCTCAAAGGATGCAGTCCGCCGACCGAGAACCAGAAGGACAGGATGAGATAGAGCAGCGCATTGGGGCCGAA
Source organism: Methylosinus trichosporium OB3b (assembly GCF_002752655.1). Classification (NCBI taxonomy): domain Bacteria; kingdom Pseudomonadati; phylum Pseudomonadota; class Alphaproteobacteria; order Hyphomicrobiales; family Methylocystaceae; genus Methylosinus; species Methylosinus trichosporium. The sequence continues at coordinate 2,459,744 of NZ_CP023737.1, read as the reverse complement.
GGCCCATAGCACGAAAGCATCGAAGGCGGCGATGACGGCGATGTTCACATAGGTCCAGAGGCCCATGATCGGCACCGTGCCCTTGAGCCGCGACAGGCGCGCGAGCTGCACGGCGGGGAAGAAGAACAGCCAGACGGCCTTGCGCCATGTGCTGCCGCCGACCCATTCCGTCTCCCAGCGGCTCGGAATATCGGCGTCGTAGTCATAGGCCGAAAGATGCGAATGATGCTTGATGTGATAGCAGCGAAAGCCCATCGCGGTCGGAAAGGCGTTGGGGAGATCGGCGAGCAGCGCCGTGAGCTTGTTGGCGAAGGTGCTCTCGAACACGCAATTATGGATCGCGTCATGGATGACGACGAAATTGGCGTGATTGGCGAAGGCGCCGACGCAAATCGCCATCAGCAGGGCGAGCGGCCAATAGGCGAGGCCGAGCCAGCCGAGAATGGCGGCGATCAGCAATTGCCCAGCGAAAATCCCCGCGGTGATCTTGAAGGTGACGTCGTCCTTGCCGAAGAGCTTTCTCACTTCGGGATGCGCCTCGAGAATGAGGCGGCGCCGCTCGACATGCGAGCGGTCGGCGGCGGATGTCGCGGAAATGGAGATGACATTCATGACGTCGCCTCTTGCGTGACGGGCAAGGAAGTCTCGGCCGCGCCGGAAAGGCGCTTCTCATAGATGCGATGAATCTTGTCGATCTGGCCGCCGAACATCTCGATCGGCTTGCGCATGCCCATATTGTCCTCGAGCACCCAGCCGGCCTCGAATTGCACGATCTGCGCATTGCGGCCGCGCTGGCGCATCTCCTCGATCATCGACAGCAGAATGGCGCCGCCGGTGGCGCTGTTCTGCAGCGTCTTGCGCGTGCCGAGCAAAACCAGCCGCGCGGTGCGGAACTGGTGACGACGGAAGCGTGAGATCAGGCGCGGCAGATTGAAGGGCAGCAGACGACCGTCGAAATCGGCAATGATCTCGTGCAGATTGGGCAAGGTGATGGCGAAGGATTGCGGCACGTCGTCGAGCTCGACGACGATGCCGAACTCCGGCGGCATGATGTATTTGAGCACGTCGGCCGAAGAGTCGAACTCCTCCTTCAGGAAGGGAACGAAGCCCCAATTGTCGCGCCAGCCGTCGTTGAACAGCTCCGCCATCAACTGCGTCTCGCCCTTTTTCAGCTCGTCGAGCTTCAGCTGCCTCACCTTCAGCCGGTTGCGCCATTCGCGCCGCTCGGCGATGCGAAGCCGGTCTTTGAAATCCTGCTCCGCGGTGATGTAGCGATAGGAGATGAGATCGCGCGCCTTCTCATAGCCGAGCGCCTCGACATGGCGGGAGAGATAGGGCGGATGCCAGGGCATGAAGATCATCGGCGTCGCGTCATAGCCTTCGACCAGCATGCCGCATTCGGCGTTGATCGACGGCGAGAACGGGCCGCTGATGCGGCTCGCGCCGCGCGCGCCGAGCCAGTTTTCCGCCGCCGCGGTCAATGCGCGGACGACCTCGAGATCGTCGATCGCGTCGAGCGAGCCCCATTGCGCGCGCGAGGCGCCGACCGGCTCGACCGGCCGCTTGTAGATTTGCGCCGAGATGCGGCCGACCCATGCGCCGCCGCGTCGCGCCAGAAACTCCTGCGCCTCGACCATCTTGAAATGCGGATTGAGCTTATGGCCGTAGACGGTCCAGCGCTCGACGTCGAGCGAGGGCGTGAAGCCCTTCTCGCCCTTGTAGAGGAGACGCGGCAGCTTGCAGAAGGTCAAGAACCTCGAGAGGCTATCGACAGGAAGAATCTCGATGCCGGCCATTGGAAACACCTATCGAACGCGAGCGGTGGGCGGAAGCGGGCATAAGGACGCGGGAGGGGGAGTAGTGAGTAGTGAGTAGGGAGTAGGGCAGCTTATTACTCCCTACTCGCTACTCCCCCATCCCTCATCCCCGGCCCCCGCCATCGCCTTTCTCACCAATTCATGCGCCTCCGCGGCGACCGGAGGCAGATCGCGCAGCGCCTCGATGACGCCGCGAATCTCCTCTTCCGAATGATTGGCGGAGAGGAAGAAGCGCAGCCTCGGCTGGTCCTTGGGCACGCCGATCTGCACGATCGGCGGCACGTAGAATCCCTTCTCCAGAAGATGCTGCGAGGCCCACATGGTCTCGACGCTGTCCTGGAACAGAATCGGCACGACGCCGCGCCCGATCGCCGGCCCGGTGCTCAGCCCGTTGGCGTGCGCGTAATCGCGGAACAATTCGGCGTTGCGCGCGAGCTTGCCGACGCGCCAATTCTCCTCCTGCATCAGCCGCAGCGCCGTGCGCGCCGAGGCGAGGATGACGGGCGAGAGGCCGACGGAATAGACGAAGCCCGGCAGCGTGTAGCGGAACCAGTCGATGACGGGCTTCCTCGCGCAGACGAAGCCCCCGCAGGAGGCGAGCGTCTTCGACATGGTGCCGACGACGAGATCGAGGCGGCCCGGATCGACGCCCTGCAATTCGGCGAGGCCGCGCCCGGTCTCTCCGAGCACGCCGAGCGAATGCGCCTCGTCCACCATCAGCCAGGCGTCGTGCGTCTCCTTGATCTCGACGAGGCGCGGCAAGTCGGCAGTGTCGCCGTCCATGCTGTAGATGCCCTCGACGACGATCAGCGCATGACGGAAATCCTCGCGCCGCTTGCGCAGCAGCTGATCGAGATGATCGAAGTCGTTGTGGCGGAACTTGATCGTCTCGGCCGGCGAGCCCTCGCAGCCGGCGACGATGCTGTTATGGGCGAGCTCGTCGATGAACAGAGCGTCGCGCTTGCCGAGCAGCCAGGAGATGGTGGTGACATTGGCGAGATAGCCGGAGACCAGCGTCAGCGCGCTCTCCATGCCGAGAAATTCGGCGATCTCCGCCTCGAAGGGCTTGTGAGTCGACCGCTCGCCGCCGACGAGGCGCGACGCCAGCGCGCCGACGCCGAGCCGATGCAGCTCGCGGTCGGCCTCCTCCAATATCTTCGGATGATTGGCGAGGCCGAGATAATCATAATTGGCGAAGCTGACGAAATGCGTTCCCTTGGCTTCGAACTCCGCCCTCAGCCGGTCGATCTGCGCGAAGAAGGGATCATGGAACTGCAGGAGCGCATTGCCGGCGAAACGAAATCGTCTCGATGCGTAATCCGAAAGGCTGTTGTGCTTCGCCACCTTGATGCGCCGTCCCGATTCTGTCGCCGCGCGCTGGAAGGACGAGCGGCCGCCTCACGATCAGCGGGCGCCCGATTCCTCGAAAGCGCCCGCGCAGGTGAGCAGGCTTAGCATTCTTCGGCCTCGTTGCGCCAGCGATCCGTCGCCGCCCCGAGGCTCTCTCCTTCCTCCGCGCGGGCGCCGGCGTTCGCCCCTTTCCTGCCGGCTGGACGCGGAAGCGCGCCTCGGGCTATCACGCGGCGAGCGCTTGGCCTCCGAGGAATGAGCCGTCTCTTGATCCCCTGGACCCTCATCGATACGGCTCCCGTGCCCGGCGGCGAGGGAGAATTGCGGCTCAAGCGGCGAGGCGCGGAATTTTCCATCATGCTCGGCGCCAATGAGCTGATGAACAGCCGCCTCAGCGGCTCGGAGGAGGCTCTGGCCACGCTCTCCTGCGCGAAAGTCGCGGAACGGTCGCAGCCGCGCGTGCTCATCGGCGGGCTCGGCATGGGCTTCACCCTGCGCGCCGCGCTCGGCGCTCTCGGCCCGCAGGCGCGGATCGTCGTCGCCGAGCTCTCGCCTGCGGTCGTGGCCTGGGCGCAGGGGCCGATGGCGGAGGTTTTCGGCGATAGCCTCGGCGATGCGCGCGTTCGCATAGAAGTGGAGGATGTCGGGCGACTGATCCGCGCCGGACGAGGGGGCTATGACGCCATTCTCCTCGATGTCGACAATGGCCCCGAGGGCCTGACGCGCGGCGCCAATGACGGACTCTATGGCCATGACGGCTTGCAGGCGGCGCGCGCCGCGCTGCGCCCCGGCGGCGTGCTGGCGGTGTGGTCCTGCGCGCCGGATCGGGCGTTTTCCGCGCGGCTGCGCAAGGCCGGCTTCGGCGTGGAGGAGGTCGGAGCGCGCGCCAATGGACGCGGCGGCGGCGCGCGGCATGTGATCTGGCTCGCAATGCGCGCCGCTTCGCGGACGCGGCCGGGCGCCGGTCCGTGACGCCGAATCGGGTGGGAAGGCCGGCCGCTCTTGTCTGCGTCATCTGAAAAGAAGACTCGAGGGGGGCTCTTTCCATCGTGGCGCGATCTGGCCTATTGCGTTGCCCCATGAGCGCCGACCCGCCCTCCGATCCACAGCCGCTGCGCCTCGAGGTCGAGGATCTCTGCGTCGAGCGCGGCGGCCGGCCGGTCATCGACGGGCTCGGATTTTCGCTCGCGAGCGGCGAGGCGCTCCTCGTCACCGGCCGCAATGGCGCGGGAAAATCGACGCTTTTGCGCGCCATCGCCGGACTTTTGCCGCACCGGCGCGGCCGCGTCGCCATCGCCGGGGCGAAAGAGGAGGAGCCGGCCGGGCTGCTGCATTATCTGGCCCATGCCGACGGCCTGAAGGCGCCGCTCACCGCGCGCGAGAACCTCGATTTCTGGGCGCGTTTCCTCGGCGGCGGCGGGCTCGCGCCGGAGCGGGCGCTGGAGCGGGTCGGGCTCGCCCATGTCGGCGAGGCGCCGGTGGCCATTCTCTCGGCCGGACAGAAGCGGCGCATCGCCCTCGCCCGCCTGCTCGTCGCAAACCGACCGCTGTGGCTGCTCGACGAGCCGACCAGCGCGCTCGACCGCGCCGCGCGCGAGCGGCTCGCCGAGGCGATGCGCGCCCATCTTGCCGCGGGCGGCATGATCGTCGCCGCCACCCATGAGCCGCTCGGCCTGCCCGAGGCGCGCGAGCTGGCGCTGGGGGCGAGGCCATGAGCTCGCCGCTGCTGGCGCTGTTCCGGCGCGATCTTTCCGTCGCCCGCCGCATCGGCGGCTCGGCGACCATGGGCGTCGTGTTCTTCCTGGTGATGGTGACCATCGTCCCCTTCGCTATCGGGCCCGATCCCAATCTGCTGGCGCGCATCGGTCCGGCGGTGCTGTGGATCGCCGCGCTGCTCGCCAGCCTTCTCTGTTTCGATCGGCTGTTCCAGGCCGATATGGAGGATGGCTCGCTCGATCTCTTCCCGCTGGCGGCGACGCCGCTCGAGCTCGTCGTTCTGGTCAAATGCGCGGCCCATTGGGTGACGACCGGCCTGCCGCTGACGCTCGCCGCGCCTGTGCTCGGCCTGATGCTGCAGCAGGACGAGACGGCGCTCGCCGCGGTGACGGCGACGCTGCTCGCCGGCACGCCGGCGCTGACTCTCATCGGCGCGATCGGCGCCGCGGCGACGGTGACGCTGCGCCGCGGCGGCCTGCTGATGGCGCTGCTGGTGCTGCCCCTGACGATCCCGGTGCTGATCTTCGGCGTCTCGGCGGCCGGGGCGGCCTCCGGCGGAACCGTGCCCTTCGCCGCGCCCTTCGCCATTCTCTGCGCGATCAGTCTGGCGTCGCTTGCGCTCTGCCCCTTCGCCGCGGCGGCGGCCTTGCGGCATTTGGGGGAGTAGCTCCCGTTGCGTCAGCGCTATGCCGACAACAGCTTGTCCATGCAGTCGACGAATCGCGTGGCCGTCGTGATTGCGTCCATCGCGTCGCTCAGGGAGACGCCGGCGCCCGCCGGAGCGCCATAGTCGCTTATTTCCTTGTAAATATATGCTTTCGCGAGAAACTTCGGAAAGTCTCGGTCGACTTGCGGCGTCGCCTTGGCCAACCGAGCGAACTCCGCTCTCACTCCGGAGTGAGTTTTCCCGACGCGGCCGGTGTTTTCGAAAATGAAGGCCTCGGCGGCGTGGAAGGCGGCGTAATAGGCGCAACGGGCTGCGACCTTCGCGATCCCGATTTTGGCGATCTTCGCGGCGTCGTCCAAATCCTCGCGCGCCTTTCCGAGATAGTCCGACGTCTCCGGCGTCATAGATCGACGCCTTCGCGGCGCAGCTCTCCCATCAGTCCGGTGCGCTCGCGATAGGCTCCCGCTTCGAAGGGCAGGGCGTTGATGACGGCGCCGGTGTCATAGAGAATTGTGGTCTCGATCTCCGCTAGGCGATCCGCCTCTTGCGCCAAGCCGCCGAATTGTTCGAGGAAGACCGCGACGTCATAGTCCGAGTCCATCCGGGCGTCGCCTCTGGCGCGCGATCCGAACAGCACGACGCGCTCGAGACGTGAGCCGTAGGCCTCGTCGAGCGCGGCGCGAAACCGGCGCAGAATAGGATCGATCACTGTTGTCATCGGCGGAACATAGCGCTCGCGCTCCGCTCAATACAGCCCGCCCGTCCCGCTCCCACCGAGCTGCGTGTCCACATCCTGCGCGCCGCCGGAGCGCAGGCCGGCGTCGGAGCCCGCGGCCGAGTAGGAGTCGGGCGGCGCGGTGCCGGGCTTGAAGGCCTCGAGGATCGAGCCCTGGCCCTTGCTGCGCAGCCCCGAATGCGCGTCGACCGAGATCAGCTTGATGCCCGGCGGCACGCGGAAGGGCACGTCGGGCTTGTCCTTCAGCGCCACCATCATGAAGTCGCGGAAGATCGGCGCGGCATAGGTCGCCGCCTGGGCGCTCTTGCCCTCGCCGACCGGACGCGGCCGGTCGTAGCCGATATAGACGCCGACGGCGAGGTCCGGCGAGAAGCCGACGAACCAGAGATCCTTGGCTTCGTTGGTCGTGCCGGTCTTGCCGGCGAGATGCTTGCCGACCGCCTTGATCGACTGGCCGGTGCCGCGCTCGATCACCCCCTCCATGATCGAGGTGATCTGATAGGCGGTCAGCGGATCGAGCACCTGCTCGCGCCTGTCGATCAGCTTGGGCTCGTTCTGCTTCTCCCATTTGGGCGCGTCGCAGCCGAGGCACTGGCGCTCGTCGTGGCGATAGATCGTCTTGCCCCAGCGGTCCTGGATGCGGTCGATCAGCGTCGCCTTCACCCGGCGGCCGCCATTGCACAGCATCGAATAGGCGGTCACCATGCGCAGCACGGTGGTCTCGCCGGCGCCGAGCGCCATCGGCAGATAGAGCGGCATGTCGTCATAGATGCCGAAGCGCTTCGCATATTCGGCGATGAGCGGCATGCCGACGTCCTTGGCGAGACGCACGGTCATCATATTCTTCGAATGCTCGACTCCATAGCGCAGCGGATGCGCGCCGGTGCCGTGCGCGCCCTCGAAATTCTCCGGCGTCCAGCTCTCGCCATTGGCCTGCACGATGGTGATCGGCTCGTCGAGGATCGAGGAGGAGGGCGTGTAGCCATTGTCGAGCGCCGTGGCGTAGACGAAGGGCTTGAAGGAGGAGCCGGGCTGGCGCATCGCCTGCGTCGCGCGGTTGAATTCCGACTGGTCGTAGGAGAAGCCGCCGACCATGGAGAAGACGCGGCCCGTATAGGGGTCCATCGCCACCATGGCGCCGGAGATGTCCGGAATCTGCCGCAGCCGGAACTGGCCCGCCTTGCCGGCCAATGGCTCGACATAGATCACGTCGCCGGGCGAGAGCGCCGTCCGCACATTGCCCGCCCAACGCATGCCCTCCTGCGTCAGCTGCCCGGTCTCGCGCTCCCTGGCCACCTCGCCCGATTTCTCGCGGCCCGGCTGCAGGCCGATGCGGGCGTAGGCGTCATAGGTCTCGAGCACCACGGCGAGGCGCCAGGGCCTCACATCGCCGAGCGCCGGAATCTCGGCGAGCGGCAGGCCCCAGTCATAGGAGATGTCGATGTGGCGCATCGCCCCGCGAAAGCCATGCGCCTCGTCGAAGCGCACGAGACCGTCGGCGAGCGCCTTGCGGGTGACGGCCTGCATCTTGGGGTCGAGCGTCGAGCGCACCGAGAGGCCGCCCTCATAGAGCTTCTTGTCGCCGTATTTCTCCATGAGCTCGCGGCGCACCTCCTCGGCGAAATAGCCGGCGACATAGGTGTTGGGCGAGGTGACGCGCGGATTGACGCCGAGCGGCTCGGTCTTCGCCTTGTCGGCCTCCGCCTGCGAAATGACGCCGTCGGCGACCATGCGGTCGATCACATAGTTGCGTCGCTCGATCGCCCGCTCGCGATGCAGAAACGGGTGGTAGTTGTTCGGCGCCTTGGGCAGCGCCGCGAGATAGGCGGCCTCGGCGACGGTCAGCTCATAGACGGACTTGTTGAAATAGTTGAGCGCCGCCGCCGCGACCCCGTAATTGCCGAGGCCGAGATAGATCTCGTTGAGATAGAGCTCGAGGATGCGGTCCTTGGGATAGGCCGCCTCGATGCGGAAGGAGATCAACGCCTCGCGGATCTTGCGCTCGAAGCTGCGCTCATTGCCGACGAGGAAGTTCTTGGCCACCTGCTGGGTGATCGTCGAGGCGCCCTGCATGTGCCGGCCGCCCTGGGCGAGAATCGACACGGCGCGGGCGATGCCTTCGAAGTCGACGCCGTTGTGCGTGTAGAAATTCTTGTCCTCGGCCGAGATGAAGGCCTGCTTGACCAGCGGCGGAATGGCGGCGCTCGGCAGGAACAGTCGGCGCTCGTGCGAATATTCGGCGAGGATGGACCCGTCATTGGCGTGGACGCGGGTCGTCACCGGCGGCTCGTAATTGCGCAATTGCGCCGTGTCCGGCAGGTCTTTCGAGAAGACATAGACGATTCCCGCCGCTGCGGTCACGCCGATCAGGAAGACGATGGCGCCGGTCGCGAAGAGGAATCCGAGGAACCGGGCGAACAGCCGCATGAATGTTCATCCTTCGAGGAGCTTCGAGGAACTGGCGCCACATCATCTGGCGCGCGCCGCGCCGTCGGCGTCCCGTGTAGTGCATATTTCGCCGCCGCGGCAAGCCATTCGGCGAATCGCCGCGCAGTCGGCCGCCGTCGCGGCTTATCGGCGCGTTTTATGTTTTATTGTGGGCGCGCGCTCGCCGCGACCTCCTGGGCAGGCTCGGTCTTGGGCGCGCCGCGCTCGGCGAAATAGCGGTCGATCGCCTGCGCGGTCGAATCGGCGGCGCGCTCGCGCCATTCGGCCGAGGTCAGCCGCGCGAGATCGTGCTCGCTCGACAGATAGCCGAGCTCGAGCAGAGCGGAGGGCGTGTCGAAGGCCTTGAGCACCACGAAGCCGGCCGAGCGGTCGGGGTTCTTGTTCAGATGGCCGAATGTCCGCCAATAGGCGATCAGCGTGCGGGCGAAGACGCGACTGTAGGCCCGGGTTTCGCGACGCGCGAGATCATAGAGAATGTCGCCGAGGCCGGCCGCCTCCTCCTCCGGCGCGGCGGCGAGGCCTGCGGCGCGGTCGGCGAGATTTTCCTTCTCCGCAGTCTTGGCGGCGGCCGCATCCGAGGCGCGGGCCGAGACCGTGTAGACGGTGGCGCCTTCGACGCTGGTCTCGCCCAGCGTATCGGCGTGGATCGAGAGAAACAGCTCGGCGCCCGCGCCGCGCGCCGCCCGCACGCGCTCGTCGAGCGCGACGAAGACGTCGTCCTCGCGCGTCAGCACGACCCGCAGCCTGCCCGTCGCTTCGAGCTTCGCCTTTAGCGCGCGGGCGAAATCGAGGACGATGGTCTTTTCCTGCTCGCCATGCGCGCCGGTGGCGCCGACGTCGACGCCGCCATGTCCCGGATCGATGACGAGCACCGGCTTGTCGTCGGGCCGGGCCGGGGGCGCGGCCGTCTCGACCGGCGCGGCCGGCCGAGCGCGCGCCGCGGCGGCGGCGAAGCGCGCCTCGTCGGTCGCCTCGAGCTCGATGACGAGGCGCGGCGCATTCTGGCTTCCCTCGCTCTCGGCCCGCACGATCGCCGCCGGCCGGGCGAGATCGACGACGATGCGCGAGCGGCCGGGCGCGAATTGGCCGAAACGGAAAGACCGCACCAGGCCGGCGGGCTCGTGCCGGCGCGAGGCGGCGCCCTGGCCGACGCCGGGGTCGATGCGAAAGGCGATCTCGGGCAGATCGACGACGATGCGCGGCGGGTCGGCGACCGCAAAGGCGGTGGCGGCGACCGCGGCCGAGGTCTCGAAGATGAGCCGCGCGCGGCCGTTCTTCTGCTCGAGCCGCGCCGCAATGGCCTCGATCGCGGCGGGCTTTCCCGTTGCGCCCGGTTGCTCAGAGGCCGGGCCCGCGGCGGCGGGAGCGGCCGTCAGCAGGCCGAGGAGGACGGCGGCCGCGCGGGCGCTCCAACGCCGCGCCTCGCCGCGCGGCGGATCGGCCTTCGTCCTTCGCGTCCCACCCATTCGTCGCGCCCCGATCGCTCCCATCGCCAATATGGCGCGGCCCGCGCCTGCGGGCGAGAGAGATTTCTATCTGCTGCGTCTCGGTTAACAGCTCGTTAGGCGCGAGACCGCGAGCCGGGCGAGATTGCTGTGGCGAGCCGCGGGCGGCGCCTCTAAAATGCCGGGAAAGGGGCCGTAACTGAACGGCGCGGACAAAGCGCGGGCGCGGGGCCGCGAGCGATGGAGGTCGAGACGATGAGACGGGCGACGAAGGCGGACCGGGCGTCGGCGAGCGCAGCTGCGGCCATTGCGCTTCTGGCCCTTTCGGCGAGCGCGCCGGCGCGCGCCTTGGACGACACATCGACCCTCACCTCCGTGCTCTCGCTGTTCGGCGCGGGCGAGGACAACAACGAGAAAATCGTCTATCGCGAGCGCTCCAAGCTGGTGCTGCCGCCGGGCGCCGGGCGCACATTGCCCGAGCCGCAGGCGGGCGAATCGACGCGGCCCGATTCCTGGCCGGTGGAGCAGGAGGCCGCGCGCCGTCGGGGCGGCGAGACCCCGGTGCCGCAGGCCAAGCAGGGCGAGCCGGGCCAGAAGGCGACGAAATGCCTCGCCGCGGCTTCCGATGGTCATTGCACCGTCGCCACTGAGGCGGACGATCCTCTGCTCGGCGGCGGCTCCGCCCCGAAGACGCGCGCCGCCGGCCAATCCTCGACCCGCGCCTTCCTCACCGAGCCGCCGGCCGCTTTCCGCGAGAAGGTGGCGGGCGGCAAGGGCGTCGTGGATGCGGAGAAATCCTCCGACTGGTGGAATCCCGGCGCGCTCATCGGCCGCGTCTTCGGCGACTGACGACGCGCGCCGGCGCGCCGCCCCTTTTTCCGCGACCGTTTCGCCCTAGAACTCGAGGGCGAAACGCGATCGAGGAGAAGGCTCCGATGAAGCCGTGCGCCGTCCCGCTTCGCGAGCCGCAGAGCGCGCTCGCCAGAATGAACGCGCTCGGCGGGGTGGATGGGATGGCCGGAATGGACGCGCTGGCGACGCCGCTGCGCCGCCGCCGCGGCGAAACCCTGTGCGACGACCGCGGCGCGCGCTTTCTCTATCGTATGTCCGCCGGCGCCGCGCGCCGCTGCGCGCTCAGCGCCGATGGGCGGCGGCGCATCGTCGATCTGCTGTTCCCAGGCGATTTCTTCGGTTTTGACGGCGACGCCCGCGCCGGCTCGACGATCGAGGCGCTGGTCGACGGCAGCGTCGTGCTGCGCTATCCGCGCCGCGAGGTCGAGGCGCTCGCCGACGCCGATCCGCAGGCCGCGCGCATCATTCGCGAGATCGCTTTCGCCGCCATCGCGCGGTTGGAGACGCAGATCGCGCTGCTCGGGCGCGTCAATGCGGTGGAGAAAGTCGGCGCCTTTCTGCTCGCGCTCGAGGAGCGCCAGCGCGCCTGCGGCCAGCCCAGTTGCGAGCGAAGCGAAATCCAGAGCCGCCGCGTGACGCTGCCGGTCTCACGCTGCGACATCGGCGATTTTCTGGCGCTGGCGCCGGAGACGGTGAGCCGTTCGCTGGCCGCGCTCGAGCGGCGCGGCGCGATTCGCCTGCCCGCGCCGCGTGACGTCGATATTCTCGACCGCGCGGCCTTGCGGGCGGGCGCTCAGCGCTGACCGCCGGCGGCCTGCTGCGCCTTCGAGACGAATTGCTCGGTCTGCTCGCCGAGCCCCGAGAGCGCCTTGGTCGTCGCCTCCGTGGCGGCCTTGGTCGCGCTCTCGCCCGTCGTCTGCGCATTGACGAAAGCTTCCTTGGCGAGATTGGAGCACAGCTCGCCGACGCGCGAGGCGCGCGCGAAGAAGTCGCCATAGGCGGCGCGGCAGAATTCGGATTGCAGCTCGACCACGTCGTCGATCTTCTGCACGCGCAGCAGCTTCTCGAAATAGGCGCGGCTGTTGTCGAGCGACTGCTTGGAATAATCGGTCGCTTCGGCGGCGATCGCCTTGAGGCCCCTCGTCGTCGTGCTCGCGGCCGAATTCATGGCTTCGAGCTGAAATTTTCCGAGCTCGCGAAAATCATCGAAGTTCAGATTGGCCATCGGACACCCTCCTGGTCGGCGACGGCCGACGCGCACGCGACTTTCCGCGCCGCGATTGTCGGAGACGCGCCAGATGATGGCAAATCGGGGAAACCACGTAGACGCGAGCGCCGCCGCTCGAAGGTCGGGTCAGATCGTCACTTGCGCGCCGAGCTCGACGACGCGGTCGGTCGGGATCGAGAAGAAGTCGGTGGCGTTGGCTGATTGCCGCGTCAAGGCGACATAGAGCTTGTCCTGCCAGGGCGGCATTTCCGAGCTCGGGCTCTCCTTGATCGAGCGCCGGCCGAGGAAGAAGGAGGTCGTCATGATGTCGTATTTGACTCCCGCCTTGCGCATGGCGGCGAGCGCCGCCGGAACGCGCGGGCTCTCCATATAGCCGTAATGCAGCGTCGCGCGGGTGAAGTCGTGCGAGAGCTTCTCGATCTCGAAGCGCTTTTCCGCAGCGACGCGCGGCGTGTCCTCCGTATTGACGCAGATGACCAGAACGCGCTCGTGCAGCACCTTGTTGTGCTTGAGATTGTGCATCAGCGCGGTGGGCGCGACATCGGGATCGCTGGTCAGGAAGATCGCCGTTCCGGGCACGCGCGTCGGCTTGGATTTCTCCAGCATGGCGATGAGCTCGAGAATCGGAATGGAGTCGCGATGCGTCTTCTCCGAGAGCAGCGCCGTGCCGCGCACCCAGGTCCACATCACCACCATCGAGCAGCCGCCGAGAAGCAGCGGAACCCAGCCGCCGTCGACGACCTTCATCAGATTGGCGGCGAGAAAGGCGAGATCGACGGTGAGGAAGGCGAAAATGAACAGCGAGGCCGCCCATAGCGGCCAGCGCCATTTTCGCCAAACGACGATGAAAGCGAGCGCGGTCGTCGTCACCATCGTGCCGGTGACGGCGATTCCATAGGCCGAGGCGAGCGCGCTCGAGTTCTTGAACATGACGACGAGAATCAGCACGCCGATCAGCAGCAGCCGGTTGACGCGGCCGATGTAGATCTGCCCTTCCTGCGTCTCCGACGTATGAGTGATCTCGAGGCGCGGCAGCAGCCCGAGCTGGATCGCCTGCCTCACGAGCGAGAAGGCGCCGGTGATGACCGCCTGGCTCGCGATCACCGTGGCCAGCGTCGACAGAATGACGAGCGGCAGCAGCCCCCACTCAGGAGCGAGAAGGAAGAACGGATTTTCGATCGCCTTCGGATCGGTCAGGATCAGCGCGCCCTGGCCGAGATAGTTGAGGAGCAGCGCCGGCAGCACGAAAAACGTCCAGGCGACGCGGATCGGCCGGCGGCCGAAATGGCCCATGTCGGCATAGAGCGCCTCCGCGCCGGTCACGACCAGGAACACGGAGCCGAGCACGGCGAAGCCGATCCAGCCGTGATGCAAAAGGAACGAGAAGCCGAGCCGCGGATCGAAGGCGCGCAGCACATGCGGCGCGTCGCCGATGTGCGACGCGCCCAGCGCGCCGATCACGACGAAGAAGAGCGCCATCACCGGTCCGAACAGCGCCGCGACCCGCGCCGTGCCATGGCTCTGCGCCCAGAACAGAGAAACGAGGATGACGAGCGTGATCGGAAACACGAACTCGCCGAATCGGGGATCGACGACGGCGAGGCCTTCGACGGCGGATAAAACCGAGATCGCCGGAGTGATGATGGCGTCGCCTGAGAACAGCGCCGCGCCGGCGACGCCGAGCAGGAACACCGGCGCCGCACGCCGACCGAGCGCATTCTGCGCGAGCGCCATCAGCGAGAGGATGCCGCCCTCGCCGCGATTGTCGGCCCTCATCAGAAAGATCACATATTTCAGGGTGACGGTGAAGATCAGCGCGAAGATGAGCAGCGAGATCGTTCCGACCACCGCCTCTTCGGTCAGCCCCCCGGCCTTGGCGTGCGCCAGCGACTCGCGCAGCGCGTAGAGCGGGCTGGTGCCGATGTCGCCATAAACGACGCCGATCGACCCGACGATGAGCGATGCGAGGCCCGGATGTCGGGGCTCGGCCGGCCCGGGCTCACCGCCCGGCTCTTGGCGAAGCGACGGGCGCGGCGGCTCCTGCGCGGTCTTGGGATCCATGAACGAGGCCCTGAGATGAGTCGAGGACGCCCGGCGAGGCTCCGGCGCGAGGCCGCCGCTTCGCCCGCGACGCCGGACGTTTCCGCCTTCGCCCACGACGAGCCGGCGCGGCGATATACGCCAGGAGGCGCGCGAAGAGAAGCCGCGGACGGTTGTTTCCGGAGAAATTCGCCGCCGCGGACCGCGGACCGCCCGCTGGCGCCGAACGGCGCCGGCTTTGGTCGAAGCCGGGGCGGCCTCCCCTATCTACCCGCAAAAGAGGCCGCGCAGGCGGAGCTTCAGGTGAAGGCTCGGATTCGAAAGCTCCTCGTCGCGCTCCGCGAAGCGTTCTGGCTGCTTCCGGCGTCGATGACGATCGCCGGCGTCCTTCTCGCGGCGGCGCTCACGCGCATCGACGCGAGCGCGTCGCTCCCGGACTGGCTGCGACGCAGCGCCTGGATCTATGATGGAGGCGGCGAGGGGGCGAGGACGCTGCTCGGCGCCGTGTCCTCCTCCACTATCAGCGTCGCCGGCACGGTCTTCTCCATCACCATCGCGGCGCTCTCGCTCGCCGCCAATCAGATGGGGCCGCGCCTGCTGCGCAATTTCACCCGGGATCGCGGCAATCAGTTCACGCTCGGCGCTTTCCTCGGCACATTCGCCTATGCGCTGACGGTGCTGCGCACGGTCCGCTCGGCCGAGGGAAGCGAGTTCGTTCCGCATCTCGCGCTCGGCGTCGGCCTCGTGCTCGCCCTGATCTGCGTCGGCACGCTCATCTATTTCGTCGGGCATATGGCGGGCCGCATCAATGTGGACACCGTCATCGGCCTCGTCAGCGAGGATATGTGCGCGGCCATCGAAGCCGCGGCGGTCGAGGCCCCGCAGCCCGAGCCGCCGTCCGCGAGCTTCTGGCGCGACGCCGTCGCGATCGCCGATTCGCGACGCGGCTATCTGCAGCAGCTCGACGAAAGGGGGCTGGCCAAATGGGCCGCCAATCATGGCGTCGCTCTGCGCATGCTCGTGCGTCCGGGGGAATATGTGTTCCAGGGCGCGCCGATCGCGCTCGCGACGCGCGAGGTCGAGGGCGCGGCCGCCGCCATCCGCAAGGCGACGGCGCTGAGCTCCACGCGCGATGAATCGCCGCAGCTCGAATTCGCCGCCCGGCAGTTGGTCGAGGTCGCGATCCGGGCGCTGTCGCCGTCGATCAACGATCCGCACACGGCCGTGAGCGTCGTCGACCGTCTCGGCGGCGCGCTGTGCCAGCTCGCGCCTCTGCGCCTGCGCAGCGGCGTCAGCCTGCGCGAGGGCGAGCCGGTTCTCGTCGTGCCCAATATCGATTACGACGGGCTCGTCGACGCCATGTTCCACGAAATCCGCCAGAATGGCGCGCGCAGTCCGGTGGTGCTGGCGCGCATTCTCGACGTGCTCGCCGTCGTCGCCTCCTGCGAGCGGGACGCGGCGCGTCTCGCAGCGCTGCGGCGGCACGCCGACCTCGTGCTCGCCGAGGCCGGCCGCTCGATCGCCCTGCCGGAGGATCTCGACGTCGTCCGCAGGCGTCACGGCGCGTTCGAGGCCATGACCCAGCGCGGGCCGACCGGCTATCTCGAGGCCATGGCGTCGTGAGCAAGCGCGCCCGGCGGTTGAAATTGTTGATGGAACCCGGTTCTCCTCTGGCCAGCGTGGCTGTGCGGTGCTAAGCCCTGGCCGTGAGCTTCGGCCCTGTCTGCTCGCAGGCAGGCCGGCGCGTGAACGCTCCCCGGACGCTTCTCGAGAGATGATCCTCACCCTCCTCGCCGGCGCTGGCCTGCTCGTCTGGCTCTATCTTCTCATCGGTCACGGCGCCTTCTGGCGGCTCGCCGAGCATGACCGACGCTTCGCCCCGCCCGGCGCCCATGCGCCGGCCGGGGCCAGGGTCGTCGCCGTCGTTCCGGCGCGCGACGAGGCCGATGTCATCGCCTTCGCCCTGCAGTCCCTGCTGCGGCAGGAGTTCAGCGGTCGGCTCGACGTCGTTCTGGTCGACGACGAGAGCTCCGACGGCACCGCCGAAGTGGCGCGCGCCGTCGCCGAGCGGGAGGGCGCGGCCGAGCGGCTCACCGTGCTGCAGGGCCGGCCCGAGCAGGGCTGGACCGGCAAGCTGGCGGCGATGAACCGCGGCTTTTCTCATGTGATGGCGCTGCCGCAGCGGCCGGACTATGTGCTCTTCTGCGACGCCGACATCGGCTTCGGGCCGCAACTGCTCGAGCGGCTGGTCGCGGGGGCGCAGGCGCGCGGGACCGTGCTCGCCTCTCTGATGGTCAAGCTACGCTGCGAGAGCGTCGCTGAGCGCTGGTTCGTTCCCGCCTTCATCTTCTTCTTTCAGAAGCTCTATCCCTTCTCCCGCGTCAATGATCCGGAGAGCCGGGTGGCGGCGGCGGCCGGCGGCGTGATGCTGGTGCGGCCCGACGCGCTGGAGCGGGCCGGCGGCCTCGCGCAGATCCGCGGCGCGCTGATCGACGATTGCGCGCTCGGCAAGCTCATGAAGCGGGAAGGCCCGATCTGGCTCGGCCTCACCGACGACGCCTTCAGCCTGCGCCCCTACGCCAATTATGTCGAGATCGAGAGCATGGTGACGCGCTCGGCCTATGCGCAGCTGCGCTATTCGCCCTGGCGCCTCGCCGTCGCGGTCGCCGGCATGGGGCTCGTTTATCTCGCCCCGCCCCTCATCGTCTTCTCCGGCCGCGAGGCCTCCGCCTTTCCGGCGCTCGTCGCCTATCTGCTGATGGCGCAGGCCTATATGCCGACCCTGCGCTTCTATGGGTTGAGCCGGATCGGCGCCTTCGCCTTGCCCCTCGTCGCCGCCTGCTATACGTGGTTCACATTGCTGTCCGCCTGGCGGCACGGCCGCGGGCGCGGCGGCGCCTGGAAGGGGCGGTATCAGGCGCCGTGACGAGCGAGGACGGGCTTCATGAGCGACATCGCGGCCGCCGCTTCGGGCAAGGGGCACGGGGACGAGAATTTTCCCGTCGCTTCCGTGTTCATCGCCCCGCGCCATCGCGCGCCGATCCTCGCCTTCTATGATTTCGTCCGCGCCGCGGACGACATCTCCGACCATGCGACTCTTTCGGCGGACGAGAAGCTCGCCATGCTCGACCGTATGGAGGCGGCGCTGCTCGGGAGCGGCGAGCCGATCGCCGTCGCCCTGCGGCTGCGCGACATCCTCGCCGAGCGCGCGCTCGAGCCGCGCCACGCGCAGGATTTGCTCGCGGCCTTCCGCCGCGACGTGACGCAGACGCGCTATCGCGACTTCGACGACCTCCTCGATTATTGCCGCTATTCGGCCATGCCGGTCGGACGCTATGTGCTCGACGTGCATGGCGAGGACCGCGCCGCGACCTATGGCGCCAATGACGCGCTCTGCGCGGCGCTGCAGATCATCAATCATCTGCAGGACTGCGCGAAGGATTTTCGCACGCTCGATCGGGTGTATCTGCCGCAGGACGCGCTCGCGGCCCATGGCGCGAGCGTCGAGATGCTGGCCGCGCCGGCCGCCTCGCCGCAGCTCGCCGCCGTGCTGCGCGAGCTCGCGGCGCGCACGAGCGAGCTGCTGGAGCGCAGCGCCTCCTTCGCCGAGCGCATCGCCGACATTCGCCTCGCCATGGAGGTGGGCGCGATCCAGCGCCTCGCCGAGACGCTGACGCGGCGACTGCTGGTCGCCGATCCGCTGAGCGAGAAGGTTCACGCGGGCAAGGGCCAATACATCGCCACGGCGCTCGCGGGCGCCGGCGGCGTTCTGCTGCGGCGCCTGCTGCGGCCGCGCTCGCGCGCTCTGGCGGGCGAATCGGCATGAGCGTCGACAGCCTGACCCTGCTCACAGACGGCGCCGCGAAGCCGGTCGCCGCCAAGAGCTCCTTCTATCTCGCCATGCGCGTGCTCGAGCCCGAGCGCCGCGACGCCATGTATGCGATCTACGGCTTCTGCCGCGCCGTCGACGACATCGCCGACGAAGCGGGCGACCGCGACGCGCGTCTTTCCGCGCTCGACGACTGGCGCCGCGATCTCGACGAGCTCTACGCCGGCCGCACGCATAAGCGCTGCGCCGATCTCGCGGCGCCGGTTCGCCGTTTCGCGCTCGACCGCGCCGATTTCGAGGCGGTGATCGACGGCATGGCGATGGATGTCGTCGAGGATATTCGCGCGCCCGATTGGGAGCGCCTCGACCTCTATTGCGACCGCGTCGCCAGCGCCGTGGGGCGCCTGTCGGTGCGCGTCTTCGGCCTCGCCGACGAGGCCGATTGCGGCGGCGGCGCGCTGCCGACCAAGGCGCGGCTGCTCGCCTTCCACATGGGCCGCGCGCTGCAGCTCACCAATATTCTGCGTGATCTCGACGAGGACGATCGCCGAGGCCGGCTCTATCTGCCGCGCGAGGCGCTGGAGGCGGCCGGCGTGCCCGATCTCTCGCCCGGCGCCGCGCTCGCCCATCCCGGCGTCGCCGACGCCTGCGCGGCGGTCGCCGAGCGCGCGCGCAAGCATTATGGCGAGGCCGAGCTCATCATGCGCGTCTCGCCGCAGCGCGCGGTGAAGGCGCCCTATCTGATGGCGACCGCCTATCGCTCCATTCTCGACCGCCTCGTCGCCCGCGGCTTCGCGCCGCCGCGCGCGCCGGTCTCCGCCTCACGGGCCAAAGTTCTGCTGGCGCTCGTCAAATATGCGCTGACGTGACCGGAACGGTTCATATCGTCGGCGCCGGTCTTGCGGGCCTCGCCTGCGCGCTGCGCCTTGCGGGCGACGGCCGCCGCGTCACGCTCTATGAGGCCGCGCGCATGGCGGGGGGGCGCTGCCGCTCCTATCACGATCCGAGCCTCGATCTCGTGATCGACAATGGCAATCATCTGCTGCTGTCGGGCAATCATGCGGCGCTGGATTATGCGCGGCGCATCGGCGCGGCCGGCGAGCTGGTCGGACCGAAGGAGTGCGTGTTCGATTTTCTCGACACGCGCACTGGCGAGCGCTGGCGCTTGCGCCCCAACGCCTCGCGCCTGCCCTGGTGGATTTTTGTCGCCGATCGCCGCGTCCCCGGCTCCTCGCCGCGCGATTATCTCGGCGCGCTGCCGCTGCTGCGCGCGAGGAGCGGCGCGACCATCGGCGAGACGATGAATTGTTCCGGGCCGCTCTATGAGCGGCTGTGGGGCCCGGTGCTGCTGTCGGCGCTCAACACCGAGCCGCGCCAATCCTCGGCCGAGCTCGCCGGCGCGGTGCTGCGCGAGAGTCTGGCGGCCGGCGGCGCCGCCTGCCGACCGCTGGTCGCGCGCCGGGGCCTCGGCGCCGCCTTCATCGAGCCGGCGCTGGCGACGCTCGCCGCGGCCGGCGTCGCGCCGCGTTTTGCCGCGCGGCTGCGCGCCGTCGAATTTGCCGGCGAGCGCGCCGCCGCGCTCGACTTCGGCGAGGAGCGCGTCGCGCTGGGGCGAGAGGATGCGGTGGCGCTCGCCGTTCCGCCCTGGACCGCGCAGGAATTGCTGCCGGGTCTCGTCGCGCCCGATGAGTTCCGCGGCATCGTCAACGCCCATTTCAAGATCGCGCCGCCGCCCGGCCAGCCCGCGCTCCTCGGCATGATCGGCTCGCTGACCGAATGGCTGTTCGCCTTCGAGGATCGGCTGTCGGTGACGATCAGCGGCGCCGACCGGCTGATGGACGAGCCGCGCGAGAGCCTCGCCGCGCGCATCTGGGCGGAGGTCGCCGCCGTGACCGGCCTGCCGGGGGAGCTCCCGCCTTGGCAGATCGTCAAGGAGAAGCGCGCCACCTTCGCCGCGACGCCGACGCAGCAGCGCCGCCGGCCGGACGCGGCGACGCGCTGGCGCAATCTCTTTCTCGCCGGCGACTGGACGGCGACCGGTCTTCCGGCGACGATCGAAGGAGCGATCCGCTCCGGCGACCGCGCCGCGGCGCTGGCCGCGGATAGGCGAGCCTGAAGGCTCGCGGTTCGGAGCTTGCGAATGACGACGGCATGGCGACACAGCGAAATGGCTGCCTCATTGGCCGACTCTCGACGCGCGTTCCTTCTCCCTCCAGGCGAAGCGCTGCGCGATTCGGGGGACCGGAGGCGCCCTCATCCGACCCTCGCTGACGCGAGGGCCACCTTCTCCCACGAGTGGGAGAAGGGCGCGCCATTTTCTGCGACGAACGGAATAGGCGATGCGCCTATCTCGCCGTGTCGCGCATGACCGAGGTTTCCCTCGACTCCCGCGTAAACGTCGGCGGCGTCTCCTTCGCCGCCGACCTGCCCTTCGCGCTGATCGCCGGGCCCTGCGCGATGGAGAGCCGCGACCATGCGCTCGACATCTGCGGCGCGCTGACGGAGCTGACGCGGCGGCTCGGGATCGGCTTCGTGTTCAAGGCGTCCTTCGACAAGGCCAATCGCACCAGCGGCGCCAGCCCGCGCGGCGTCGGCCTCGAGGCGGCGCTGCCGATCTTCGCGGAGATCAAGCAGCGCTTCGGCGTCCCGGTGACCACCGATGTGCATGAGGCGGCGCAATGCGCGCGCGTCGCCGCCGTCGTCGACATTCTGCAAATTCCAGCGCTCCTCTGCCGCCAGACCGACCTGCTGGTGGCGGCGGCGAAGACCGGCCGCGTCGTCAATGTGAAGAAGGGCCAGTTTCTCGCGCCAGCGGACATGGCGCATGTCGCCGCGAAGATCGCCTCCGCCGGCAATCGCAATGTGCTGCTCACCGAGCGGGGAACGAGCTTTGGTTATGGCGCGCTCGTCTCCGACATGCGCGCGCTGCCGATCATGGCGCGCGCGACCGGCGCGCCGGTGATCTTCGACGCGACGCATAGCGTGCAGCAGCCGGGCGGGCTCGGCGACCGCTCCGGCGGCGAGCGTGAGTTCGTCTCCACCCTCGCCCGCGCCGCCGTCGCGGTGGGGGTCGCGGGCCTGTTCCTCGAGACCCATGACGCTCCCGAGCGCGCGCTCTCCGACGGGGCGAGCATGATTCCACTGGCCGAGCTCGGCGGACTACTCGAGCAGCTGATGGAGATCGATCGGGCGGCGAAGTCCTTCGCGCGTTTTTCGCCTTGAACGGCCGCTCGCGCAGGGTCGCGCCGGCGTCGCTGCGCGGTCCGACATCGAAGCGTCATAGAAGAATGCCGGCCGGGACGGCCCGCGACACACTCGTTCCCGGTCCGGACCGGCGCTTGCCAAGCCCGCGATTCATATCTATTGGTGCGCCGCATGGCGGAAATTCGAGAGCGACGCCTCGGAAACTGATCATTGCTCCTGGATCGACGCCCCGGCATTTAGTGAAGCTCGGAGGAGGAGCGCGCTGCGATGAACATCACTATGATCGGCTCGGGCTATGTCGGCTTGGTGTCGGGAGCCTGTTTTGCCGATTTCGGTCATGTGGTGACCTGCGTCGATAGCGACGCGTCGAAGATCGAGCGCCTGCTGCGCGGCGAGATTCCGATCTATGAGCCGGGCCTCGACGACCTCGTCGCCTCCAATGTTCGCCAGAAGCGGCTGTTCTTCACCACGGATCTCGCCCCGGCCGTCAAGGGCGCGGACGCCGTGTTCATCGCGGTCGGCACGCCGTCGCGTCGCGGCGACGGACATGCGGACCTCTCTTATGTCTTCGCGGCGGCCGAGACGATCGGCAAGGCGCTCGACGGCTATACGGTGATCGTCGACAAGTCGACCGTGCCGGTCGGCACCGGCGACGAGGTCGAGCGCATCATCCGCGAGGCCAATCCGAACGCGGATTTCTCCGTCGTCTCCAATCCGGAGTTCCTGCGTGAGGGCGCGGCGATCGAGGACTTCAAGCGCCCCGACCGCGTCGTTCTCGGCGTCGAGGACGAGCGCTCCAAGGCGGTGATGGCGGAAATCTATCGCCCGCTGAGCCTCAACGCCCCGCCGCTGGTGTTCGTCAATCGCCGCACCTCCGAGCTCATCAAATATGCGGCCAACGCCTTCCTCGCCACCAAGATCACCTTCATCAACGAGGTCGCCGACCTCTGCGAGAAGGTGGGCGCCAATGTGCAGGACGTGTCGCGCGGCATCGGCCTCGACGGCCGCATCGGCAGCAAGTTCCTCCATGCCGGCCCCGGCTATGGCGGCTCCTGCTTCCCCAAGGACACGCTCGCTCTGCTGAAGACCGGGCAGGACTATAGCGCGCCGCTGCGCATCGTCGAGACGGTGGTCGCCGTCAACGACGCCCGCAAGCGCGCCATGGCCCGCAAGGTGATCGCGGCGCTCGACGGCTCGGTGCGCGGCAAGAAGATCGCGCTGCTCGGCCTCGCCTTTAAGCCCAACACCGACGACATGCGCGACGCGCCTTCGCTGGCCATCGTCGCCTCGCTGGTCGGCGACGGCGCCAAGGTGCACGCCTATGATCCCGAGGCGACGAGCCAGGCGCGTCCGCTGATGCCGGAGGTGGTCTTCCACGAAGACGCCTATGCGCCGATCGAGGGCGCCGACGCGCTGGTGATCGTGACCGAGTGGGACGCGTTCCGCGCGCTCGATCTCGAGAAGGTGAAGAGCCTGCTGAAGACGCCGATCATCGTCGATCTGCGCAACATCTATGGCGTGGACGAGGTGCGCAAGCACGGCATCACTTATGTGAGCGTCGGCCGCGCCTGACGCTTCGCCGCTGCGGCGGGCCGGCGCCCGCCGCAGCAATAGGCCGAGAAGAGCGAGCCTGAAGGCTCGCGGTCCAATTTCCGCCCCTGGACCGCGCGCCTTCAGGCTCGCATCTCGTTTGTGTCACCAACAAATGGCGCTCCGATGACCGACGCCGGCTCGAAATTGCGCATCGCCCGCGAGGGCGGCGTCGCCCGCATCCTCATCGACAATTCCGAGCGGCGCAACGCCTTCGATTTCTCGATGTGGCGGGCGCTCCCAGCGCTTCTCGCCGCGCTCGATTCGGAGGAGGCGACGCGCGTCGTCGTGCTCTCCGGCGCGCCCTCTCTGCCCTTCTGCTCGGGCGCCGACATCTCCGAATTTTCGACCGTTCGCGCCACCGCCGAGGGCGGCCGCGCCTATGAAGCGGCCAATGTCGAGGCTTTCGACGCGCTGTCGCGCTTGGCCAAGCCCGTCGTCGCCGCCATTTCCGGCTTCTGCATGGGCGGCGGCATGGGGCTCGCGGCCGCCTGCGATCTGCGCATCGCCGCGGAGGGCGCCGTGTTCGGCATTCCCGCCGGCCGCCTCGGCGTCGGCTATCCGCCGGAAGCCATGCGCTATGTGGTCGCCGCCGTCGGCGCGCAGACGGCGATGGATTTGTTCTTCACCGCCCGCCGCATCGACGCCGAGGAGGCGCGCGCCGCCGGCTTCGTCTCGCGCGTGCTGCCGAAGCAGGGCTTCGACGCCGCGATAGATCAGATCGCGGCCGGCATAGCCGTCAACGCCCCGCTGACCCTGCGCGCCGCCAAAGCCGCGATCCGCCGCGCCGCGGACCTGCCGCAGGCGCTTTCGGCCGAGGAGTGCGAGCGGCTGGCGGCGGCATGTTTCGACAGCGCCGATTATGCGGAGGGGCGGAACGCGTTTCTGGAGAAGCGCGAGCCGCGATTTCGTGGGGGGTAGGCGGCATAGCCGCTAGGATAGGGCCTGACAGGGTATTTGGACTGCAATTTTCGTTTTCTTCTGGGAGGTCGGGGAGGCGGCGAGCAGCGCCCGAGGATCGCGCAATATGCCGATGACGAGCTTTTGCGCGCGCCAGATCGACGGCGGATAATCGCCGCGAGCATGTCTTCAGGGGGAAGAGTCCAGGAGATCCTGGCTGCATTCAGATGGGCGTATATCCAACTGCGCCCGCCCTTTTCGGTATTGGCCGGCAAGCAATCGAGCCGCAGCAGGCTCTTCAATCGATCGAACGCGAGCTCGATCCGCCATCGCAAGCGATACAAGGCGAGCGCGTCGGGTGAGAGCGATGGCGCCAGCATGACGCATTCGGCGGCGATCGAACTGCGTGGATCGAGCTGTTTGCCTTTGTCGCGTGCGTCGCGCATTTTTTGTTCGCGGGCGGCCTCCGCACATTCTCCGGCACACATGCGTTACGTGGCTCATGCAGGCGGGGCGGTCGGCTCGGGATGAGGCGGCTTCGTCGGAATGAGCGCTCAAATGGTCCAGGACAACCACGGCCATCATGCGCCGGACTATCTCAGGGAGACAGCCAACGCACAGCCTGCGGCGCGTTTTTAGCGGACCAGAATTTCCGCAACCGCTTGATTTTATTGGTGCGCAAGAGGGCGTCGAAATTACGATCTAAGGTATTGTTCAATTGCTGCTTTTCCGAAACTCGACTTTTTCGCCACCCCCAGAAATACCCCCAAATCGCAGCGCTGCCCCTCTCGGCCGTCCCGACACCGCCAGTGGGGTGATCGCTCGGCGGCTCGGCCGATCGACAATAGCACGCTTCGACAAGCGGGGCTCGACGGGCGATCGGCAGGCCCAACGCGCCAGCGGGCTATCGGGCTGCGGCCGATCGGCGATCGTGGTCGATAGGCTCGACGGCTCGACGCTTGATCCGCCGTCCGATGGCTCGGCCGTGGTCCAGCGGCTTGTCCATCAATCGGCAGTCGGGCCGCCGTCCGACCCTTGATCGGCCGTCCGATTGCTCGGCCTGCATGTGAGGGCTCGGCCGTCGTGCTGGAGTCCACCCGCCTCGGCGTTAAGGTAAATCCGAGTGGAGTCCATTTTCCGATTGACGTTCAACGGCTTGGCGATTTCACGAATGGAATCGGCTTAGGGTCCCCCTTTTTCGGAATCAGGGCGAGCGGGGGGCGCAGAGCCCCGGAGCGAAACCCTGGCGACTCGCCTTTATCCCTGCCTTTTCAATGGAGTCGGCGGCGAAAATGTTTTCCGGTTCGGCCCTTTATCGAATGCGGGCCGTTAGAAAACTACGCCGAGAGCCCGCGCTATTTGAGACTGTCAACAATATCTCGTGCCAGCTCGGCGAGCCATCTGATTGCGACAATCGCATTATGGCCGTAGAGGCATCCGGGCTCTGTGATTGTTATCTGAGCAGAGATTCGGAAATCACTCTCGTGAGCCAACTTGGAAACTAGGCCAAGTTCGGTTTCGCCATTCACGTGGCGCAACTCAGCGGGGCTTAGGCGAGGCATCTGCTGGAGATCGTCGGACGCATCCCACCCGAAGGCTGTGAGTTTAGCGGGTCTCGTCTGGGTCTCCACCAACCTCCGATGTTTGCGGACAATGTCGAGGTGATGAAGCTGCCAAAGGAGGGCGTTGCCTCCTTGATAAGGTTTGAGGCTTTCAATTTTTTGTCTTTCAAGCGCAGGGAGCCACTTGATGAGATCGGCCCCTTTATATTTCCCGGCGCTGAATTCCGACTCACTCTTAGCGATCGGAAACTGAACTTTATTTATATCAGTCATGCCGTGGCGACAGGCCAGCGCCATTGCCAGAATGTCGAGAGAGCTTCTTATGGCGTTGATATATGCGCCTGCTTCGACGGAAAAAGAGAGAGGAGGCGGTTCTTTGTCGAACGTCACAAGCATATTGTTCGCTCGATCCGAAGCAAGCTGTTTAATGCGCACGCCAACGTTTGCCTTGAGCCAAGCTTGCATCCTTTCTTCGAAGGACGGAAGATTGGAAACAGCCCAATCAATTGAGGCGTGCGCGAACGCGATGTCAGCCATGCAAAACCCCCAAGAATAGCCGCGACAATGCACTGATGCTCGTTCTCGCTTCGAACGAGTGGTTTGCGCTGCGGTCAAGAGCGAGCCGAAGCGCGGGCAACCAATGTAATCCCATTCAACGGGGGCTGTCAGATGACCTGCCGGCGCGTCTCCCGCTCGTCAGCAGCGCGAGCGCGAAGGGCTTCGTCCACCAATCGGCGGATGGCGCTCGCGGCCGTCTCGCCCTTCCCCAGCGCGATGCGCCGCACGGCCGCGAATTGATCCTTGCGGAAGGTGCAAGCGAGCTTCACGGACTCGGCGCTGGTGACGCTTCCGCGTCCGACGCAGCCGCGACGCGCTCTCTCGAAATAGGCCATCGTTCAATTCTCCAATGGTGTGATCGCGCCAGTGGCGCGGATGACGCTTCACGATGCACGCAACAGGGTGGCCGATCGGCCGTCGTCGATCAAAGGACGTCCCGCCGCCGGGACGTCGCTCGCGTGCGGGGCGCACCGCTTCCTTCCACGAGTGCACGGTTCGCGTCGCGCCGTGGCGCGAAGTCCGACAACAAGGCGGCGTCATCCCCTCGACGGGTCGAATGGCGGCTCGGCCTGTCCGCTCCCTTTTCTCGGCGCGCCGCCAGCGCTTCGTCGATAAGCCGGCGAATGACGCTCGCCGCGCTCCATCCGTTTCGGCCCGCCATCTCGCGAATGAGGTCGATTTGGCCGGTTTCTAAGGTGACGTTCATATGCACGGTGAAGGGATTTCGCTGCGTTCCCCTCCCGACATTACGTTTGAGCATTCGCCGGTAAATCGCCATTGCGTCTTTCTCCCGACGTTCAAACACGACGCAAGTGCTACAAAAGGGCTACAACGCAGTGCTACAAGAGGGCTACAAAACAGGGCTACAAAACACGACGAACAGAGTCGATGCGCGATATGTGCGATTTTGATCGTGATTCCAATAAACTCTCTATGAAAAATGAGTTTTGGAACTTTGCTGAATCTACCCCTGAAATCGCACATATCGCGCATCTATCGATGCCTCCGGTATCAAAGCACTGGGGGAGGGGCGCGCGGCGCGGCTCATCGACGGCGGGAGCGCCAGTCCGTCAGAGCGAATCCTTGGAATGTGCGTCTATCTCGGCCGAGCGGGAAGCCGCGTTCCGTTAGTCGGCGCGTGAAGGTCTTGTTCGCGAGGGGCCTATTCCCATTGCTCTCCGCCCACTCGCGGTAGCTGGCGTAGGCGTGAATCTTCTTTTCGAATAGCCCGCGTCCGCTTTCGCATTCGTCATCGAGCCAATCCCCGAGAATGTCTTCATCCTCGCGATAGGAAGCAGTCGCGTCCTTGATCGCGTCTGGAATCATCAAGCCGTGTTCTCGCCAATCCCGTAGCCCGTCGAGCGCCCAATTCAAAACGCCGCTTCCCTCGCGCATGAGCTTCTGGACCAAGTGCCTGTCGCGCTTCTCCGGCGGAACGGTTTTCGTCCACGGAACAAGCGCGACGCGACGCCACATTCCGCTGGATGTGTCGGAAATCGCTGGCTTGTGGTTGCCGACGATGACGAGCTTATGAGAAGGGCGGAAGCAAATCGCCGCCATGGCGTGCGGCGCTCGCCCTGTCAAAGTGTCGCCGCCGGTGAGGTCTTTCACGCGAGCGTCGGCGAGCCGCCGCCCTTCCTCTGTCTCATTCGCGTAAATGAGCCGGCGCCCTTTCAGTGCGACGATATCGGGGCTCGGACCCTGTGGATTGCGCTGATGCTGCATGAGCATTTCGGTCGGAATTTTCAGTGCGTAGTCGCCGAGAAGCCACGCCAAGAGTTCAATGAAAGCGGACTTGCCGTTATTCCCGCCGCCGTGAAAGAACGCGAACACTTGCTCGCTGACGTCCCCGGTGAGGCAATAGCCGACGAACCGCTTCACGCAGGCGCGTATCTCATCGTCGGGCTGAACTTCCACGAGGAAGCGTATGAAGGACGGGCATTCTGCATCGGGATCGAAGGCGACGTTGCAGCGCTTGCTCACAAGCACGTCGGGCGACATCGGCAAGAGCCGGCCGGAGCGAAGGTCGAGAACGCCATTCGCAACGCCGAGCATCATCGGATTATCGTCGAAATCGGCAAGGCTGCGCGTCATGCCCGGCTCGCTTCGCGCCATTTCAATCATGGCGTGCTGCGCTCTCGCGTCGCAGAGCTTTTTCAAGTGCTGATAGTGCGCCGCCTCGGTTGCCTGATCTTTGAGAATGCCGGCGACAGCCTTCGCCGCGCGCTCGGCTGTTCCCGGCGCCGCCGCGAGCCATCCGCCTTCACAGTCGAAGCGCAGCACGTCGCCGCTTTCGTGAATGAACAAGAGCCGATCGCGATAGAGGTTCGCGAACGTGCTGCCATTATAGAGGTCGCCGCCCGCGCCAGAGAAGCCAAGCTCTGCAACTGCGTTCGGCGCAACCGCGTCCCCTTCGTCGCCTTCGTCGGCGAGCGCGCGACAGGACGGGATGACAGCGAGCGCGGCTTTGAAGCGTTCGTCCTCGAAAACGATATCCGGCTTGTCCGTCCAGCCGTCACTCCACTCATAATCAAGAAAGCCCGCCGCGTCAGGACTCCACCCCGCCTTATAGGCGAGGTCGCGAATCGTCTTCCCCGTCGAGCCGCCCGGCCGATCGCCTCGGAAATTGCGCCAGGAAGCCGCGTCTTTTTCAGGCTTGACGTTCCCTTCTTCGCGAAGGGCCGTCCAATCCTCGAATAACTCCTCGCCTTCCGCCGAGCCGCCGAACTCGACGTAAAGCGCCGCACCGATCTTGATCCACGGCTTGCGCTCAATGCCCTTATTGCCGATCGCCTCGAGCGCGCTCCACACGACTTTGCTTTTGTCGTATCGTGGATCGGTAAAGATCGGCGTGAGCGCCGCAGATTGCCCGCGCTTCGGATCGTCGTCAGCGCCCCGCGCGTCGCGGCCTGCGATCTCGCGCGCTTTCGGCAATGCGGCGCGCCAGTCGAAAGGCTCGCCGTCGAGAAATTCGACGCGCGTATCGCGTTCTCGGCTTGCCGGGCACCGCGGATCGAAAAAGACCTGCGACAAGACCCTCGCATTGTCATCCGAGACGACGCGAAGCTTGCCGGCGACAACCCCGTGGAGTCCCGCCCAAAGTTTCGCTCGCTCTTGCTTGTCGCCCAGATCGACGAAATGCAGCCGCTCGCGAAGCGGGATGATAATGCGAAGCTTCGCGCAAGGACCGTGTTCGATCGTGACCTCGCCCTTACCGTTCACGAGCGGCCCGCCGTCCTTTCCTCGCTTGATGCGCGAGCCACGCCAAACGCTTTCAACGAATCGCTTGTCGAGCGAGCGGGTAAATTCCTCTTCGTCGGCGTGAGGATGCGCCTCATGCCATTTGCGCCATGTTCCTTCGGAAATCGTCGTCTCTGTTGTCATGTGATTGTAAGAGGTGACCACGGCAGCGGCATAGCCGGCAATGTCGAGCGTGAACAGGATGCGACGAAGAGGTGTCCCGTTGTCGACATCCAAAACGATCGTGTGTGCGCTTACAGCGTGCTCGCCGAGCCGCCGGCCGTTCTCGAATATAATATTCGACCACACCGTGACATATTTGGTATCGCTGATTTTGTGCGTTGTGATGTGGCGAAGGAGATCAGCGCTCGCACGCGTCAGTTGCCTCATTCGCCTGCGTTCATGAGAGTCGCCGATCGAATATCCGATTTCGTCGGGCCAAGCGTCGCAAAGCCGGTTGTCGAGATTCTCTAATTCGGGCATATTCGCCTCGCGTTGTCGAGCGGTTTCCGGGAAGGTTCAGGAACGCGGTTACTCGCTACGCAGGGCCGCCGGGCGTTTTCGCCGAACGCCTCGGGCGGAAAGAAACTTCACAGCTTTTGGGAATTTCCGAACGGCGGGCGTCGCGCTCGCCGTTCGCATTTTCGGAGAGTTTCAATCGCGTCTCGGCGGCGCGAGCGCTTTCCGTCGCGACGGCCGATCGACATACGCCGACGTGATGAGAGGACCAACGCGATATTCGGCAGACCATGTTGGCGCGGGAACGAGCGCCACGTCGAATCCGTCCTTGCCTCGCGTGGTCACGATTGTGATGGCAGTCTCGCCGAATTCTCGGACTCCCGTCACGCCCGCACTTGGCTAGTGCTTTGACGGGTCCGGGCGGGTAGCGGCGAATTGCCTCGCGCAGACTCGCGATAATGGCGACTAGCGCAGCGCCGCCGACATGCTGCCGCATTGATTCGATGACGCGCGTCGCACTGGGGTCGAGCCGGCGGAGATTGTCGGCCGCGGCGCCCGCTACGGCGTCGTATGCCACGTTATCGTCGCCGATCGGCGTCGCCGCCTCCTGGAAGACGTGAGCGAGCATGCGGGCGAGCACCTCTATCGCCTCGCCCGCATCGGGGTAGTGCATGCGCCAGTATCGCGACAGGCCATCGTAGACTGCCCGATAATGCATACGTAGGGGCTGCTCGTCGTCGTAAGGCTCGCGGTGCCGGTTCATATATGCGGCATCCAAAACCTTGAACCTCTCGCCGAGAGCGGCGTAAAATGCATTCGTGCTCATGTAGGACTCCTACGCTCATACTACACTCGCGCGCCGATCGCGCGTCTTCCCTCGCCCCACGGGGCGAGATTCCTTCGTCACGGGAGCCGCACGTGCCGGCGCGGCGACAGCTTCCACTCGCCACTGCAACCACGCATCAATATACGCTCGCGGCCATGCGACGGCGCGCTTGCTGATTTTGACGGGGGGCGGGAACTCGCCGGCTGCGATGGCGTCGTAAACCGACGACGGCGGTAGCGCCGTCGCGTCGCACACTTCCGGGAGCCGCATCAGCGGCAACGTCGGGGCGATGGCTTCCCAGGGGCGCGTTGCGCGTTCGATCGCGATCGGGCTTGTCATTGTTACCTCCACAGGCGTCTAAGAAAACCTCAACACGTATATCAAAGTCCAAGAACTGCCGAGGATCAATCGGGTTGAATAGTCCAAACCAGAGTCATTCAACGCGATTGACTGCCACTGGAATCGTTCCCCCGGCTTCAAGCCAAATTTTCTGAGCGACGGAAACGACGCGCGGCTGATCCTCGGACGCAATGCGAGGTCGTCGAGACGTTTTTGAACTCTTAGCGCTTCTCGCGTCCCGCGACGGCTTGTCGGGTAAAGTGTGGATTTCGGTCGGGCCCAAGCTCTTGACGGGCTCCCATAATGTGCATTCGAGGTGGCCGCGTCGAAGCGTCGCCATCTTGCTCGTCAAAGCCGCGATCGTAGGGACGAACCATCGGCTATTGAGCGCCGCGCGTTCCTTTTCTGGAATGAAGTCGCACGACTGCAAGAGGCTCTTAACGGCTGTCAGATATGCACGAATGAAAGTTGCAGGGGCTGTTCTGGCGCCAATGATTTCGTTGGGGCGCGCGTTGCCCGCGCGGCATCTCGCCGGCATCCGCCAGTGGAGGCCATATGCGAAGTCATAGAAGCCGAGCAAAGTCGTGAAGTGAGAGTCCCACCAGTGGTCTTTCGCATTTCCTCGCCCGCGTGCTCTCTCCCCCTGGCGAGCAAGCCATTCATCGACCGCGTCGAGCTGCGGATCGCGCCGACATTCCACGCGCGGGCGAAATCCAAAAGGAACCTCTTCGATGGCGTTCCGCAGTTGTTTGTAAGCACTGTCGACGGCCGCGACGCATTTCGACACTTCCTTGCGTTGCTTGGCCGTGGGCCGACTCCCCACACTGCCGATCAATGCCCCTCGCGAAATGCAGCATAGGACATAGCGCAATCGGGCAATGTCCTCTTCGTCGTCGAACATCGTGGGTGGGTGTTTTCTAAACAACCCGTCGAGCCAAGCGCGATCCGGCTTTTCGCGATCTTGGCACGGAAGAAAATACATGCACGAAATTCGATAGAGGAATTCGTCGAGCGTGGCGCTCATTCGCGCGTCTCCGCAACGCGCAATTCATCGAGCAAGTCCGCCCACCATTGCGCCATCGTGACGCGCTCTTCCCAATATTCGGCGCGATGATAGGCGCGGCGAACGCCGTCATTCTCGACATGTGCGAGCGCGCGTTCGATCGCGTCGGCGTTCCACTTCCCGGACTCGTTAGCGATTGTGGAGAACGTCGCGCGAAAGCCGTGCGAGGTCACCTGATCGCAGGCATAGCCCATGCGTCTCAGGGCGGCATTGAGCGTGTTCTCGCTGATCGGCCGGGCGGCGCTGCGGACCGACGGAAAGACCAGCGCGCCGCCGCCGGTGAGCGTGCGAAGCCGGCGCAGAATGTCGACGGCCTGCCGAGGCAGGGGAGCGCGATGCTCGCGGCGCATCTTCGTCCGCTCGGCCGGAATCGTCCACACAGCCGCCTCGAGGTCGAACTCGGGCCAGCGGGCGAGCCGCAGCTCGCCAGGGCGTGGCGCCAGGAGCGCCAGGAGCTTCAGCGCCTCTCGTGTGGTGAGTTGGCCGTCGAAGCCGTCCACGGCCCGCAGAAGCCCGCCCAGGGCCTTCCTTTCTGTGATGGCGGGCCGAGCCGTCACCACGGGGCGGGTGAGAGCGCCCTTCAGCGCTCCCGTAGGGTCGTTCTCGGCCCGGGCCGAGGCAATGGCGTATCGGAACACGGCGCCTATTGTCGATCGCAGGCGATTCGCCGTCTCGTGGACGCCGCGGGCCTCGGCCTTACGCAGGACCGTCAGAACCTCGGCGGCGGTGACCTCCCGAATCGGCCGCTCGCCGATCGCGTCCTTGGCGAGGCCGAGAAGCCATTCGACCTTGCCGAGCGTGGTCGGCGCTCGGCTTTCGCGTTTCAGCTTCGCGACATACTCATCGGCGAGCGCGGCGAAGGTGTCGCGCACCGCTTCGACGGCCGCGCGCTTGGGTTGCTGCTTCGCCTGCGAAGGGTCGACTCCGGCGGCGAGAAGCCCCCTCGCGTCGTCGCGCGCCTCGCGCGCCATCTTGATGCTGACCTCGGGGTATCGCCCGATCGAGAGCAGCTTCTCCTTACCCCCGACGCGGTATTTGAGGCGCCAGAGGCGGGAGCCGTTGGGATTGACGAGCAAGTGCAAGCCCTGGCCGTCCGCCAGCTTGTAGGGGCGTTCTTGCGGCTTGCTGTTCTTGACGCTGGAATCGGTCAGGGACACGGGGGTATCTCGCAAAGGGGTATCGGCGAATACCCCTGATTTTACCCCCAAATGTTTCGGCTTCAACCGGACCTTGCCGGAACCGAAGGCTTCCGAGAAGCATGATTAAGGTGCTGATGTTTCAATAGCAAAATAGCCCGGGCTGGACTGCCTCGGGCTACTTCGGAATTCTTCGAAAGAGGGCTAGTGGTGCCGCAAGAGGGATTCGAACCCCCGACCCCATCATTACGAATGATGTGCTCTACCAGCTGAGCTATTGCGGCGGATCGGCGCGAAACCGACCGTAGCGCCGCTTCTTTAGCCGTGCGGGCGATGGATTTCAAGGCCGAGCGGAGGGTTTGCGCGCAAATCCCTGTCGAGGCGCGAGCGCCGTCATTCCGACGGCGTCACTGAGGCATCCGCGTCGGCGCGCTCGGCGAGACGCGCCTTCCACGGCCCGAATCCGCGCAGCTTGTCGCCGAAGGTCGACACCATCATGAACACCGCCGGCACGAAGATCAGCGACAGCAGCGTCGAGAAGATGAGCCCGCCGATCACCGCGATCGCCATCGGCGAGCGGAACTCGCCGCCGATGCCGAAGGCGAGCGCGCTCGGCATCATGCCGGCGATCATCGCGATCGTCGTCATCACGATCGGCCGCGCCCGCTTGCGGCCGGCGTCGATGATCGCCTCGTCCTTCGGCACGCCCGCCCAGACCGATTCCAACGCGAAATCGACCAGCATGATCGCATTCTTGGTGACGATGCCCATCAGCATCAGAATGCCGATCCACACCGGCACGGTGAGCGTCTTGCCGACCATCATCAGGCCGAACACGGCGCCGCCGATCGAGAGCGGCAGCGAGAACAAAATCGTCACCGGCTGCAGGAAGCTGCCGAACAGCAGCACCAGCACCGCATAGACCATCAGCAGGCCGGCGCCGAGCACCTGGGCGAAGCCGTCCGACAATTCGTTGAGGCTCTCGGCGTCGCCCGATTCGCCGACGGTGACGCCCGGCGGCAGCGATTTCTTCACCGGCAGCTGCTCGATCGCCTCGAGAACGTCGCCGAGCGCCGCCGAGCCGACGAGATCGGCCTCCACCGTCGCCTGGCGATTGCGGTCATAGCGGGTGATATTGGTCGGGCCTTGCGTGAATTGCAGATCGGCCACCGCCGACAGCGGGACGCTGCCGCCCGACTGGCCCATCGGCACGCGCAGCTGGCCGAGCACATTCTTGTTGGAGCGGGCGCGGTCCTCCAATTGCACGCGCACCGGAATGAGCCGGTCGCCGTCGACGAATTTCGCCAGCGCCGGGCCGACGTCGCCGATGGTCGCGACGCGGATCGTCTCGGCGAGCTTCTCCGGCGTCACGCCGAGGCGGGTCGCGAGATCGAGATGTGGATGAATGAGAAGCTCAGGCCGGTCCAGAGTCGTGTCGGCGATCACATTGTCGACGCCGGGCAGACGGCGCATCTGGCGCGCCAGCTCGTTCGCCACCGTCGCGACGCGGCGCGGCTCGGCGCCATGGGCGACGAGCGAGATCGCGCGCAGGCCGTTCTCGTCGACGAAATAATAGCGGATGTCGGGGGCCTTGCGCAGGCGCCGGCCGATCTCCTGCTCGAGATCGCGCTGCGTGATCTGGCGCTCGGATTTGCCCGTGTAGTTGACGATCAAGGTGGCGCGCCGCGCCTCCATCGGCCCGTTGGATATGCGGCCGCCGTCGACGAAGACGTTGCGCACCTCCGGCAGCTCGTGGATGATCGCGACAATCTCCTCGGTCGTCTTCTCCGTGTCGGAGATCTGCGAGCCCGGCGGCAGCTCGACCATCATCACCGAGCGGGCGGAATCCTGCGCCGGCAGGAAGCCCTTCGACAGCAGGCTGATGCTGAGGATGGAGGCGGCGAAGAACAGGAGGCCGACGAGGACGGTCAGCTTGTAGTGATGCACGGAGAAGGCGACGAGCTTCTCATAGGCGCGCAGGATCGCGCCCGGCGGCTTCTCCTCCGCCTGATGCGGCTTCAAGAGATAGGCGGCGAGCATGGGCGTCACGAGACGCGCGGCGAGCAGCGAGAACAGCACCTGCACCGCGACGGTGACGCCGAACTGCTTGAAGAACTGCCCGGCGATGCCCGGCATGAAGCTCGCCGGCGCGAAGATCGCGACGATGGTGAGGCTGATCGCGATCACCGCGAGGCCGATCTCGTCCGCGGCGTCCGACGCCGCCCGCAGCGCCGTTTTGCCCATGCGGATATGGCGCACGATATTCTCGATCTCGACGATCGAATCGTCGACCAGAATGCCGGTGCTGAGCGTGATGGCGAGGAAGCTGACGAGATTGAGCGAGAAGCCGAGCGCGTCCATCACCCAGAAGGCGGGGAAGATGGAGAGCGGCAGCGAGATGGCGACGATCACCGTGGCGCGCAGATCGCGCAGGAACAAGAGAACGATGACGACCGCGAGAATGGCGCCTTCGAACAAGGTATGGATCGCCGCGTCATAGTTGCCGCGCGTCACCTCGACCGAAGTGTCGATGAGCTGCAGATCATAGTCGGGATATTTGGCGCGCAGACCCTCGACGCGTTTCTCGACCGCCGAGGCGACGTCGACGTCGCTCGCGCCATTGGCGCGCTTGACGCCGACGGCGACCACCGGCCGCCCGTCGAGACGGGCGAAGGTGCGCCGCTCCGCGATCGTGTCGGTGATCGTGCCGAGATCCTGAAGGCGCACTTCGCCGCCGGTCGGCAGAGCGATCATCAGCCCGGCGAATTCCTCCAGCGTCTTGGCCGAGGCTATGGTGCGGATCGCCTGATCTCGGCCGCCGATCTCGGCGCGCCCGCCGGTGACGGTCACATTGGTGACGTAGAGGCGCTGGCTGACATCGACGGCGCTGAGCCCGAAGGCCTGCAGCCGGTCGGCGTCGAGCGAGACAAGTATCTCGCGCGAGACGCCGCCGATGATCTCGATCTGGGCGACGCCCTTCACATCCTGCAGCGAGCGCTTGACCGTGTTCTCCATGAACCAGGAGACCTCCTCCGGGCTCTTGCCCGGCGCGGAGGCGGCGTAGGTGACGATCGGCAGGCCGACCACGTCGACGCGCTGGACCAGTGGCTCCTCGATATTGCGCGGCAGGTTGAAGCGCACGCGGGCGACCGCGTCCTTCACATCGTTGAGCGCCTTGTCGGTGTTGGTCTCGAGCCGGAAGATGATGGTCGTCACCGACAATCCGTCGGTGATGGAGGAGGAGATGTGGCGCACGCCCTCGACGCCGGAGACGCCGTCCTCGATCGTCTTCGTCACCTGCGCCTCGATCTCGGCGGGCGCTGCGCCGAATTGCGAGACGACCACCGAGATCATCGGAATGTCGGCGTTGGGCAGGCGGGTGATCGGCAGCTGCAGGAAGCTGGTCCAGCCGAGGAACAGCAGGATGATGGAGAAGACGATCGACGGCAGCGGCCGCCTGATGGCCAGCGCGGAGATATTGAAGGACATCGGCGAGCAGCCCCCATCTTTCGAAACTTCGGCCCGAGCCGGCGCGCGACGCAGCGGACGCCCGAGTGACGTCCGCCGCCGGCCGCGGCTTCGAGGCGGCGAATTATTGACCGGCTCCTCGCGCCCCCCGCTCAGAACCTTTCGACCCGACCCCTAGAGGCTTTCCGGCGCGGATTGAACCCGAAAAGCTCCTGTCGCCTCTTCTTCTCGATCGACGGGCCTCGAAGGCGAGCTCTTTCGGCCTCGTCGCATCGACTGCGTCACGCCGCTCGTCACAGATCAGTTTTCCGCATAGGCGTCGAGATTGACGACCTGAACGCGCCGGTTCTCCGCGGCGAATGGGCGCTTCGGATTCTCGAGATGCGTCTCGCCATAGCCGACCGTGATCAGCCGGTCCGGCGCGACGCCGAATTCGGTTGTGAGCAGATGTTTCACCGCTTCAGCGCGCCGTTCCGACAGTGCTTGATTGGCTTCGTCCGACCCGCGAGCGTCTGTGTGACCCATGATCAGAAATTTGCCGCCGGCGAGCTTCTCGTCGCCGAGCGCTTTGCCGAGCTGCCGCGCCACTTCCAGGTCTTTGCCGCGCAACGTCGCCGAATTGCGCGCGAAATGCGTCTTGAAGCCGCCCTGTCGGCGCGCCGCGACGATCGCGTCGAGCTTCGCGGCCTCGGAGATCGACAACGGGTGGCCGGCTCCCCGCTCTCCCAGCTCTTCGACGAACTGCTTGTCGGCGGCCTGACCAGACGAGATCGACAGGCTGCGCAAAGGGTGCGGAGCCAGCGCCTCGACGAAATAGACGGCGTCCTGCGCCGAGGCGACGCCGGGAGCGGAAAAGATGACGACCGCCGCAAAAATCGCCCTGCGACAGAGGCTCAGATCAGCTCTCATTATGAAACTCCCCCCGAAGCAAAAAAGAATCCGAGCGCCTCCGAAGTTCGGTCGAAACCAAAATCCCGGCCCGGCGGCCGCGCCTGGAGCCTTATCCGATCGGGAAGCGCTCTATCTGCCCGCCGCCTCGATCAGAACCGCATTGACGCGATCGCCCGCACGCAGGGCGGCGCCCGTATGCGCGACGACCTCCTCGCCGACGGCGAGGCCCTCGCGTATGCGGATCTTGCCGCTGTCGGAGAGGCCGACGCGCACTGGCCGCGTCTGCACCGTGGCTCCGCTCACCAGCTGCACAGAGGCCTCGCCATTGCGATAGCTCACCGCCGAGGTGGGAATGACGACGCCGCAATCGCGCGCCGTCTCGACGACGGCGCTGGCGAATTGGCCCGGGCGGATCGCCGCGGCCGGCTCGATCGAGAAGCGCGCGCGCCCGAGCTGGGTCGCGGGATCGACCTCGCTCGCCGGGGATTGCACGACGCCCTTGGCCACGACGCCCTCGTCGCTCGTCACCCTGGCGACGGCGCCCTTACGGATCTGGCCGACATAGAGGCTCGGAACATCGACAACGAGATCGACATTGGAGCCGGCGGAAATGACGAAGGGCGGATCGGGCGGCGCCCCTTGCGCGGCCATGGCGGTCGCCGCCGCCGCCTGCGGCGCGCCGGAAATATCGCCGACCCGCGTGTTGACGCGCACGATCACGCCTGCGATCGGCGCGCGCACGACCATCTGGACGCCGCCGCTCGGAGCGGCGAGCGGCGCGATGCTGCGCACGGAGCCGCGCGCGGCCGGCGGCGGAGGCGCCGCAGCGGCGGCGTCTGCGCCCTCGCGGACAGCGCGCAGCAGCTCCTGGCCGGCCGTGACGCGATCGCCCTCGCCGACCAGCATCTCGGTCACCCGATAGCCGGGCGGCAGATTGGCGCCGGTTTCCTCGCGCGCGATGGCGAAGCCGGTCACCCGCGCGTCGACCTTGACGCAAGCCTCCTTCGCGCGGACGACGCCCACCGTCATCTGCGCGGAGTTCTTCGCCTCGCCCTTGGCGACGGAAGGCTCAGGCTTGGCCGCCGGTTCCGCGGCCGCGCTCACGGCCACGATCATGGCCGCGACGACCGACGCCGTCGTGAGCGCGCGGCGTCTCCGTGCGCTCACGACGTCTCGTTCGCGGCGCAGCATCGGCCGCTCATGGTCCGCTCTGCTCATCCGGATCAATTTTCCGCCGATTTGAAGGCGTTTATGTTGACGACCTGAACGCGGCGGTTCTCGGACGCGAAGCCGTCATTGGGGTTCTTGAGATGCGTCTGCCCGTAGCCGACGGCGACGAGACGCTCGGGCGCGACGCCATATTCGGCGACCAGCACCTTCTTCACCGCATTGGCGCGCCGCTCGGACAGCTTCTGATTGAGCTTGGCCGAGCCGCGCGCGTCGGTGTGGCCCATGATCAGGAAGGTGCCGCCCTTCAGCGCCGGCTCGCCGAGCGCGACGCCCAGCTGCTCGACCACCTTGCGGTCGCTGTCGCGCAGATCGGCCGAATTGAGCGCGAAATTGACCTCGAAGTCGATCTCGCGGCGGGTCGCCACGATCTCGTCGATCTGCGTCACTTCCGAGACGGTGAGCGACCGATTGGCGCTGCGCTTGCCGAGCCCTTGGACGAACTGCTCCTGAGCGATGTGCTCCGGCATGACCGAGGGCGCCGCGGAGATCGAGCGCGACACGGGCTGCGACAGCGCCTTGACGAAGGTCGCGGCGTCCTGCGCGACAGCGAAACCCTGGACAGAAAACAAAATGCCGGCCGCGAGAATAGCGCTGCGGCCGAGGCGCGGCTCCGATTTCGACATGAAACCCTCCCCGATGCGCATATGACTGCGATGAGTATCTTCGAGCTCGTCTCGAAGATCAACCAAGACGAGAGATTTCGGCTCGGTGAGCCGATCGCCTCGATCGCCGCGCAAACTAGCAGGGCTGCGGCGCGCCGAATGTGCGCTGGCGCACATCGCGCGCGAGATCGTCGGTCAGGCGGCCTTTGCCTGCCGCAGCGCGGGGGCGGCGGCGCCGCCGGCCGGCTCCGCCGGGGCCCCGACCCATTCGGAATGAGGCGGAATCGTCTCGCCCTTCATCACCACGGTGAGCGGCCCGAGGCGCGCGAATTCGCCCACATGCGTGTCATACAGAACCGTGGAGCCGGCGCCGACCGTCACTCCGCGCGCGATCACGACGCGCCCGACCTTCATCACCCGATCCTCGTAGAGATGCGTCTGCAGCGCCGCCACCATGTTGAGGGCCGCGAAATCGCCGACACGCACGCAATCGAATTCGGTGATGTCGGTCATGTCCATGAACACGCCCTTGCCGAATTTCGCGCCGAACAGGCGCAGAACCCAGGGCAGGAACGGCGTGCCTCGCAGATGCTCGAGCAGGATCTTTCCGGCGAGGCCCCAATAGAGCACCGCGCAGGCCTCTGTGCGCATGGCCCAGAACGACCACATCGGCTTCACCTGCGGCTCGTAGCGACCCATGGTCAGCCATTTCACCGCGACGACGACGAGGGTCATGCCGAGCGAGAT
The DNA here is from genome assembly GCF_002752655.1 of Methylosinus trichosporium OB3b. NCBI lineage: Bacteria > Pseudomonadati > Pseudomonadota > Alphaproteobacteria > Hyphomicrobiales > Methylocystaceae > Methylosinus > Methylosinus trichosporium. The sequence continues at coordinate 2,419,801 of NZ_CP023737.1, read as the reverse complement.
CAGCGTCGAGCAGAGGACGAACAGCCAGAACACCGTCCCATATTCGCCGTCGATCAGCTTCTGGCCGAAGCTCTCGACCGCCCATGTGCCGAAGGTGATGAACAGCATGGTCGGCAGCGAGACATTGATCGCCTCATAGAGAGCGCGGGCGGCCTTCTTCCAGACGGGCGGCTGATAGGTCCAGGCGGAGCCGCCGCCGTCGAAGGTCTGGCGCACCGGCAGCTTCATCGGCGGCGAGCCGAACCAGGTGTCGCCCTCGGATAATTCGCTGTTGGCCGGAGGCTTCGACTTGATGCCGATCAGCGCGCCGCTCGGAATCTCCGAGCCCGGCGGCACGACGGCGTCATTGCCGATGAAGACGCGGGAGCCGGTCTTCACCTTCTTCAGATACATCCAGCCGCGGCGCATGTCCTCGTCGCCGAGCACCACCTCGTCGGCGATGAAGCATTTCTCGCCGATCTCGACGAGATCGTAACGGCCGGAGAGATTGGTCGAGATCTCCGAATCTTTCCCGATCTTCGCGCCCATCAGCCGATACCAGCTGCGCATGTAGAGCGTCGCGAACAGCGAGGACAGCGTCTCCAGCGTCACCTCGGTCGCGAGCCCCACCGCCCATTTGCGTAAGTAGAACCAGGACCACACCGAATAGGCGCCTTCGCCGACGCGCGGCAGCACGATCCAGCGGAAGGCGACGATGAAGGCGACGGTGACCAGCACCAGCACGAAGGCCGTCGGCCAGGCGAACAGCGGAATGGCGGCGAGATAATAGGCGTGAGCGCCGTCGACGAGGCCGAGCGAAGCGTCGATGCGGTCGAACACCCAGAAGGCCGGGAAGATCGGCAGCAGGCCGAGCGGCGGCAGCGCGAGGGCGACGAGCGTGAACAGGAAGCTCATGACCAGCCGGCGCGGCGCCGAGGCGGTCGAGGGCGGATCGAGCGCCTCCGTCTGCACCAGGCCCTCGCAGCGGGCCGGCGAGCCGTTCCAGATCTCATAGGCGCCGATGCGTGAGCCGGCCGGAACCGAGGTCAGATCCTCGAGCGCCGCGCCCTCGCCGACGACGACATTCTCCTCGATGACGCAGGAGGTTCCGACATAGGCGTCGGCGCCGATGTCGATCGTTCCGACGATCAGCTCGTCGCCGACGACGCGGGCGTTGGCGAGCTTCAGCTTGCCGCCGAGGCTCGCGCCGTCGCCGATGGCGACGAGATCGATCGCTCCGACATCCAGCTCGCCGATGATGGCGTCCTCGCCGATCCTCGCGCCGAGCGCGCGCAGATAGAGGCGCATCAAGGGCGACGCCTGGAACCATTTGGCGTGGGTGAGGCCGATGAGACGCTGCGCCAGCCACCAGCGGTAGTAATAGACGCCCCACAGCGGATAGCGCCCCGGCTTGGTGCGGCCGATAATCAACCATTTGCCGAGGATCGACACCGCCACGGTGGCGATGTTGATGCACATATAGACGCCGAGCAGCGCGACCGCCTCCTCGATAATGCTGGCGTCCGGCGAGGTCAGCAGCATGTAGGAGACGAATACGCCGAGCCATTGCGAGGTGACGAAGGCGAGGATGAAGGGCAGCGCCGCCGCCTGGGCGAGGCCGCACAGGAAACGCCGCAGCAGCGGCGGCGGCGCGAAGGAGAGATCGCGCGGCGCCGAAAAGCTCTCCGCCTTGTCGTCGAGATGGCGGGCGAGCGCGCGCAGCGTGCGCTGCGCATAGAGGTCCTGCAGCGTGATCGAGGCGAGCCGCGCGGTCTCGCGCACTGCCGAGACGAAGCGCGCCGCCAGCAACGAATGGCCGCCGAGATCGGTGAAGAAATCGGCGTCGAAGGGAATGGAGCCCGGCGGCAGCACGCGACGCGCGGCGTCGAGGAGCGTCGCCTCGGTGTCGCTGCGCGGCTCCTCCTGCGCCTCGGCGTCGAGCAGAGGCGCGGTCAGCGGCGCGCTTTTCAGCGCCTTGCGGTCGACCTTGCCGGATGAGAGCGTCGGCAGAACCGTCACCACCTCGAAGCGCGAGGGCACCATGTAAGACGGCAGGAACTCGCGCAGCCGGGTGCGCAGCTCGCGCGGGTCGGGCACGACCGCCGTCGCCCCGACGAGGAAGGCGACGAGCTCGTCGAGCCCGTCCTCGTTGCGCAGGACGACCGCCGCCTGACGGATATGGGGCAGCGCCGACAGCGCCGCCTCGATCTCGCCGAGCTCGACGCGAAAGCCGCGAATCTTCACTTGATCGTCGATGCGGCCGCGGAAGGCCAGATTGCCGGTCTCGTCGAGCGCCACCGCATCGCCGGAACGATAGAGGATCGGATCGGCGCCGTCGGCGCAGAAGGGATTGGCGATGAATTTTTCCGCCGTCAGCGCGTCGCGCTTCAGATAGCCGCGCGCGACGCCGGGTCCGCCGATCAGCAGCTCGCCCTCGACGCCATGCGGCAGCAGCTCGAGATTCTCACCGACGACATAGCAGCTGTAGTTGGGGATCGGCCGGCCGATCGTCACCTTCTCGTCCGCACGCACCTCGGCGACGGTCGCGACCACGGTCGCCTCGGTCGGGCCATAGCTGTTGAAAATGGTGCGGCCGGTCCGCGCCCAGCGCTCGGCGACCGCAGGCGGGCAGGCTTCGCCGCCGAGAACGATCTTGCGCAGCGTCTTCACGTCGCGGGGCAGGGCCGCGAGCAGGGTCGGCACGGTGTCGAGCACGGTGACGCCGGCCTCCTCGAGAAGGTCGGGCAGAGCCTCGGTCTCGCCAATGATCTGCGGCGTCGCGACGAATAGCGAGGCGCCGGCGAGATAGGGAATCCAGATCTCCTCCATCGAGAGATCGAAGGCGACGGACGCGCCCTGGAACACGACATCCGACGCGGATATGCCATATATCTCATTGGCCGAGCGCAGATAATGGCAGATGTTGCGCTGGGTGACGACGATGCCCTTGGGCGTTCCGGTCGAGCCCGACGTATAGATGAGATAGGCGGGATCCTCGGCGCTCGCGCCGCAAAGCCGCGGATCGGGCGCCGGGGCGTCGCGGCCGGAGGCGATCTCGGCGTCGACCAATACCTCGACCCCGACGACGCCGGCCGCTCTGCCGGCGAAATTCGCCGCGGTGAGGAGGCCCTTCGCCTCGGCGTCGCGGAGGCAGACGGCGATGCGCTCGACGGGAGCGTCGGCGTCGAAGGGCAACCAGGCGGCGCCCGTCTTGGCGACGGCGATCTGGGCGATCAGCAGCTCCGGACCTCGCGGCATCCACAGGCCGACCACCCCGCCGGGGCCGACCCCGCGCGCGAGAAGGCCCAGGGCGATGGCGTTCGCCTGCGCGTCGACCTCCCGATAGGTGAAGCGCCGCTCCAGCGTCGACATCGCCAAAGCGTGGGGGCTGGCGGCGACGCGGGCGGCGAAAATCTCGCAGAGGAGCTCGTCGCGCAGCAGATGCGGCATGGCGACGCCGCGCAGGACGGCGGCGGGAGCGCCCGTCGCAAGGGACGCGGCATGGCGGAAATGCGGGTTCAACTCATTCATTGGCATCACATGTCCGCGGACGACTGGGGGCCGACTTGCGCAGCGTGGCGGCGGGGATTGTACTAACCCGTCTCCGCTGAACGCGAAATGAATCATCCATGGGAAGGAAAATGGCGCCGGGAAGGCGGGCGGCGACGCGGCGCCCGCGCTTTTGCGCGGCGCTTCGTGTGGAAGGGTTTACAATTCGAGATCGCCACGGTTCGCCGCCTGTCGCCGAGACAGCGGCGCCCGCTGCTCCCGCCGCGGTTGAAAATAGCAGCGCCCCTCGACTCCGCCACCCACGCCTCGCGAAATCGGCGCGCGTCTTGTTTATTTCACAGAGCGAGGGTCCCGCGCCGGGAGCGGACGGGCGCGAGCCGCGAAAGCAGCAGCGCCACGGTCAGCCCGGCGTAGATCAGCGGCTCGGCCGGCCAGGATTTCACGATCAGCACGAAGTGCGCCGCCGCCGCGAGCGCCGCCACATAGACCAGCCGATGCAGCTTCGCCCAAGCCTTGCCGCCCATGCGGCGGATCGCCGCAGCGTTGGAGGTGAGAGCGAGCGGGAGAAGAATGGCGAAGCTCGCCATACCGACGGTCACATAGGGGCGCTTGACGATATCGGCCCAGACGGCCGCCCAGTCGAAGCCGTGATCGAGCGCGACATAGGCCGCAAGATGCAGAAAAGCGTAATAGAAGGCCAGCAGGCCGAGCGCGCGCCGATAGCGCATGAGATCGACGCCGACGAAGCGGCGCAGCGGCGTCACGGCGAGCGCGGCCAGCAGAAAGCGCAGGGCCCATTGGCCGAGCTCCTGCTCGAGCTCCTTGATCGGCTCCGGCCCGAGCTGGTTGTCGACGCCGAGCCAGAACAGCGCGACCGCCGGCGCGAGGCCGACGACATAGACCGCGAGCTTGCGAATCTGCAGGGGGACGCCCATCAAAAATATCTCCCGAGGTCCATGCCGGCGTAGAGCCCGGCGACCTCTTGCGCATAGCCGTTGAACATCAAGGTCGGACGACGCTTGGCGAAGAGCCCGCCCTCGCCGATGCGGCGCTCGGTCGCCTGGGTCCAGCGCGGATGATCGACCTTTGGGTTCACATTGGAAAAAAAGCCGTATTCGCGCGGGTTCTGGACATTCCAGGAGGTTTTGGGCTGCGCCTCCACCAGGGAGATGCGGACGATCGACTTGATCCCTTTGAATCCGTATTTCCACGGGACCACGAGGCGCAGCGGCGCGCCGTTCTGATTGGGCAGAGCTTCGCCATAGAGGCCGACGGCGAGCAGGGTCAGCGGATGCAGCGCCTCGTCGAGCCGCAGCCCTTCGACATAAGGCCAGGGCAGGAGCTGGAGAAAGCCCGCTTGCCCGGGCATCTCCTCGGGACGCACCAGCGATTCGAACGCCACATATTTTGCCGAGCCGAGGGGCTCGGCGCGAGCGAGGACGGAAGCGAGCGGGACGCCGAGCCAGGGGATCACCATCGACCAGCCCTCGACGCAGCGCATGCGATAGATGCGCTCCTCGAGCTCGGAGGAGCGGATCAGATCCTCGAGCGCATATTTCGCGGGCTTCGCCACCAGCCCATCGATTTCGACCGACCAGGGCGAGGTCGTCAGCGATCCGGCGCGGGCGGCGGGATCGCTCTTGCCGCCGCCGAATTCGTAGAAATTATTATAGGCGACCACGTCGGCGCGCGGCGTCGGGCGCTCGTCGGTCGAGAAGCGGCTCTTCGCGCCCACGAGCGACGCCGCGGCGGCGGCGGGGCCGAGCAGAGCGCCGAGACCGAGGCCGGCGAGAACCTCGCGCCGGCGCAGATAGGTCGAGCGGGGCGTGATGTCGGAAGCGGGAACTTTCGGAGGATGAGCGATCAGCATTGCGGAAGCCTCGCGCGATAAGGGCGCGACGGCGCCCTCTCCGCGCAATTCGCGAGGCGCGCCGCAATTGTTACTCCAGCCACGGGCCTCTCGGTTTTCCGGGCGCGCGACAATAGGATTCGATGGGAATGATCTGGCGAGAGAGACGGGGCTCGAACCCGCGACCTCCGGCGTGACAGGCCGGCGCTCTAACCAACTGAGCTACTCCCCCGCGACGCGCTTCGATGAACGTCAGCGAGAGGCGCCGAATAGGGCAGCCGACGCTGGAAGTCAAGAACGATATGCGGCCGGCCCCCGCGAGGCGCCGATTTCGGCGCCGGCGAAAAGACTGCCGCGCTCACGCCAGCGACAAAGCGGCGCAGGACATCGTTGCGCCTTTCATTCGAGAGCGCGCCGTGCTTCGAATGGTGAGACACGAATGGATGCGCCGACGCTCCGGACATTTTCGGTCATGCAAGCGAAGAGATTCGCTTCTAGAGTCGGTCGGGAGCGTCGATGCGGAGAGCTGTTCGAGGAGGAGCTGAGCGTGGCGACACATCGATTGGGCCGTGACATCTCTATCGTGTTATGCGCCAAGCTGGCCGCTCTCGTCGTGCTCTACTTCGCCTTCTTCGATTCGTCTCACCGGCCGCATGTCTCGCCTGTCGCCGTGGCGCAAAAACTGTTCGGCGACAACGCGTCGCCGCGCTGATTCGGTCGGATCGCCTTCCCAAGGAGCGCAAAATGTTCGATCTCGACGTGGTGACGCTGTCCAGGCTCCAATTCGCGCTCACCGCGCTCTATCATTTCCTGTTCGTTCCCCTGACGCTCGGTCTCTCGCTGCTGCTCGCCATAATGGAGAGCGTCTATGTGATGACCGGCCGCACGGCGTGGCGCGACGCGGTGAAATTCTGGGGCGTGCTGTTCGGCATCAATTTCGCGATGGGCGTCGCCACCGGCGTCACCATGGAGTTCCAGTTCGGCACCAATTGGGCCTATTACTCGCATTATGTCGGCGACATCTTCGGCGCGCCTCTGGCCATCGAGGGGCTGATGGCCTTCTTCCTCGAGGCGTCCTTCGTCGGGCTGTTCTTCTTCGGCTGGAACCGCTTGAGCAAGGTCGGACACCTCATCGTCACCTGGCTCGTCGCGCTCGGCGCCAATTTTTCGGCTCTGTGGATTCTGATCGCCAACTCCTGGATGCAGAATCCGGTCGGCGCCGCCTTCAATCCGCAGACGATGCGCATGGAGCTCACCTCCTTCGTCGAGGTGTTCTTCAATCCGGTGGCGCAGTCGAAATTCGTGCATACGGTCAGCGCCGGCTATGTCACCGGCGCGATGTTCGTGCTGTCGATCTCGGCCTATTACCTGCTCTATCGCCGCGAGCATCGCGATCTCGCGCGGCGCTCGGCCAATGTCGCGGCGAGCTTCGGCCTCGCCTCGGCGCTGTCGGTGGTCGTGCTCGGCGACGAGAGCGGCTATACCGCCGGCTTCAACCAGAAGATGAAGATCGCCGCGATCGAGGCCATGTGGGAGACGGAACCGCCGCCGGCCTCCTTCACTTTGATCGGCATTCCCGATCTCGAGACGCAGACGACGCGCTTCAAGATCGAAGTTCCTTATCTGCTCGGCCTCATCGCGACGCGCTCGCTCGACACGCCGGTCGACGGCATCAAGCCGCTCGTCGAGCATTCGCAGGAGCGCATCCGCAATGGTATGTCCGCCTATGAATGGCTGACGGCGCGGCCGGACGGCGCCGCCGCGCCGATCCCGCCGGACTTGCAGGCCTCCTTCAAGGACCTCGGCCATACGCTGCTGCTGAAGCAATTCCGCCCCGACATCGAGAATGCGACGGACGAGCAGATCCATCAGGCGGCGCGCTCCACCGTCCCCAATGTGCCGGTGCTGTTCTGGACCTTCCGCATCATGGTCGCGCTCGGCTTTTATTTCATCTTGCTGTTCGCGGCGACCTTCTTCGTCGCCAGCCGCCGGCGGCTACGCCACAATCCCTGGTTGCTGAAGCTCGCCTTGTACAGCCTGCCGCTGCCCTGGGTCGCCGCCGAGCTCGGCTGGATCGTCGCGGAATATGGCCGCCAACCCTGGATCATCGACAGCGTGCTGCCGACCTTCCTCGGCGTCTCCAATATTCCGGCGCATAATGTGCTGGCGAGTCTCGTCGGCTTCGTCCTCTTCTACAGCGCACTCGCCGTCGTCGATGTGGCGCTGATCCTCAAATATGTCCGCCTCGGCCCACCGAGCGAGCCTCGCACTCCGGCTCCCGAGCCGGATCGGATTCTCGTCGCCTGAGCGCAGGCCGAAAGAGGCCCCCGACCCGTCCTCTCCCGCATCGCGGGAGAGGGAAAGATTCGGCCCGCCGCCCCCTCTCCCGCGCAGCGGGGGAGGGGGAGGGACGGATAAATCGCATCAGCCGCAGCCACCAAGCTGCGAGGAGACCTCGACATGCCGATCGACTATGAACTTCTGCGGCTCGTCTGGTGGGCCCTGCTCGGAACTCTGCTCGCCGGTTTCGCCGTTTTCGACGGCTTCGACCTCGGCGTCGCCGTCCTCCATCCCTTGGTCGCGCGAACCGATCAGCAGCGGCGCGTGACGCTCAATGCGATCGGCCCGGTGTGGGAGGGCAATCAGGTCTGGCTGATCCTCGGCGGCGGCGCGATCTTCGCGGCCTTTCCCCAGCTCTACGCCGTCTCCTTCTCGGGCTTTTATCTCGCCATGTTCCTGGTGCTGCTCGGCCTCGTGCTGCGACCGGCGGCGATCGTCTATCGCAGCAAGCGCGAGTCCGCCCGCTGGCGCGGCGCCTGGGACTGGATCTTCTTCGCCTCGGGCCTCGTCCCGGCGCTGCTGTTCGGCGTCGCCTTCGGCAATGTTCTGCTCGGCGCGCCATTTCGCTTCGACGAGCGGATGAACATCATCTATGAGGGAAATCTCCTCGGCCTCCTGTCGCCTTTCGCTCTGCTCTGCGGCCTCGTCTCGCTGGCGATGATCGCGATGCAGGGCGCCGCCTGGCTCGCTCTGAAGACCGACGGCGCCGTCGCCCATCGCGCCAAGATCTCCGGCGTCGTCGCGGCGCTCGTCATGCTCGCGGCCTTCACCTTCGCCGGCTATTGGGGGATGCAGAGCGTCGACGGCTATGTGGTGACGAGCGTCATCGATTCGAATGGCCCCTCCACGCCCCTCGTGAAGACCGTCGCGCGCGAGGCGGGCGCTTGGCGCGCCGCTTATGAGGCGCGGCCCTGGACCCTGGCGGCGCCCGTCGCCGGATTGTTCGGCGCGGCGGTTGCGCTTCTCACCATCTTTTTCGCGCCGCTCGTCGCCTTCATCGGCTCGAGCATCGCCGTGGCGGGCGTCGTCGCCACTGCGGGCTTCACCCTGTTCCCGTTCCTGCTGCCGTCGTCGCTCGAGCCCAACCACAGCCTCACCCTGTGGGACGCGTCGTCGAGCGAGCGGACGCTCGGCCTGATGCTCGGCGCGGTGATCGTCTTCCTGCCGATTGTGCTCGTCTACACCGCCTGGATCTACAGCGTGCTGCGAGGGACCGTCTCCGAGGCGGCGATGGCCGGCGACGAGGACGATCACCCCTACTGACCCCAGGGGCGTCGGGTGAAGGACGACAGCCCCATCACCCTCGTCCTGAGGAGCCCGCGAAGCGGGCGTCTCGAAGGACGGCAACGGGGCGGAACCTTTGATTTGCGCCCCGCGGCCGCCCTTCGAGACGCCGCCTGCGGCGGCTCCTCAGGACGAGGGCTGGGGATTTGATCCTTCACCCGATTGCCCTGCTACCGACCTGCCCGATTGACCCGCAAGGAGCCTGCAATGTGGTATTTCTCTTGGATTCTCGGCCTCGGCCTCGCCTGCGCCTTCGGCGTCATCAACGCCATGTGGCTGGAGCTCGAAGATTACAGCGACGAGAAATGAGGCTCGCAAAGGCCCCGGGTTAACCCGGCCTTTACTGCGAAAAGCGTAAGTTGGCTCTCGCGCGGCGAGGCGAATGAGCGCCCGCGCGAGAGGCCATTGGTCATGCTCCCGCTCGAATTTCCCCGCTTCATTCTGCCGCGGATCGCCGCGCCGCTGCTCGCCGGACTGCTGCTCGCGGCCTCGCACGGCTCCTCGCGCGCCGAGGACGCGCGGGGCGTCTATATCCTTCCCGGCCATGACGGCTATGCGCTCGTCGAATGCCTCACCCAGAAGAAGGGCTGCGGCAAGGCGGTCGCCGATTCCTGGTGCGAGGCGCATGGCCACGGGCCGGCGCAGGCCTATGGCCGCGCCGACGACATCACCGGCTCGGTCGGCGCCGCCTCGGCCAGCCTCGACGCCGACTCCGCCATCGTCACCTGCGGCGAATGAGCGGGGCCGCGCCCGGCCTCATTTGAGAAACTCGCCGCAACGGACCGGCTCTCCCGCCGCGCCCCAGGGCTGGATCGGCACGCTGGAGGTGGAATTCTCCGGCGAGCCTTCGATCAGCCGGTCGGAATAGGCCATGTAGACGAGCGCATTGCGTTTGGCGTCGCAGCCGCGCACGATATGCAGGCGTTTCCACAGCACCGAGCGGCGCTCGCTGAACACTTCGTCGCCCTGGCCGAATTTCTCCTTGATGGCGACCGGACCATATTGCCGGCAGGCCAGCGACACGTCGGAGGTCTGCTCCGCCACGCCGAACATTCCGGCGACGCCGCCCTTCTCATGGACCGTGTAATAGCAGGCGACCCCGTCTATGTCGGGATCGTCCAGCACATAGGTCGCGAGCTTGTCGTTGGGGGTCAGCAGCTTGAAATCCGTCGACTTGCGAAAGATGAGGTCGGGCCCGTTGGCGAGGGCGGGCGCCGCCACGCCGGCGCAAAGGCCGATGGCGACGAGGGCGGGCGGCAGGAAATTGGACGGCTTCATTATGCGCGCTCCTTCGGGACGCTCGGGACATTCCCCTCGCCAATGTCGTGACGCGCCTTGTTCGCGACAAGAAGCTCGCGTCAATTCCGCGTGCGAATTGATCGGCGGGGCGATATGTTCGATATAGTCGCGCTCGCGACGGTTTCGGCTTCGTCCGGCTCTCCTTCGTCCCTGTCCGAAAGCGCGAAAAGACCCGATGGCGCGGAATGATACGACGAGATGCGGGGCCGGGCCTCGCGCCGCCCTCTTCGCCGCGTCGCTGGCGCTGGCGGCTGTCGCCGCCACCCCCGCGCGCGGGCAGAACGCCTATTGCGACGGGCTGCGCGCGCAGATCGCTAACGCCGGCGCCGCGCCGGGGGCGGCGCGCTATCGCGCCGCGGCGGCGAAGCAGCAGCAGGAGATCGACCGCACCGCGGCCTATGGCCGCTCCATCGGCTGCGATCGCCAGCAGTTTCTGTTCTTCGGCGACGCGCCGCCGCCCCAATGCGGCGTCATCCATCGCCGCATCGCGCAGATGCAGGCCAATCTCGGCCAGTTGATGCGCGCCGGCGGCGACGGCCAGCGCCAGGCGCTGATGGCGCGCTACGACCAGCAATGCCGCCAGCGCGTCGCCGCGCGCCCGCGCACCTTCCTAGACGATCTCTTCGGCGAGCAGGAGGAGGAGCCGCAGCCGATGCGCGAGGATCCGCGGAGCCGCGAGGAGGACGAGGAGAGCCAGACGCGGCACGGCCTCGGCGGCTCGACGGCCATCTGCGTGCGCGCCTGCGACGGCGGCTTTTTCCCGCTCAGCTATTCGGCGCGGCGGGCCAATCTCGAGGCGCTGTCCGAGCTGTGCAAGGCGCAATGTCCCAATACCGAGGTCGAGCTCTACACGCGCTCGCCCTGGCGCGAATTGGACCAGGCCGTCTCGCTGGAGGGCAAGCCCTATAGCGAGCATCCGAACGCGTTGAAATTCGCCAAGAGCTTCGACCCCGCTTGTAGCTGCAAGGCGCCGGGAAAGAGCTGGGCGGAGACGCTGGAGGAGGCCGAGCGCATTCTCGCCGAGAAGAACAAGGACGAGGTCGTCACCGCGGAGCGCGCCGAGCAGCTGTCTCGTCCGCTCGCCACGCCGGCCCCGCGGCCGACGCCGGCGAGCGAGCCGACTCCGCACCGCGCCCGCGAGACTTATCGCGAGGTGGTGGGCGCCGACGGCGTGAAGCGGCGCGTGCGCGTCGTCGCGCCGATGCTGTGACATTCGCCGAAAAGGGCGCGCTTCATGCCTCCGCCTTCAACGGCCGCATCAGCAGCGCCTCGATCGCCTGATCGACGTCGATGCGGCCCGTCAGAATGGCGTCGACCGCCTCGGCGATCGGAATCTCCACGCCGCGCTCCCTCGCCATCTCCACCAGAGCGGCGGCGGTGAAGGCGCCTTCGGCGAGCTTGCCATGCGTCGCCGCCAGCGGCGCCTCGCCGCTCGCCAGAGCCGCGCCGAGCGCGAAATTGCGCGATTGCGCCGAGCCGCAGGTGAGCACCAGATCGCCGAGGCCGGAGAGGCCCATCAGCGTCTCCTGCCGCACGCCGAAGCTCTTGCCGAGGCGCATCAGCTCGGCGAAGCCGCGGGCGATCAGCGCGGCCCGGGCGCTGGCGCCGAGCGCGCGGCCCTCGGCCATGCCGGCGGCGATGGCCAGCACATTCTTCGCCGCGCCGCCGAGCTCGACGCCGCGCAGATCAGTGGAGCGATAGAGCCGGAAGCTGCGCGTCGACAATAGCTCGCAGAGCCGTCGCGCCAGCTCCTCATCCTCGGCCGCGAGCGTGACCGCGGTCGGCAGGCCGCGGCAGACGTCGGCGGCGAAGCTCGGGCCGGAGAGAACGGCGATCTGAGCCTGCGGCAGCTCCTCGGCGACGACCTCGCTCATGAAGCGGCGCGTGCCGCGCTCGATCCCCTTGGCGCAGATGATGAAGACGGCGCCCGGCGAGACATGCGGCGCCAAGCGCCGCACGACCTCGCGCATCGCCTGCGCCGGAACGACGCCGAGCAGCACGGAGGCCGCGGCGACGCTCGCGAGGTCGGCGCTGGGCGCAACGCCGGCGGCGAGCGGCAGGCCGGGCAGAGCGGCGCGGTTCTCGCGCTCGCGCGCCAGCGCCGCGACATGCTCCGGCCGATGGCCCCAGAGCACGACGCCCGATCGGCCGGTCGCGGCGACATTGGCGAGCGCCGTGCCCCAGGCGCCGGCGCCGAGCACGGCGATTCTCGCTTGCGTCATCTCGATCCGATCTTCTGATTGTCGGCGCGCGCCCACAGCCGCTCGAAGGTCGCGGAAAATTGCGCGACCGCCGCCCGGCTCTCGATCAATATGAGGTCGTTGTCCTGATATTCCGCGCCGGAGACGGAAAAATTGGCCGAGCCGCTGCGCAGCACGCGCCCATCCACCGCGTAGGATTTCAGGTGCATCAGATCGCGCGAGCGGCCCTTGCGGCGGATCTGCACATTGGGGGCCGCGGCGATGGCGTCGGCGGCGGAACGGGCGCGGCCGCTCTCCTCGCCGTCGATATAGACGCGCACGCGCACGCCGCGCATGGCGGCCGCGCCGAGCGCCGCGACCACGGCGCGGTCGGTGAGCACATAGGCCGCCATGTCGATCGATGTCTTCGCGCCGGCGATGAGGCGGGCGTCGATCGCGTCGAAGCCGTCGCTCGGCCCATAGAATACGCGCACGGCGGCGACCAGCGGCTCCTGCGCCAGCGGCCCGGCCGGCGGCGGGATATAGAGCGTCGCAGCGGCCGCGAGAACCAGCCGATTCATCACGCCTTGCCGTGATGCAGCTTGCTGGCCTCGGCGTCGAGCGGCCAGCGCGGACGCGCGGCGAAATCGAGGTCGTTGGTGAGGCCGCGGGCGAAGCGCTCGAGCCCGGCCCAGGCGACGACGGCGCCATTGTCGGAGCAGAGCGCCGGCGGCGGCATGACGAAACGCAAACCGGTCTCGGCGCAGAGCCGCGTCAGCGCGCGGCGGATCGCGCCATTGGCGCCGACGCCGCCGCCGATGACGAGGCCGTTAGGCCGTCCGCCGCCCTCGGCGAAGAGGCGCAGCCCGGAGCGGACGCGATCGACGATCACATCGACGATGGCGGCCTGGAACGAGGCGGCAAGATCGGCGATGTCACGCTCGGTCGGCGTCCCGATGCGCGCGATCTCTTGCCGCACCGCGGTCTTGAGGCCGGAGAGCGAGAAATCGGCGCCGGGGCGCCCGAACATCGGACGCGGGAAATCGAAGCGGCGCTCGTCGCCGGCTTCGGCGGCGCGCTCGACCTGCGGGCCGCCGGGATAGGGAAGCCCGAGCATTTTCGCCACCTTGTCGAAGGCTTCGCCAGCGGCGTCGTCGACGGTGGAGCCGAGGCGGCGATAGTCGTCGACGCCGAGCACGGCGACGAGCTGGGTGTGCCCGCCGGAGACGAGCAGAGCGAGATAAGGAAAGTCGAGCCGCTCGGTGAGGCGGCCGGTGAGCGCATGCGCCTCGAGGTGATTGACGGCGATGAACGGCTTGTCGGCGGCGAGCGCGAGCGCCTTGGCGGCGGTGAGGCCGACCAATATGCCCCCGATGAGCCCCGGCCCGGCCGAGGCGGCGATAGCGTCGAGGCCGGAAATGTCGAGGCCGGCGTTGGCGAGGGCGCGGGCGATGAGACGGTCGAGCACGTCAATATGGGCGCGGGCGGCGATCTCCGGCACGACGCCGCCATAGGCGGCGTGCTGGGCGATCTGGCTCATCACCTCATTGGACAGGATGTCGCCGCCGTCGCCGCCGATGCGCGAGGCGACGATGGCGACCGCCGTCTCGTCGCAGGTGGTTTCGATGCCGAGCACGCGCATGGGTGGTCCTGGGATCGCGGGACGGGCCGAATCGGCCGGCCCGCCGGGGCGAAAACGACCCCAAACTATAGGCGCGCGCCAGCAATGCAAATGGGCGGCGCCCACTCCTCCTCTCGCGTTGCGGGCGGACGCGCCGGCCTTCGTCGGCGCAACGCGATCCGCCCGTGGATCAGCAGCCGCATTTGGCTTCGCAGGACTTCTTCTCGATCTTGGCCTTGTCGATGCTGGCGTTATAGGCCTGCGTCGCCTTGATCCAGACTTCGTCGCAGGACTCCATGCAGCGGGCCTGCTGGTCGTCTTTGTTCATATCGCAGCTCGTCTTTTGGACGAGGCGGGGCGAGACGCTTCCGATGTCGCGCCCGTGGGAAGGGGCGGCGCCGGCGTTCGCGGCGGCGAAAACCAAGGCGGCGGAGAGCATGAGGCGTGTCATCATGTTCGAGTTCCTCCAGTTGCGACGAATAGATTCCGGCGACCCATGACGGCGCCGTCGAGCGGTCGCGACCGGACCGCCTTCAGCGCCTGCGGGGTGCGCCAAGACGGCCCGATCGGCCGAGGTCGCGCCTCGACGCCGAAGATGACGCCACTCGATCGAGACGCGACGTCCCGGACACGCACACTCGCTCGCTGTTTGTTTTTTTGGCCGCCGAGAGGGTGAGTGCGGCGGCTGCGCCGAGCATGCGTTTCTTTCAACGACGAATCGCCGACAGGGCGTTCGACGACACATCGTGATACGATGAAATAAATATCGTATCACGACATTTTTGGCAAGCCGCAGGTTGCGGCGGGGTCGTCCTGTCGGGAACGCCACGCGACGAACGGCTCGCGTCGATCAATTGGAGAAGAGAGAGGACCACGTATGGCGCGCCTCGATCGCCGCGCGCTGAAGCTTGATCTTGCTGTCATCGGCTCTATCCATACTCGGAGCCGCCAATCCCACGCAAAGCCTCTGCTGCTTCCGCCATTCGGCGGGGAAAGGGATCGTCTCGCATGTATCTCTCACCGACTTATTTGCTCGATCTCGGCCTTCGAACCATCGCCGACAACCCCTTCTTCGGTCCGGATCGTCTACGGCTCGCCGAGGGCGAGAGCGATTTCCGCCTGCTCGACGGCGCCGAGGGCCTCGTCGTCACCCTCGGCCCCCAGAGCGCTTTCTTCGATCGCCCCAATCGTTCGGTCTGCCGCTGGCCCGGCGTGAAGACCATTCCGCGGCAGAGTCCGCATCCTCTGCCGAAGCGCTCGCCGCTCGCCCATGAAGCGCGGGCGTTCCTGCAAATCTTCTGCGGGGGCGGCGACGTGCGGCTCAATCGCGTCGTCGCCATCGCCCGTCAGCGGCAGATTCTGCTGTCGGCCGGCGACGGCAATGTGGTCGAGAAGATCGACCTCGCCGAGCTCGCGCGCGAAGGCGCGCCGTCGCTGAAGTTCCTGCAGCCGGCCTATCTCTGCTCCTCGGCCGATGTGGCGATCCGCTCCGTCCCCTGCGACGCCTCCACGATGAGCTGGGCGCGCGCGCCTTACGTCTACTCGACCGGCGCGCTCGACGAGCGCTCGCCCTTCGCGGTGCTCTGCCTCTCCGGCCGCACCATGGTGTGGCGCGAGCGGCTGGCGCCGGGCGAGAGCCGCGATTTCGCTCTCGGCAATGTGATCGCCGCCACCGCCAATATCGACTCGAAGCTGCGTCCGACCAGCCGCTGCCATCCGGACGACGAGGACGTCGGGAAGCTCCCCGCCGCCGGCGCCGCTTCGGATGGCGAGACCGGCCTGCGCGCGACCTGGGGCGAATGGATCGCCGCGACGGGAATTCTGCTGGAGTCGATCCGCGCGCGCGAGGGCGTGCTCGTCTGCGAGATGACCAACCGCTCGCAGGCGGCGGCCTATGTCTATGCGCAGCTCAACAAGGGCTCGCTCTATGGCGGCTCGGGCTTCGTCGGCTTGCTGGTGAAGCTCGTTTCGGCCTTCTTCCGGCTGTCGCATCTATCGCCGCGCTAATTCGACTGCAACGCGAGAGCTGGGGCCGTCATTGCGAGCGGAGCGAAGCAATCCAGCGCCGCGGGGCGACCCCTTTCTTGCTTCGTCGCTGCGCTCGTCGCGATGACGGCGGCCCGGCTTTTCGTGACGCAGTCGAACGATCGACCTAGCGCGAGACGCAGGCGCGGGCGACGGCGTCGATCCGGCTCCGCCTCTCGGCCTCGCTCGCGGCGCCGACGAGCGCGTCCTGCCGCTCGATCTCGCGCGCCGTGCAGTCGCAGGCGTTGCGGCATGTCTCCGCGCGCGCGCCCGAGACGACGCATTGCGCGACGCAGGCCTCGACGAAGCTCGCCGGCCGCTCCTGCGGCAGAAGCAATGCGAGCGCGGAAAAGCCGGCGAACAGCGCCGGCTGATGGAGCAGATAGAGCGCGAGGCTGTGGCGTCCGAGCCAGCCGAAGCCGCGCATCGCCGCGCCCGGCCGCGTCGCGGCGGGCGCGGCGCCCGCCTCCCATCGCGCCAGCTTCGCCGCGCCGAGACCGAAGAGCAGAACGCCCGCCCAGGGCGTGAGCGGACGATAATCATTGGTCAGAGGCTCGAAGGTCGAGAGCCCGCTCCACCACCACAAGGGCGCGTCGAAGAAAGAGCCGCTCGCGACCAGAGGCGCGGCGACGAGCGCCGCCCCGGCGACGAGCGCCGCCGGCGCCGACAGAAACAGAAACGGCAGAGCGACGAGGCTCGCCGCGGCGATGCAATGCAGAATGCCGAAGAACACGAAGCTCGAAGGAAAAGCGATCGCGGTCGCGGCGGTGACCAGCAGCGCCGCCCCGGCGATCAGCGCGAGCCGGCGCCAATAGGCGCGCGGGCGAAAGACCCGATGCGCCAGAGCGAGCGAGACGCCAGCGACGAACAGAAAGGTCACGGCGATGGCGTGGCCGAACAGCTTGAACGCCGACGTAAAGGGAATGCCGGGATCGATGTAATGAAAATGGCCGAGATCCCAGGTCAGATGAAAGACGATCATCGCGACGACGGCGAGGCCGCGCGCGACATCGAGCGCGAGGAGCCGCGGCCGCGTCATCGGACCGCCGTCATTTGCCGCTCGCCGTCGTCGCCGCGGCGCGGAAACGACCGAACACCATGTCCGGCGCCGAGAGATTGTGCCGCGAGGGCATGTGCCGGCCGACCCAGATTTCTGTCGCCGGCGCGCCGCGAAAGCCGATCACCGGCGATTCCTGCCAGCCATTGCCGCGCTTGGCGCGCCAGGCGACCAGAGCGGCGTCGCTCATCGACTGCGTCGTGTACATCGAGCGCAGCGAGGCGAAGGGCAGATTGTCCGGCATGGCGTCGCTATAGGAGACATCGAGCACGATGCGGTCTTGATCGATCGAGGCGATTCGCAGCCGCGCCTCGCCGCCGCGCTTGAAGCTCAGCGTGAAGCTGCGCGTCTGCGGATCGAAGATGACGGACTGCAGCGCGACGATCGGGCGCTCCTGCGTCTCGACGGGCCCGATGAGGAAGGACGAGCCATAGGCGGTCCAGCGCATGTCCTCGAAGGGCAGGGGCCGTGCGCGCCAATAGCCGTCCGGCGGATAGAAGACGAGGATCTCCTCGGCGCGCTCGCGATAGAGCATCCACAATTGCACGAGGTGAAAGCCCTTCTCGACCCGGTCGCCGACGCGTATCGGCACGTCGTTCGGCCGCCAGAAAGAGGGGAAGGTGTAGCCGACCAGCCAGAACTCCGGCGTCTCCCAGAAGGTGAGGCGGCGCGCGTCGGCGGCGAATTTCGGATCATGCGAGAGATCGCAGCTCGTCCAGTCGGGCGCCCAGCGATCGGAGCCGATCATGCCGATATAGGAGGGATGGATCGCCTGCACGCGCATGGCGCGCACGCGCGGCGAGACGAAATCGAGCTCGATATTGTCCTTCTCGGCGCAGAGCTCCGGCGCGGATTTGTTCTCGATCCGTACTTGCAGATCGTCCTCCGCCTCGTGCGGAGCTTCGGCGAAGGCGCTCTTCGTGAGCGCGAGGCCCGACGCGGCGACGAGCAGGCGGCGGCGGTCGATGGGACGGGACAGCATGGGATTCCTGTGCGGGCGGACCAGAATGAGGGCGCGATCTTATTGCGCCGGCCGCAAGGCGAAAACACGGACGGGCGTCGCGCCGAGCGGAATTTCCGCGAGCCCTGCCGGCGTCTCGCCGCGCGCCAGCGCCGCCGCGAGGCCGGCGCGCGCTTGCAGCGCCTCGGCGGTCTCGCCGCCGCCGCACCACAGCAGCAGATCGGCCCCGGCCGCGCGCAGCAGCGCCTCGGCTTCGGCCGGCGGCGCGAGAAAGGCGTCGACGACGATGCGGCCGCCGTGATTGTCGCGGTGATAGGGCGCGGCGAACACCGAATGCGGCGTGAAGGCGAGGAGATGCGCGCCCATATCGATCGGCGCGGCGATGCGCGCCGGCGCGAGCGTGGCGAGCGGCGCCAGCGCGGCGCTCTCGAGGCAGGCGCGGCCATTGGGCTTCGGCGCCGCCTCGCGATCCGAATGCAGGGCCAGCGCGAGCCCCATGGGCGAGACCGCGAGCGCGGCGACGGTGGCGGCGAGACCGCGCAGCAGCGCCGAGGCGCGCAGCGTCCGCGTCGCCGCCGCGATGGCGCAAGCGAGCGCGACCATGGCGAGCGGCGTCACCGATGAGACGACGCGAATCTGCCACAGCGCCGCAGCGAAGCCGGTGACGATCGTCGCGGCCAGAACCGCCCAGCGCCGGCGGGCGACGCCTTGCGCGCGAAAGGCGAGGGCGAGCGCCGCGGCGAGGCCGGCGAGCACGGGCGCGGCGGTCGCCGCCAACGTCGCCGGATCATCGGCGACGGCGAGCAACGGCTTGGCCTCGGTCACATGCGAAAGCCACAGATCGCGCAGCAGCGGATCGAGCACGCCGAGCGGATGACCGAAGCACTGCGGCGCCGTCAGCTGGATCGTCGCCAGCGCCATCGCGCCGACGAGGGCGACGCCGACGGCGCGGGCCTTCGCCGTGACGAGGCGCGGCGAAGCGAGCGCGAGCGCGCCGAGGCCCGCAGCGCCGAGCAGCACTGGGCAGAGCTGCGCGGCCGAAAAGGCGTCGCAGGTGAAGAGCGCATAGCGCGATGGCGCGACGACCGCTGCGAAGCACAGCGGAAAGAAGAACAGCAGCCCGAGCGCGAAGCAGAGGATGCGCGTCTTCGCGCGCGCCCCCTCCTGCACGAAGAGCAGCGCGACCGCGGCGATTAGCACGATGAAGAAGGGCAGGTTCTCGAGGCTGACGGCGCAGGAGAGCGCCATGGAGGCGGCGGCGATGAAGAGCGCGCGCGGCGTCGCGGGATCGAAGCCTCTCGACGCGAGGCCGATCGTCGCCATCAGCAGCAGAATCTGCGGCGCATGATGATCGATGCGTCCCGGCGCGAATTGCCCGAAGCCGGGAGCGGAGAGGAAGATCAGCCAGACGGCGAGGAAGGCGGCGGCATTTTGCGACCCGCGAGGCTCGCGCTCCAGTGCGGCTGTGGACCGCGAGCCTTCAGGCTCGCCTCGCAGCGCGCGCGCGGTCCACGCCGCGAGCGCGAGCAGCGCGATGAGGCAGATGAGCGGAAAGGCGAGGCGTGTCGCCCGCTCGGCCGTCTCGGGCGAGAGAAACAGGCCGAAGAAGAGATCGAGCGCGGCGAGCGGAACATCGACGATCCGCGTCCAATGCATGAAGACCGCGGCGGGCGGATCGACGCGATAGGCGTTCATGTCGAACCAAGACTGGCCGGCGAGCCAATCGCGCACTTGCACGGCGCGCATGGCGTCGTCGGAATCATAGAACTCGCCGGCGCTCCACACCGCGCGGGCGCGGGGGAGGGTGAGCAGCGCCGAGCCGAGCGCGGCGGCGACGATCGCCGGCCACAGCGGAAAGCGCGCGACCCGCGCGCGTGGCGCCGCCTGCTCGAACGCCGCGGCGCTCACGCAGACGCGCGCGCCCGCAGCGCGGGTCGCGAGAACAAGAGGCCGCGGCGCACGACGAAATTGAACAGGAAGACGAAGCCCGAGGTCGGTAGCTTCGCGAGCTCCGGCACGAGCCCGAAATATTCGATGAACAGATGCATCAAGGTTTCGGTGATCAGCAGGCCGGCGAGGCCGATGGCCATGAAGGCGGAGAATTCGAGGCTCGGCCGCACGCTGCGCCGATCCTCGAACACGAACCAGATGCTGAGCAGATAGACGAGCGCGAGGCCGCTCGAGAAGCCGATGGCCGCGGCGATCGGATAAGAGAGGCCGAAGGCGCGATGGCAGGTGAGCAGCAGCGAATAATCCAGCGCCAGCGCCGCGACGCTGGCGAGGCCATATTTGAAGAGGTCGCCGATCACACGCGGAACGGCGCCCGAAAGGGTGACGAGCGCGCGCATTCAGGCGACCCTTTTCGGCGTGAGACGCTCGCTGGCGAGCGCTTCCTGCGCGCCGGAGACGCCCTGCTCGGTATATTCGGCGTCCTCGTTCACGCCCCAGACGTCATAGACGGCGCGGCCGGCGACGATGTTGAGCGCGGTCAGCATGCCGGTCATCATCGCATGATCCTGATTATTGTATTTGTGCATGCCGTTGCGGCCGATCGGATGCAGCGTCGGAAAGCGCGTCGCGATCTCGAGCCTTACCGCCTTCACATTCTCCGCATAGCTCTCGTCATAGACGGGATAGGCCTTGGGCTGGCGCACGACGCAGGCGTCATAGACATCCGCTGCGTTCATCAGACCGATCTTGCCGATCTCCGCCTTGGCGAGCGCGACGAGATCCGCATCCGCCGCGTTCCACAGCCCATCGCCCTCGAAGCAGAAATATTCGAGGCCGAGACAGGTGGAGACGCCGTCGGCGATCATCTCCGGCGACCAGGATTTGAAATTCTGCACGCGTCCGACCTTCACCGACGGGTCGTGAATATAGACCCAATTATCGGGCAGCTCCTTCTGCGGCCGGCCGATCAGCACGACGGTGAGGAAGTCGCGATAAGAGAGCGCGCGCGCGTTGAACAGCGACAGCGGCTTGGGCTCGATCGCATTCATCACCTCGCGCAGCGGCGCCGAGGAGAGGATGTGCCGCGCGCGATGGCTTTCCTTCGTCCCGTCGGCGCAGGCGACCGAGACGGTCCACAGGCGCGCGCTCTCGTCATAGGCGAGCGCCTCGACCTTGCGGCCCATCAGCAGCCGCCCGCCGAGCTTCTGCATCTTGCGCGCGGCGGCCTCCCACATCATGCCGGGCCCGCGGCGCGGATAGCGGAAGGATTCGATCAGCGTCTTCGCCGCGCCGGCGGAGGCGACGCGCTTGCCGCGGCGCAGCGAGCGCTTCAGCCCGTCGATCACCGCGGCGCCGAGGCTCAATCCCTTGATGCGCTGCGCCGCCCAATCGGCGGAGATGTCGTCGCAGCTCATGCCCCACACCTTCTCGGTGTAGGTCTTGAAGAAGATGCCGAACAGGCGCTCGCCGAACTGATTGCGCACCCATTGATGGAAGGAGCGCGGCTCCTGCACCGGAAAGGCCTTGGCGTAGGCGTAGGAGGCGACGCAGAGCGCGCTCTCGACGACGCCGAGATTCTTCAAAGCCTCGAAGGCCTTCAGCGGATAGGCGTAGAATTTCTCGCGATAATAGATGCGCGAGAGGCGCGGCCGGTCGAGAAAATCATCAGGAAGGAGCTCGTTCCAGAGATCGACGATCTCCTTCGACTTCGAAAAAAAGCGATGTCCGCCGATGTCGAACAGAAAGCCCTTGTGGCTCGCAGTGCGGCTGATGCCGCCGACATAGGTCTCGTCCTGCTCGAGGACGAGGACGTCGCGGCCGTGCTTGGCCAGCGTATAGGCGCCCGTGAGCCCGGCAGGCCCGGCGCCGATGACGATCGTTTCGATGATCTCGTCCATGTCGGCCCTGAGAAAACGCACACGCCGGTCCGGCGGCCGCGCGATGAAGCGAAGCTCCCGGTGCGTAGGGGCACTATGGCGAGGGGTGGTTAATTCGCTGTTACGCTCGCGCCGGGCGAGCCGCCGCTCCGCCGCGGCGCAGGATCAGCGTCGCCCAGCCGTCGATGTCGCGTCGCCGCGCCAGCGCGAAGCCCTGCGCGCGATAGGCGGCGAGCACGCCGGCGACGTCGCGGGCGAGGAGGCCCGAGAGGACCAGCTCCGCCTCGTCGGCGGCGACGGACGCGAGCGAAGGCGCGAGCAGGCGCAAGGGTCTCGCCAGAATATTGGCGAGGATGAGATCGTAGCGCGCCGGCGAAAGGCTCGGGTGGCGCACGCCGAGCGCGATCACCGGCCGCGCGAGCGCGCCGACGCCATTGGCGCGAGCGTTCTCGCGCGCCACGGCGACGGCGACCGGGTCGGCGTCGCCACAGGCGACGCGCGCCCGCAAGAGCCGCGCGGCGGCGATGGCGAGCACGCCGGTGCCCGTGCCGACATCGAGAACGGCGGCCGGCCGGCGGCGATTGCAGATATCGGCGAGGGCGCGCAGGCAGCCGAGCGTGGTGCCGTGATGGCCGGTGCCGAAGGCGAGCGCCGCCTCGATCTCGAGGCCGATGTCATTGACGGCGACGGCGGCGCGATCATGGGCGCCATGCACGAGAAAGCGCCCGGCGCGCACCGGCTTCAGTCCCGCGAGCGAGGCGCCGACCCAGTCTTTCTGCGAAATTTCGAAGAATTGCGCCGCGGCCGCGACCTCCGCGCCGGCCGCCGCGGCGATCAGCGCGCGCACGCCGGCTTCATCGGGCGCGGCGGCGAAGAACACCTCCACCGCCCAGGCGGCGCCGTCCGGCTCCTCGAAAGCGGCGGCGGCGGTCTCGGCCGGATCGAAGGTCTCGACGAGAAGATCGGCGACGGCGCGGGCGCGCGTCTCGCTGGTGACGAGGCGCAGGCCATGGCTGGCGTTGTTGGGCGGGAGTCCTTCGAGCATGTCGGGCGCTCGGAGCTTATCCGATCCGATCGGAAAAGCCCCGACATTCTTTCGTTTGAGCGAATTCTGATCGATCGAACGTTCGATCGGAAAGCGCTCTAGCACGGGCGCGCGGCGTCGTCATCCCGTCGGGCGCGTGTGGCCGATTGCCGCGCTCCTTTCCGGGGAAAATGCGGCCGCGCGCTTGCATGAGCCGCCGCAGGCGGTCAAAACGGGTTATCGTCGGCTCGGCCGGCCGGTCGGCCATCAGGCTGGGGCGAACGAGAGCGTTGCAATGGCGGAGACGAACCAGAGGCGCGTGGTGATTGCGGGAATGGGGGCGGTGTCGGCGGCCGGGCTCGGCGCGCAGACCTTGTGGGCCGCCGCGCGCGAGGGGCGCAGCCAGATCCGCCCGCTGAAGCTGGAGCGGCCCTATGGCGGCCGCATCAAGATCGCCGCCCAGGTTCCCGATTTCGATCCTCTCGCCCATCTCGAGCCGGAGATTCTGCCCTTCTGCGATCCGTTCACCCAATATGCGGTGACCGCCGCCGACGAGGCGATGGCGCAGGCGGGCTTCGCCCGCAAGGACATCGCCGGGCCGCGCACCGCGGTTGTCATCGGCAGCGGCATCGGCGGCTCCAAGACCATCGACGACGAGGCCTATAAAGCCTATGCGCTGAACGAGCGCGCCGATCCGCTGACGGTGCCGCGGCTGATCCCCTCCGCCGCGCCGACCATGCTCGGCATGCGCTTTTCCTGCAACGGCCCGACCTTCACCATCGCGAGCGCCTGCTCCTCGGCGACACAGGCGATCGGCGTCGGCCTGCAGCTCGTGCGCTCGGGGGCGGTCGACCGGGCCATCGTCGGAGGCGCCGAGGCCGCGGTCATCAACGGCTCGCTCCGCACCTGGGAGGTGCTGCGCGTGCTGACGCCGGACCTCTGCCGGCCCTTCTCGATCGGCCGCAACGGCATGACGCTCGGCGAGGGCGCCGCCGTGTTCGTGCTGGAGACGCTGGCGGCGGCCGAGGCGCGCGGCCATGAGCCTTTGTGCGAGCTCGCCGGCTATGGGACGACCAGCGACGCTTTCGACCCGCTGCGCCCCAATGTCGAGGGTCCCTCCACCGCCATGGCGCAGGCGCTCGCCGACGCCGGGCTCGAGCCCGACGACGTCGATTATCTCAACGCCCATGGCACCGGCACCTACGCCAACGACATCACCGAATCGGAAGCGATCCTGCGCGTCTTCGGCGAGCGCGGCCGCAGCTTGCCAGTGTCCTCGACCAAGCCCATCCATGGCCATGCGCTGGGCGCGAGCGGCGGGCTCGAGCTCGTCTCGACCATCTTCGCGATGCAGGAGGGAATCGCGCCGCCGACGATCAATTTCAAAGGGCCCGACCCCAAATGCCCGATCGACCCGGTGGCGCACGAGGCGCGCCGCACGCCGATCCGGGCGGCCATGTCGAATTCCTTCGCCTTCGGCGGGATCAATGCGGTTCTGGTGGTGAAACGACTCTGACGCGACGTCGCGATTGCGAATGACGCGCGCTCGAGGTAGTGAGAGAGAGCGTATCGCTGCACCCGTAGCTCAGCTGGATAGAGCGCCACCCTCCGAAGGTGGAGGCCGCACGTTCGAATCGTGCCGGGTGCGCCAAAATCTCAGCCTATCACGCCGTCACTTTTTCGGGGGCGCTGGAGAGTTGCCGGTCGCCTGGCCGGTGCTGAGAGCCGATCGCCTTGATCCACCGTTCCAGCTTCCTGCATCAGAGATGCGAAGAAAACGTCTTCAAAAAGGGCATCATGAACGAGGATCCTCGAGCGCATCTACCGTTCTCAAACCCGGCCTTCGTGTCGGACTATGCCAGCGAGACGCTTCGCAAGGTGCCGGGCTTGGCGGATTTACATCGCATGGCGATGCTCCTTCTGAGCGAGAGGGCGCCCGAGGCCGCCAAAATCCTCGTCGTCGGGGCGGGCGGCGGGGCAGAATTGAAGGCGCTGGCAGAAGCGCAATCGGCCTGGACTTTCATCGGTGTCGATCCCTCGGCCGAGATGCTCGAACTGGCCCGCCGGACCATCGAGCCGTTCGGGGATCGCGCTGAATTGTTGCAAGGCTACATCGACAGTGTGCCTTCGGGGCCGTTCGACGGCGCAACATGCCTGCTCACATTGCATTTCTTGGCAAAGTCGGAGCGGCTTTGGACGCTGAAGGAGATTCATCGGCGGCTTCGAGCAGGTGGATTTCTGGTGGTGGCGCACCATAGCTCCGCGGACGATGGTAACGCAGAACGCTGGCTGGCGAGGTCGGTGGCGTTTGCCGATCGCAGCGGCGTCGATCCGGCGAAAGCGGCCGCGTCTGCCGCCTCGATGGCCGCGCGGCTGCCTGTCGTGCCGGCTGCTGAAGACGAGGCGCTGCTGCGTGAGGCCGGCTTCGTCGACCTTGCGCTTTTCTATGCCGGCTTCTCGTTCCGCGGTTGGGTCGCCTCAGCGAGCGGAGCTGCTTCGGAGATTACAAAGGCTCCGCAATGATATAGCCGTTCTCGGTTTCATCTTCACGGGCGCCGTTCCTGAACACTATAGGCGCCGACCGCCGTCGAATGGCGAGCCGGAGGCGACGCTCCGGGAGCCTGTGGCTGTCGACCCGCTGTTCGCTTTCATCGCCGAGAGATGAAATTCAGCGCCGCAACTGTTCCACCAGCGCTTCGAGCTCGGCGATGCGCCGATCCCGCTTCGCTAGCAGATCGTCGACCTCGTCGGCGTCGATCTTGCGGGGAATGTGCTGAGGGCAGTTGGCGTCCCAGACCGACACCCTGAACAAAAGCACGCGCTCGGGCGACGCCGCATAGCCGTCTGGCGTCACGGATCGGAGCAAGGCGTCGTCTCCTTCCACCATCGAGGCCTCGCCCCAGATCTTGATGCGGCGGCGGTTCGCATAGTCCATCAGAAAAATGAACGCCTTGCGGCTCTCGAGCAGATTGCCTTGCGAGATGAACTGACGGTTGCCTCTGAAATCGGCCATCGCCAATATGTGCTCGTCGATCGGCCTGAGGAAGCCGCGCGGCCCGCCGCGGTGCTGGATATAGGGTTGTCCTTCGGCGTTCACGGTCGCGAGGTAGAAGCTGTTCTGCCGAGCGATGAACGCCGCCAGTTGCGGGGTGATGCGGTTCTGCCAGCCGTGCGTCTCCATTTTGGCGTAGGCGTCGCGCGAGCCATTGCGGCGCTGGAGCTGCTTCACCGTCTCGGTGAAGGCGATGTCGCTGTTGGGGCTTCGATTGTCCATGATCGATTCCTTCGCGGAGTCGAGGGAGCGGGCGCAGCAGTCGACGAGGCTGTAGCTTTGGTCGAGATAGCGCGACAGTTCGAGCGCGCCTCGCATTTGCCGATCGTTTCCGAAGCGGGCCTTCAGGCGCGCTCTTGTCCACCAGCGTCGGAGTCCGCTCCCCGTCAGAGGCCGAGATCGCTCAAGCCCGGATGATCGTCCGGACGTCTGCCGAGCGGCCAATGAAATTTCCGATCGGCGGCGGAGATCGGAACGTCGTTGATGCTGGCGATGCGCAGGCGCATGAGTCCCTGCTCGTCGAACTCCCAATTTTCATTGCCGTAAGAGCGAAACCAATTCCCGCTGTCGTCACGCCATTCATAGGCGAAGCGGACGGCGATCCGATTCTCGCGGAACGCCCATAGCTCCTTGATGAGCCGATACTCCAGCTCTCGCGACCATTTGCGCTCGAGAAAGGCCTCGATCGAATCGCGGCCGACGATGAATTCGGCGCGATTGCGCCAGCGGCTGTCGATCGAATAGGCCTGCGCGACGCGCTGCGGATCGCGACTGTTCCAGGCGTCCTCGGCGAGGCGCAGTTTCTGGGCGGCGGTTTCGGCGGTGAAAGGCGGCAGCGGCGGTCTCGTCATGATTTCCTCCTCCGATCGGCGCAGGCGAACGAGGCGTCTTGCCTGTCGCTCGGAAAATGATAGATGGCGACCGAAACGATAATCGCCTTTCCCGGCACGACATCGTTGCGGCGGGCGCAGCAATCCGATGGACCGCTTCGACACGATCACGGCCTTCATCGCGGTCGTCGACCACAAGGGCTTCGCGCCGGCGGCTCGAAGCCTCGGCGTCTCGGCGTCGCTGGTGACGCGCCTCGTCGCCGCGCTCGAGGAGCGGCTCGGCGTGCGGCTTCTGCAGCGAACGACCCGCTCCGTCGGCCTGACGGATGCGGGCGCGCGCTTTCTCGAGCGCGCCCGGCGGATCGTCGCCGATCTCGAGGAGGCCGAGCGCGTCGCGGAGAACGAGCGCAGCGCGCCGAGAGGACGGCTGAGCCTGTCCGCGCCGCTGATGTTCGGTCGCATGCATATAGGGCCGCTGATCGGCCGTTATATGAACGCGCATCCGCAGCTTTCGGTCGAGCTATCGCTCTCTGACCGCTTCGTCGATCTCGTCGAGGAAGGATTCGATCTCGCTCTGCGCATCGGCCATTTGTCCGATTCGGCGCTGGTCGCGCGCAGAATGGGGGCGACGCGGCGGGTCGTCGTCGGCTCTCCGGCCTATCTCGAGGCGAGAGGCGCGCCGACGACGCCGGCCGATCTCGAGCGGCATCGGCTGATTTCCTGCACATCCCTGACCTCGGCCGGCCGCTGGCGCTTCTGGTCGGACGGCGAACGCTTCGACATCGACGCGGCGCCCGCCTATGTGACGAATAGCGCCGAGGCGGCGATCTGGCATGCGGAGAACAATGGCGGACTGACCATCGCAGCCGGCTATCAGATCATCGAGCTGGTCCGCGCCGGGAGGCTCGCAGTCGTGCTCGTCGATTATGAGCCGACGCCGCTGCCGATCCATTTCGTCTATCCGAGCGCAAGGCTGCTGTCGGCGAAAGTGCGATCGCTGATCGACCTCGCGGCGCGCGAATGCGAATGGACTTTTGTCGATTTCTGATGCTCGCCCGCCGAGGCGGCCGGGCGAATCTATCCCGTCACCGTCGCTCGAGGCGCCGCGCGAAAGGCGTTTCGAGCATCACACGACGCCGATTCGGCTGAAGCGCTTCAGCCCGGGCTTCAGCGCTTTCATGGTCGCCGCGATCCGCGGAACGCCGATGAGCTGGGGATGCACGGCCAGCCACAGCTCCATGTCGAGCTTCAATTCCGGCAGCATGCGGATGAGATCGGGCGTCCGCAGCGCGAGCGGCGCCTGTATGAAGCCCATGCCGAGGCCCGCGCGCACGGCGGCGAGATGAGCGAGATCATCATCGGACCGGATATGAAAATCCTCGCGCTTCGCCTCGACGCCGAGAGGCTCCATCGCCTCGATGATCGCCGTCTTGCGGTCGTAGCCGATCATCCAGCCGGAGGCGACAGCTTCGGCGAGCGTCGCGGGAACATTCGGCAGAGAATCGACAAGCGACTTCGTGGCGAAGAGGCCGATCTCGACGCCGGCGATATGTTGGGCGATCAGATTTTTCTGGCGCGGGCGCGTCATGCGCAAGGCGATATCCGCATCGCCGCGCAAAATATCCTCGATGCGGTTGCTCGGATGAATCTCGAAGGAAAGGCGTGGATGGCGGCTTCGCAGCGGCGCGAGCAGTCGAGGGAGAACCTCCACCGCTACGACGTCGCTCGCGGTCAAGCGCACGACCCCGGCGAGCTCGTCGCGCTCCGATAAGGCGCGGCGAAGGAGAGCGCGGCTCGACGCTTCCATGGCTTCGGCGACCGGTCGCAGGTCGAGCGCGACGGCGGTCGGCTCGAGGCCGGACGGCGAGCGTGTGAACAAAGGCGTCTTCAGCCTTGTCTCGAGCGCCTCGAGATGGCGACGGATGGTCGGATGCGACACGCGCAGCGCCCGCGCGGCGCCGGCGAGGCTGCCTTCCCGAACAATCGCCAGAAAGCTCCGCCAAAGCGTCCAGTCGATGTCTGCTTCGATCATGACGAAATCGTACAACGAAGAGACGGGATTGTTCAATTCCATTGATGCGCTCGCGCGCCGATCCTATCGGCGCTTCGATGGAGTTGAAACATGGCCACCGCTGAATCATCGCCTGAACTCCTGCTTTCGCAACGCGCCGTGTCGCTCGGCGTGACGACGGGCGCCGTCCGGCTGCTGCTGCGCCTCGAAGGGGGCGTCGTGCTCGCCGCGGCGATCGGCGCATATGACTTCCTCGGCGGCGGCTCGCGAATGTTCGTTCTTCTGCTTCTCGTTCCCGACCTTTCGATCGCCGCATATTTCTTTGGACGAAAGGCTGGGGCTTTCGCCTACAACGCCATTCACAGCTATCTGGGGCCAGCGCTGCTCGTCGCGGCAGCGTGGCGTCTCGACGCTTCGCCGACGTTCCTTCTGATCGCTGCGATCTGGGCCGCGCATATCGGCCTCGACCGCCTGCTCGGCTTCGGCCTGAAATATCCGGTGGGATTCGACTTCACTCATCTCGGCGCGCCTGCGACTTCTCGCTTCGCCCGACGCGAATCCGCCGACGATATAGCCGGCGACGCGTCCGCGCTCGAGCGTCGGTAATTCGCGGCGGCAGGGCGGACGCCATGTCGCCCAGAAGCTCGGCAAGACGACCTTCCCGCGAAGCATGCGTCGACGCGTCGAAGGTCGAGCGCGCGCGAAGACGCAGCCTCCGCGCGTCAGAGCGCCCTTTGACGCGCACGACTCTTCGTCTCGGCAAAGAGCCGGCGACATATGCCGCCGGCTCGGCCACGAAGCGGTCGAGCCGAACATCCCTTCGACCGCGCAGGATCATTTACATCTCTGCGACCGTTCCGCCCTTGGCCTCGCAGGCCTTCGCCGATTTCGCGGAAATCCACCCCTGTCCCTTGCAGGAGTTCATACCCTTGCAGGAGTTGCTCGCGGTCTTGCACGCGCTCATTCCTTTGCAGGAATTGACGCCAGCGCAATGAACCGGCTTTCGCGCGGCCTTGGCGAGCGCGGCGCTCGGCGCGGCGCCATTCAGCGCGAGCGCGATCGTCGCCGCGGCGAGCGCCGCGCCGGACACGACTTTGGTCTTCATCGAGATCTCCTTGATAATTCGTCCGTCGATCGAACGTGTCGGGTCCAGATTGGACCGCAGATCATTCTTCGCTTCCGGGGCCGGCACGGTTACACGCAAGGAGAAGATTGTTCGCCTGCTACGTGTCGCCGCCCCAACGAGGCTCGATCTATGCCGGAATCATCAGCGGTCAGCGCGTCATTGGCGGCGCGCTGAGCTTCAATTTTCTCGCCTTTCAGGACAGTGGGCGCGGGCGTCGAATGGGCGCTCTCGCCCGATTGGTCGGTCGAGAGCGACCATCTGCGCTATGATCTCGGTCCGAACCGCCTCTTTCAACACGCCATGACGGCGTCGGCGCGTTTCGACGGCAATCTGATCCACGCCGGCGCCAATCGCCATTTCGATCTGTTCGCGCCGGCGCCTGTGAGCGAAGAGCGGCGACGCGGCCAAGCCGAGGCGGCCGCTTTGGTCAGGCGAAGGGCGCCGCCTTGGCGTCGAGTGAGCCCGGAACCACGATAAAACCCGACTCATCGTGCTGAGGCGCGAGCGGTCATGGGCCGATGGGTCGGCGAAGAGCAGAGGCGCCGCAAAATTAGGCGGCGGAGGAGGAGTCTCGCCGCGCAGCTTGGCTGAGCCCGCGATCGCCAGATACAGCCACCATGCATGTCTTCGTTCCGCCGGGATCAGATACCAGCAATTGTCTCCCCGCGGATCGAATGTCGCGCTCGGCATGCTCCTCTTCCTTTCTCATGGAGGACCGCCGCAAAGGTCGCGGAGCAATCATCGGGCCGGGGGCGCGTTTCCTCCTATGCGATAACTGAGGCTGCGGCCGCGAGCGGCGATGGCTGCTCAGGCGCGTCGGGCCACGCCAGCGCCTTCGTACCATGCGCGCGAGCGGCGGACGATATGGACGACGGAGAGCATGACCGGAACCTCGACCAGCACGCCGACGACGGTCGCGAGCGCGGCGCCCGACCGGAAGCCGAAGAGGGCGATGGCCGTCGCGACCGCCAGCTCGAAGAAATTGCTGGCGCCGATCAGCGCCGAAGGGCCGGCGACGCACCAGTCGACGCCGAGGCGGCGATTGAGGAGATAGGCGAGGCCGGCGTTGAAATAGACCTGGATCAGGATCGGCGTCGCCAAAAGCGCGATGACGAGGGGCTGACGCATGATCTCCTCGCCCTGCAGGCCGAACAGAATGATAAGAGTGAGCAGCAAAGCGACGAGCGAGAGCGGGCCGAGCACGCGCAGCGTCGCGGCCAGCGCCGCCGCGCCGCCCTTCGCCAGCAGCGCGCGCCGCCAGAGCTGCGATGCGATCACCGGCGCGACGATATAGAGGCCGACCGACAGCAGCAGCGTGCCCCATGGCACGGTGATGGACGACAGGCCGAGCAGCAGAGCGACGAGCGGCGCGAAGGCGACGATCATGATCGTGTCGTTGAGCGCGACTTGCGACAAAGTGAAATGCGGCTCGCCGTCGACGAGATTGGACCAGACGAACACCATCGCCGTGCAAGGCGCCGCCGCCAGCAGAATGAGGCCGGCGATATAGGCGTCGATCTGGTCGGCCGGCAGAAAGGGCCGGAACAGATGCGCGATGAACAGCCAGCCGAGCAGCGCCATAGAGAACGGCTTGACGAGCCAATTGATGCCGACCGTGACGGCGATGCCCCGCCAATGCTCGCGTACCTGGCCGAGCGCGGCGAGGTCGATCTTCAACAGCATGGGGATGATCATCAGCCACACGAGCGCCGCGACAGGCAAGTTCACTTGCGCCAGCGTCGCCGCGCCGATGGCGTGGAAGACGGAAGGCGTCGCCTGGCCGAGCGCGATTCCGACGATGATGCAGAGCGCGACCCATAGGGTCAGATAGCGCTCGAAGACGCCCATGGCGGGCGCTGCGGATGCTTTGCTTCGATCCGGCGCCGTGGCGGCCGGAGTTGCGCGCAGTTCCATCGGACTTCCTCTCGGTGAAATATCAGGCTGTGGCGATTGTGCGGCCCGCCAATTCCAGAAGGCGAGAAACGCCGACCGGCTCTTCCTTCAGCAGCGGGACGATCGCAAAGCGCCGCGCATGCGTGGCGGCGACGGCGGCGATCTCGCGTATTTCGTTGCGGGCGCGCTGACGCAGCAGCGGCGACTGCGGGCGCGCGGCGGCCACGCTATTGTTGATGATCCACGCCCAAGGCTCTATTCCGGCGCGCCGCAGATCGGCCTGCAGGCCGGCCGCCTCCAGAACAGGCGTCGTCTCGGCGAGCGTCGCCAGCAAAACCTTGGTCTGCTTTGGATTCTGCAATTGCATCATCGGCGTCGTGTAATGCGCGCCTTTGGCGTCCAATTGGCGCGCGACCTCGCGATGATAGGCGCCGGTCGCGTCCAGCAGCAGCAGAGTATGGCCGGTCGGCGCCGTGTCCATCACCACGAAGCTCTCGCCCGCCTCGCGGATGATGCGCGAGAAGGCCTGAAACACGGCGATCTCCTCGGTGCAAGGCGA
Organism: Methylosinus trichosporium OB3b; assembly: GCF_002752655.1. NCBI lineage: Bacteria > Pseudomonadati > Pseudomonadota > Alphaproteobacteria > Hyphomicrobiales > Methylocystaceae > Methylosinus > Methylosinus trichosporium. The sequence goes on along the minus strand of NZ_CP023737.1, from coordinate 2,387,374 downwards.
GCGCAAATCTTCTTCCAGAAGCGCGCGGCCGGCGGCGTCGAGCTCGGCGCCCTTGGCGGCTAAAATCTCGCGACGATAGCGCTCCGTTTCCGCATGCGGATCGATGCGGCTCACTGTGAGATGCTCCAATGATCCATGGAGCGTTTCGGCAAGATGCGCGGCCGGATCGGAGGTGGTGAGATGCACGGGCAGGCCGCGGCGCGCGAGCTCCACCGCGACGGCGGCGGCGAGAGTCGTCTTGCCGACTCCGCCCTTGCCCATCAGCATCACGAGGCCGTGACCATCCGCCGCTATTGCGTCGACCAGATCACCGAGGCTCGACGCGTCGAGCGCGATCGGCTCGTCCTCGCTCGCGTTCGCCGGCGATGGCGTTGCGACGAGCAATTGCCGCAAGGCGTCCAGGCCGACAAGATTGAACGGCCTGAGCGCGACGCGATCGCAAGGCAAAGCGGCGAGCTCGGCGGGAAGCGCGCGCAACGCCGCCTGCTCGCGCTCATAGATGGCGGCGGCGAGTCGATCCTGCTTCGCCTCCTCTTCCGGCAGCAGGCCGTTGATGATGAGATATTGCTGCGCAATGCCGATCGCCGCCAGCTCCTTATGCGTGCGGGCGACTTCGGTCAGCGTGGAGCGCTGCGCGCGGGCGACGAGCACGAGGCGCGTGCGCGCGGCGTCGGCCAAGGCCTCGACGGCGCGGCCATATTGCGCACGCTGCTTGTCCAGCCCCGCCAGCGGCCCGAGGCAAGAGGCGTCGCCCTTGCCGGAGTCGAGAAAGCCGCTCCATGCGCCGGGCAATTGCAGCAGGCGGATCGTGTGCCCCGTCGGCGCGGTGTCGAAGACGATGTGATCGTAAGTCGCGGTGAGCGCGGAATCGACCAGCAGCGCGGTGAATTCGTCGAAAGCGGCGATCTCCGTCGTGCAGGCGCCCGATAATTGTTCCTCTATCCCTTTCACCACAGCGTCCGGAAGCAGGCCGCGCACCGGGCCGACGATGCGGTCGCGATAGGCCTGCGCAGCGGCCTGCGGATCGATCTCCAGCGCCGACAGGCCCGGCGCGCCGGGAATGTCGGTCATCCGATTGCCGATAATCGTTCCGAACACCTGCGCCACATTGGACGCCGGATCGGTGCTGACCAGAAGCACGCGGCGGCCGGCCTCGGCGAGCGCGATCGCGGTCGCGCAGGCGATCGACGTCTTGCCGACCCCGCCTTTGCCGGTGAAGAACAGGAAACGCGGCGGCCGCTCGAGGAATTTCATCTGGGGGCCTTCAGCAGCTGCCGCCGCCGCAGCATCCGCTCGGCTTCGCCTCCGTCGCGGTCTCGACGAGGCCGGCCCAGCGCGCGAGCTCGCTGCGGCTCGGATAGCGCCCGGCGAGCGCCACCTCGCCCGAAACGAGCACCAGCGGCAGCGCCTCCTGTCCGGAACGCTCCAGAAAGCCTTTCACGATCGCATTCTCGGCGAAGGCGAGCGGCTGCTGCGCCAGATTGAATCGCTCGATGCGAGCGCCGTTCTGCTTCGCCCAATCGGCGTCGGCGGCGAAATTCACCAGCGCCTGATCGACATCGGTCCCGCACACGCCGGTGCTGCAGCAAAGGGCCGGGTCATAGATTTCGATTGCCGTCACATTCGTCTCCCTCGATTGTTATGCCGTCGCCACGCGCCGGCCGGCGGAATCGACGATGAGCTCGCCGTCCTCCTTGTAAAACGCGCCGCGCTGCGGCAGCGGCAGAATGTCCAGAACCGCCTCCGACGGCCGGCACAGCTTCACGCCCATGGAGGTGACGACGATCGGCCGATTGATGAGGATCGGATGCGCCATCATCGCATCGAGCAACGCCTCGTCGGTCCGCGTCGGATCGCCGAGGCCGAGCTCTTGAAAAGGCGTGCCCTTCTCGCGCAGCAGCGCCCGCGTCGATATCCCCATTCGCGCGATCAGCTGCGCCAGCAGCGCCCGCGTCGGCGGCGTCTTCAGATATTCGATCACATGCGGCTCTATGCCGGCGTTGCGGATGAGGCCGAGCGTGTTGCGCGACGTGCCGCAATCGGGATTGTGATAGATGATCACATCGGGCGCGCTCATGCGGGCTCCTTCGCGCCGCAGCAGGGCGCCTGTGCGGAAAGCTCCGGTTTCGGCGGACAGCATTCGCCTTGCGGCGTCGTCGGCGCGCAGCAGGCGCCAGCCTCGCCCTTCAACGCGTCCAGCGCTGGATCTCCGCCATAGATCGGGCTTTCGCCCGTCGTGAGGAAGGTCTCCCACATCAGCCCTTGCGGATCGGCGATCCAGGATTTTTCTGAACGCGCATAGCAGCAGGTGGTCGCGCCCTCTTCATAGACGCGTCCGCCGGCCTGCTTCAGGCGTCCATAGACGTCTTGCAGCTCATCCGTGGTTTCGACCTGAATGCCGAGATGCTCCAATCCGAGGCTCGACCCGCCTCGCGCCGAAATGGCGAAGTTCACGCGCGGATCGTCGAGCATCCATTTGGCGTAATCGGGCTTCTCGACCGTCGGCGCGGCGGCGAACAGCGCGCTGTAGAAATGGATGGATCGCGGCAGGTCGTCGACGGAGACATGCAGATGCAGGCGCTTCATGGGACCCTCTCGGTCTGGCAGGTCGTATCGGCTTCTGTGACGCAGCAAGCGGCGGCGTCGCCCTTGCAGCAATTCTCCGTCAGATAGGCGAGCAGCGCGTTCATGACGGGATAGGCGGCCGAATAGATCAAGGAGCGACCCTCACGGCGGAAGGTCACGAGATCGGCGTGCTTGAGCTGATTGAGGTGGAAAGACAGCGTCGTCGAAGGAAGCCCGAGCCGCTCGCTGATTTTTCCTGCGGGCAGCCCTGCGGGCCCGGCCTGCATCAGAAGCCGAAAGATTTCGAGGCGCGACTCGTGTGCGAGGGCGACGAGAGCTGTGATCGCGGATAGCTTTTCCATATTTCCAATATAATTGAAATATTGTCGGCGTCAAGGTCGGCTGATAGGGGGCGCAAGCACCGACCCGTGACCCTCAGCCGCCCCGAAATCCCCCACCGCGGATTTCCTGCGCGTCGGCGACGGTTGCGCGCTGGCCAAGGACATCAACCTGGCGGCGACAACGGCCTGGAAGCCTGCTCGGCCGGCAGGAAATGTATCGAAAGCTCCGCGCCTCCACCTGAGCGATTTCCGACCGTGACGAATCCGCCGTGCGCCTCGGCGATGCGCTTTACGATCGAGAGGCCCAGTCCGGCGCCGCCCCGCCGTCGCCGCTGGAAACGTTCGAATATCCGCTCGCGCTCAGCGATCGGAACGCCCTCGCCCCGATCTATGATGCTGGCCGACCCGTCTATTCCGACAAGGATCTCGGCATCCGTTCCCCTTGGCGTGTGATTGAGTGCGTTCTCGACCAAATTACGAATGGCCAGACGCAGCATTTCCGGGTTGGCTTTGATCCAGACCGGCCCTTCTGCGCCGCTCTACGCGACGGCTTTTTCCTGCGCCAACGCAATTGGCGCAATGAATTCTGCGACTTCAGCGCAGACCTGTCGCAGATCGGCCTGCTCGTCGGATCAATGACAACCGCCTCCACCTCAGCGGCGTCGAGGAGCTGGCCGACCACACGGGTCATCCCTTCGACGTCACGTTTCAAGGTTTCCACAGCCAGGAAATTGACGGTCTCGCCGGAGGCGATGGAGAAGTTCTGCCAATTGATGATGGCGCTATTGGTCGACTGCGCGACATTGGTGACGCTGCCGGCGGAGGAGATCGTCGCCGCGCCATCCACCACGACGCCGCCCGTCGGATTGGCGGAGGCGAAGCGCGGAACAGCGAACACAGCCGCGATCGCGGTCATTGTCGTGAGAGACGCTCGCAGCTATATGCGGCAACCGGAATCAGAGGTTGTCGCATGCAGGTTTCGTTGCTGGAGATTTCGGACCATCGTCGCCGGGAAGGCAAGCGGTTCGATCTTTCGACCGTGCTGCACGCGATCGTCGCTATGGTCGCCGGCGCATTGATCTCGTCCCCAGCCGCGAGTCAATCCTCGTCGCTCGCCTCGGCGTAGGACATGACCAGATAGATGGTTGCGGGCACGACTCCGAGATTGCGATAGCTGTGCGGCACATCGGCGAGGAAATCGATGGCGTCGCCCTCGTCCAGCTGCGCCGCCGGCTCGCGTCCGACGACGATCTCGACCGATCCGCGCGCGACGACCAGATTCTCCTTCGTGCCGGGCGCATGGGCCTCCGAGCGCTCGATGTGCTTGGGCGCGATGGTGAGATGGTAGAATTCGACCGGGCGCCTGGAATCATATGGGTAGAGAGCGCGCGAGACGAATGCGCCGCCGACGGATTCGACCGATTGCGGCTCGCTCTTGCGAATGACCAGCAGGTCGCCTCGCTCCTTCGACGCGACGAGGCTGCCGAAGGGAACGCCGAGCGCATTGGCGATTCGCCACAAATGGCCGACGGAGGGAGCCTGGCGGCCTGCGGCGATACGCGCGATCTCATCGGCGTCGACGCCGCTCACTTCCGCGAGGCGTGTCAAAGACCGTCCGCGTCGATTGAGCAGTCGCTCGAGTCGTTCCGCGACGATGCGGGAGAGCCGCTCGGGGGAGGGCCGTGAGCGCTTGATGAGGGTAGGTTCCATCGATAAATCCTCTCGTCTGAGTCGGTCTTCAGCCGAGCGCTTGCCTAAGATGCGCGTCATTCTCGAGCATGACACATAATCATATCCTTGCAATAGATATATTAAGTGCTAGCATGCCCGCATCCCTCGAAAATGGATGGATCGACCATGAAGCTCGTCCTCGTCTCCCGTCTCGTTCTCGTCTCGATGGTCGCCGTTGCGGCGGCTGCGCCGACGGCGCGGGCCGATCTGCCGGCGCATAAATTTCTCCCCGTCGCCGCCGCTCTCTCGATCGCGCAAGGCGCCTATGACGCCTGCATTCAGCAAGGCCATCGCGTTTCGGTCACAGTCGTCGGAGGGGAGGGGCAGACGATCGTCGCTCTTCGCGGCGACGGCGCTTCGCCGCATACTCTGGAAAACAGCCAGCGCAAGGCCTACACCTCGCGCACCTTCCGCGCGCCGTCGGGCGACATCGCTCAGCGCGTGAAGGACAATCCCGGTCTCGGCCTCGTCCATCTCACGGGCGTCGTCGCCATTCAGGGCGCGCTGCCGATCAAGGTCGGCGACGAGATCATTGGCGCGGTCGGCGTCTCCGGCGCGCCGGGCGGCGAGAAGGACGAGGTCTGCGCCAAGGCCGGCATCGACAAGATCGCGGATCAATTGAAATGAACGCCCGATTCGGCGATGCTCGGGACGCCGTCGAGGCGCGCGACGCGGCGGTCGACGAGGTGGTCGACGCGCTGCGCGCCTTGCGCAAGACGTCGCAAAAGAGCCGCTACAAGAGCAGCGCTCTGCCCGAGCTGCCGTCGCGCGCCGCGGTCGTCGACATCGTCGCCGATCTGGTGGCCATTCTCTATCCGCGCCATTTTGGCCCTTCGCATCTCACCATCGAGACTGTCGACGGCTTCGTGGCGGCGACGTTGAAACGGACGATGCATTCGCTCGGCGAGCAGATCGGCAAGGAATTGCGCCTGTTCGCCGACGCGGACGCCGGCGGGAGGCGGGAGGCGGACACGCAGCGGATCGCCGACGCCTTTCTCGGCGCTCTGCCGCGCGTGCGCTCGTTGCTCGACACCGACATACGCGCCGCCTTCGAGGGCGATCCTGCGGCGCGCAGCCTCGACGAGATCGTATTCTGTTATCCGGGAATCGCCGCCGTTACCCGCCATCGTCTTGCGCACGAGCTCTATTGTTTGGGCGCGCCCATGCTCGCGCGCATCATCGCCGAGATCTCGCATTCCGAGACGGGCATCGACATTCATCCGGGCGCCGACATCGAATCGAGCTTCTTCATCGATCACGGCGCCGGCGTCGTGATCGGCGAGACGGCGCGCATCGGCAAGCGTGTGCGGCTCTATCAGGGCGTCACGCTCGGGGCGAAGCGCTTCGAGGCGGATGCGAGCGGCGCTCTCGTCAAAGGCCGGCCGCGTCATCCGATCGTCGAGGACGATGTGGTGATCTATGCCGGCGCGACGGTCCTCGGGCGCATCACCATCGGCAAGGGCTCCTCGATCGGAGGCAATGTCTGGCTGACGCACAGCGTCGCGCCGGGAAGCAACATCACCCAGGCGCGCGCCATCGAGATTTTCGACAATGGTGGCGGAATATGAGATTTCGACTGTGACGTCGCTCTGCTCACATTCCGCTCGCGGCCGAGGCGCAGACAGCGCCTCCGCTCACGGGGGGCCAGGCGCTTTCGAGCCGATGCGCCCGGCGTCAGACGTGAAAAGCCGAAAATAGAGCGCGGCGCTTACGCCGCTTCGCCGATGTCGGTGCGCTTCATCGCCGCGTCGATCTCTATGTCGATCTCGAGCAGGGAGACCTTGTCGCGCTCGCGCAGATTGACTTCCACGCGCTCGGGATCGATCGCGATGTGCTTCGACACCGCGGCGAGCACTTCCTTGTGCAGCAGCGCCACGAGATTGGCGTTGCAGACCGAGGCGCGCTCATGCGCGAGGAGAATCTGCAGCCGCTCGCGCGCGACTGGCGCCGAGGCGCGACGATCGAGGAACTTGAATAAATTCATGCCGCCCTCCGGCCGAACAGACGCACCAAGAGTCCTTTCTTGTCGACGGGAATGTCCATCGGCACATCGACGCCGCAGAGGCGCCGCGCCGCATCCATATAGGCGCGCGCCGGCGCGCTCGTCGTCGTGTGCAGCGTCACCGGGCTGCCGACATTGGAGGCGCGCAGCACATCCTCGCTCTCGGGAATGATGCCGATGAGCGGGATCGACAAAATCTCCAGCACGTCGTCGACATGCAGCATCTCGCCGCGGGCGGCGCGGCCCGGGTCGTAGCGCGTGAGCAGCAGATGCTTGTCGAGGCGCTCGCCGCGCTCGGCGCGCTCGGTCTTGGCGTCGAGCAGGCCGATGATGCGATCCGAATCGCGCACCGAGGAGATTTCCGGATTGGCGACGACGACGGCGACGTCGGCGAAGCGCATCGCCAGCGTCGCGCCACGCTCGATGCCGGCAGGGCTGTCGCAGACGATCCAGTCGAAACGCTCGCGCAATTCGTCGATCACGCGGCGCACGCCCTCCTCGGTGAGCGCGTCCTTGTCGCGCGTCTGCGAGGCGGCGAGCAGATGCAGCGTGTCGACGCGCTTGTCGCGGATCAGGGCCTGATGCAGCTTGGCGTCGCCATTGGCGACATTGATGAGATCATAGACGACGCGCCGCTCGGCGCCCATCACCAGATCGAGATTGCGCAGGCCGACGTCGAAATCGACGACGGCGACCTTGTGATTCGACTGAGCGAGCGCCGCGCCGAGCGCCGCGGTCGTCGTCGTCTTGCCGACGCCGCCCTTGCCGGATGTGACTACCAGTATTTTTGCCATTCGCCGTCCTCCCTCAGTCGAGCCTGACGATCTTGATCGTTTCATCCTGCAGAAAGGCGTGCACCGCACGCCCACGCAGATCGGCGCGGATCTCGTCCGCGGTCATGTAGAAGCCGCCGACGGCGACGAGCTCCGCCTCCAACTTGCGGCAGAAGATGCGCGCGCGGGTCTCGCCATAGGAGCCGGCCATCACGCGGCCGCGCACCGCGCCATAGACATGGATGGAGCCGCCGGCGACGACGTCCGCGCCGGAAGCGACCGAGCCGACGACGATGACGTCGCCGCCCGGATGAAAGATGGATTGGCCGGAGCGCACCGGCTTCTCGACGACGAGCGGCGCGACATGGCGGCGCTCGCTCTCGACGCTTTCGGCGAGCGCGGGCTTTTCCGCCCGCAGCGCCGCGCCGATCTCGGCGAAAGTGGTTTGCTCCTGCGGCGTCAGCGTCGGCTGCGGCGCTGCGGCGCTCGGCTCCTCGTCGGCGGCGTAGGCGCGTCCGCTGAGGAGGATCGGCGGCAGCTCGTCGCAGGCCCAGGACGGCTCGACGCCGGTGAGGCCCATGACGCGCACCTGGCGCTCGGAGAGCCGGCCCATGAGGCCGACGACCTCGTCGCGCTCGAGGCCGAGCTTGGAGACGTCGACGACGATCGCCTTGCGCGCGAAGAAGGCGGGCGTGCGCTCGAGACAGGCGTCGAGCTTCTCGATCCAGCCGTCGATCGGCGCATCGGGCTCGATGGCGAGGACCGGAAAGGAGCGGCCCCGGAAGCGAATGTGAGAGGATGAAGATTCGGTCAACGGGCGGACTCGCAAGCTCTGCTGCAAGTCCCATTTCAGGCCAGGATGGTTAACGGCGAGTTAAATTACCTAAGGGTAAATGCGTTATGACCAGGGAATCGCCCCGCGGCCCTGGATTGCTTCGCTTCACTCGCAATGACGACGACCCCGAGGGGCGCCGTCATTGCGAGGAGCGGAGCGACGAAGCAATCCAGGGCCACGGGGCGCGGCGCCGGATCGCTTCGCGCGAGCGATCAAAAGAAGCCGAGGCTGTGCGGATCGTAGGACACCAGCAGATTCTTGGTCTGCTGATAATGATCCAGCATCATGCGGTGATTCTCGCGGCCGACGCCCGATTGCTTGTAGCCGCCGAAGGCGGCGTGCGCCGGATAGGCGTGATAGCAATTGGTCCAGACGCGCCCGGCCTGAATGGCGCGGCCGACGCGAAAAGCGCGATTGACGTCGCGCGTCCACACTCCCGCTCCGAGGCCGAAGATCGTGTCATTGGCGATCGCCACCGCTTCTTCGTCCGAATCGAACACGGTCACCGAGACCACGGGCCCGAAGATCTCCTCCTGGAACACGCGCATCTTATTATTGCCGGCGAGCACGGTCGGCTTCACATAGAAGCCGCCGGAAAGCTCGCCCTCGAGCTCGGCGCGGCCGCCGCCGATCAGAATGTCGGCGCCTTCATTGCGGCCGATGTCGAAATAGCTCAGGATTTTTTCCATCTGCTCTCGCGAGGCCTGCGCGCCGAGCATGGTGCGCTTGTCGAGCGGGTCGCCCTGCACGATGGCGCCGACGCGCTTCAGCGCGCGCTCCATGAAGCGGTCATAGATGCTTCTGTGCACCAGAGCGCGGCTCGGGCAGGTGCAAACCTCGCCCTGGTTCAGCGCGAACATGGCGAAGCCTTCGAGCGCCTTGTCGAGCAGCGCGTCATCCTCGGCGGCGATGTCGGCGAAGAAGATGTTGGGCGATTTGCCGCCGAGCTCCAGCGTCACCGGAATGAGATTGCGCGCGGCATATTCGCCGATGAGGCGTCCGGTGCTGGTCTCGCCCGTGAAGGCGATTTTGGCGATGCGCTTCGACGAGGCGAGCGGGCGCCCGGCCTCGAGGCCGAAGCCGTTGACGATATTGACGACGCCGGGCGGCAGCAGATCGCCGACGATCTCGGCCCATATGAGAATGGAGGCCGGCGTCTGCTCGGCCGGTTTCAGCACCACGCAATTGCCGGCGGCGAGCGCGGGCGCGAGCTTCCATGCCGCCATCAGCAGCGGGAAGTTCCACGGGATGATCTGGCCGACGACGCCGAGCGGCTCATGGAAATGATAGGCGACCGTGTCGTGGTCGAGCTCCGATATGCCGCCCTCCTGCACGCGAATGGCGGAGGCGAAATAGCGGAAGTGATCGATGGCGAGCGGTACGTCGGCGGCGAGCGTCTCGCGGATCGGCTTGCCATTGTCCCAGCTCTCGGCTTCGGCGAGCGTCGCCAGATTGCTCTCCATGCGGTCCGCGACGGCGTTCAGCACGCGCGCCCGCTCGGCGACGCTGGCGCGGCCCCAGGCCTCGCGCGCCGCATGGGCGGCGTCGAGCGCCGTCTCGATATCGGCTTCGTCGGAGCGGGCGATCTCGCAGAGAATCTTGCCATTCACCGGAGTCTTGTTCTCGAAATAACGGCCGGCGGCTGGGGGGACCCAACGGCCGCCGATGAAATTCTCATAGCGCGGTTTGAACTGCGGCTCGGCGGAGCGGATGAATTCGGGCCTCGTCATGGGGGTTTCCTCTCGTCACGCGCCTTTTGCGTTTTCGTCTCGGCGTCGCGGCGCGATTGTCGACCCGCGCACGTGCGCCCGCCAGAGAGGAAACGCACGACGGGGTCGGAAGTGTCGCATTCTTGCGACAGGCGCCGTTCAGCGCAGGCCGAAACGGCTCAGCTTGCGATGCAACGTCGCGCGGCTGACGCCGAGCAGCTTCGCTGCGGCCGAGACATTTCCTTCCGCCCGCGCCAGCGCCCGCCGCAGGGCGCTGCGCTCGGCCTCCTCCAGCGCCTCGCCGGAGCCGCAGCGCAACAGATCGGCGGCGGGCGGCGTGGCGGCGAGCGCTGCGTCGGTGACGCCGAGCTCGAGGCGCGCGGCGCGGGTGGCGCCGATGACGAGATCGTCGCGATCGACGGCGAGGAGAGATACGGCGCCGCGCTCGGCGCCCGGCGCCAGCAGAATGCGCGCATCGGCGAAGGCGGCGCGAAAATGCGCGGCCTCGATCGCGCGCGCCGCCTCGGCGACGGCGGCGGCGACGAGCCCGATCATGCCGGGGACGAGCGTCTCGTGGCGGCAGGAGACATCCAGCGCCGCGGCGAGACGACCGCAATGGTCATGGATCGGCGCGACCGTGCAGCTCAGCGCCGTGTTGCGCGTGCGAAAATGCTGGTCGCGATGAATGGTGAGGGCGCGTCCCTCGGCGAGGCAGGTGCCGATGCCATTGGTGCCCTGCTGCGCCTCGCTCCAGATGGCGCCGGGCCGCAGTCCGCGCATGTCGAACTCCGCGGCGTCCGTGGCGGCGCTGCGCCGCTCGACGGGCGCGCCCTCGGCGTCGGTGAGCAGCACGCAGCAGCCGAGCTCGACCACCGCGGCGGCGAGCCGGTCGAGCGGCGCATGGGCCGCCCGCATCAAGGGCTCCAGCCTTTCGCGCGCGGCGCGCAGCTCGGCGGGGCCGAGCATTTCGGGCGCGCGGGACTGCTCGGGGTCGAGGCCGTAGAGCGTGACGCAGCGCCGCCAGGAGGCGGCGACGACCGAGGCGGCCGGAGCGGCGCCGTCATCGACGGCGGTGAGGATGCGATGGGCATGAGCGTCGCGCCGAGCCATGGCGGGGGGCCTCCCGTAGAGATCGGACTATAGCATCGGGGAACAAATGCCGAAGCGTTGTTGTGCAGCGCTTCGGAATGCGAGATCTGCCCGGGAAGCGCAGATCCTATCGGGACCCGACGCTCTTTCCCGCGATGATCTCGAATCCAAACCAATCGGGATCAGCTCGAATCTTTCACGTTTTATCGCAACATGAAAAGAGTTCTCCGCGCCTTTTTCTAATCCAATTGCTCGCTCCGACCGGGAAACGCGTTGCGCAGGCTTCGCCGCAGCGTGCGAACGGAGACGCCGAATTCCTCCGCGACGTCCTGCATCTGCGTTTTCTCGCTGCGAATGGCTTCGAAGGCGTCAGCGATCTGATTGGGGCTGAGCGATTTCGGTCGGCCGAGCGTGCAGCCGCGCGCGCGCGCGGCGGACAGACCCGCCCGCGTTCTTTCGCTGATGAGGGAGCGTTCGAACTCGGCCAGCGCCGCCATCATATGGAACATCAGCCGGCCGCCGGACGAGGTCGTGTTGATGTTCTCGGTCAGGGACTGAAAATTGACCCCGCGCTTGCCGAGTTGATCCATTAGCGTGACGAGAGCGGGCAAAGATCGGCCGAGCCGATCCAGGCGCCACACAACCAAAGTGTCTCCAGATTTCAGCTTTTTGAGCGCGCTCTCAAGCCCGGTACGACAAAAATCAAGTCCGGATCGGCCGTGATCGGTAAAAACTTCATCACATTGTACATTTTCCAACGCCTTTAGCTGCAGATCGAGTTTCTGCTCGTCTGTAGATACGCGTGCATAGCCGATGATCATTATTCGTTCTCGTGTCTCGATGCCGAAATAGCGCCGCCACGTCGTAAAGAATCGGTTTTTGTCTACGAACCTATCTCGTTACGGGACAGGAAGGCTTGACAAAACCGGTCCTTTCTTTCCGGCGCCTTGAAATATGCGCTCGGTTAAAATAATCCTGTAATTACAACGCTAACATGCGCCCGATGTCACAGGATTTTTGCGCGCTAGTTATGGTCATAAAGGACCGTTTATGCCGCGAAATCGGGAGTTCAAAGTAGTCGCCCAGCGCCGACCCGACTCATCGTTCGGCTGCAACGAGCTTGCTGTACCAGACGAGCGCGCGCGCCCCGGCGCACTCGAGGCCGGCGATGGCAGCGTGTCGGACACCGTCTGCGGAATGATGATCGCCGCAGTTTCTGGCTCGGTCGTCGGGCTTCTGGCCCGCGGAGGAGTAGCTTGCGCGGCGCTGGTTTTCGTGGCGGTGGTTGTCGGCGTCTATGCAGGCTGGCATGCTCGAGGCGACGACTGATGGCGAGTCGTTTCACCCGAGCCTCCGCCGGCGCGACGCCATTCGGACGGCGTGGCGTGCGCCGCCACGACGAGCCGAGCGGCCACCACCGATCAGGCGACGACCGGAACATGTATCGACGCGTCAGGCTGCGGGCGCTCGGCGCA